>JAIPCE010000174.1 GCA_021738345.1 Rhodoferax sp. | reverse complement strand
TGGGTGTGCAGTTCGTCCAGTTGTGCCGCCAGCGCCTGAGGCGACCAGTCAAAATCCGCCACACTGCCCTTCCACGACAACGGGTGATTCAACTCCACCGGGCTGCCGTCGTCGCTTTCGGCCATAAAAGTGACATAGCACAGTGCCCGCTGTATGCTCGACAGCGACTCGCCCCCGCTGCCCGTCGTAAGCCATTTGCTGTGGTGTTCATCGGCCAGCAGAAACCGGGTGCTCTTCAAACGGGGATAGCGTTGCTTGCAATAGCCATGCAGGGCCTGCAAACGCGCGTTGCACTCGGCCGGTGTCAGCTCTGGCTTGCCTCGGTACACATGCTCGCCAACATAGCTGCCACCCGCCAGCGCCAGCGCAGACTTCTGGCCAAACCGCCCCATGGCCTGCGCATTGCTTTGCGCCTGCCGCTGCACCTGCGCCATTTGCTCCGCCGTGCCCGAGCCCGGCAGTGCCGCAAAGCCCCAATAGCCCCCCGCATGGACCCGCGCGCTCACACCGGCCTCGGTGCTGCGCAGGTTGGTAGTCAGGTTGCCATCGACCATCAGCATGCGCATCTTGCGCACCATGTGGCGACGGGTCTCAAGATAGTCAGTGGACGCAGAAGGGACTCGGTCGGCTGCTGGCATGGCGTTGTCTCCCGGTGAAGTGGATGGCGGATTGTAGGGATTTGGCAAACCCCGCAGGTCACCATGGTTACCTGTGCCCGCCCCTGTGCCGTTGGCGAGCAGCGCAGGGCGACGGGGGTGAAAAGGGACGCACTGTCTGAGCGCAGCGAGTTTGCGACCCGGCCCCCGGCGACCGAGCAGCGCAGCGTGCCCGTTTGGCCGTCAGGCCAAAGGGACAACGGCACCGGGGTTCGCCTTTCTTTGCCTACTTTCTTTGGCGACCAAAGAAAGTAGGTGCGCCGCCGGGCGCACCACCCGGCAAAAGGTGCCGGCAAGGCAAAAAGCAGATCAGAATGGGGACGACTTGCGGACGCGACAAGACAATGCGAATCACTTCACGTCACGCAAAGCAACGCAACATAACGTCTCGCCATGGTTTCACACGAAGCACAGTTGCGCAAAGTGACAACGCAAAAGAATAGGGGTCGGAGCCGTCTGCGCTGCGCTTGCAGATCCGACCCCCATTCTTTCGCTCCACGGTGCGCGGATGGCTGCTCACTTGCGCTGGAATGACAGCGAAAGATTACAGGTCAAAGACAGAGGCGACGTGGACTCCGCAGGTGGCCAGGCGCTTGCGCATGCACAACACCGCCCGATCCTTACTGAGCAAGCGCGCACCATGCGCCACCGCAAGATCAACAAACTTCTGGTCGTCCGGGTCCTTGCAGGTAAATACCGCCTTGGGCGCAGCGGCAGCCGGATAAGAAAAAGCATCCATCTGGGCCAACACCCCGTGAGAAGGAATGTCGTAAAAACTCAGTCTTCTTGCGATCTGCGCATAGGCAAGCACCCGCTCCAGCTCGTCACGCATGGCAGCAGTCACAAGCCAGCGCACGCTGCCGGACTGCAAGGCATGGTGCAGCCCCAGCGTGGCCGGATCGCGAAAGACAAAGAGGTCCAGCACGATATTGGTGTCAAGGACGATTACCCCGTCGGCAGCGGCTACGCCCTGCATCTCACTCACTTCGATAGCCTACTTGCAGCTTCAGACATCCTGATCCACCCTGGGAAGGTATTTCGATTTCCCGGAACGTCCTGGCACGCGTGGAAGCGGCATCTTGCCGCTTTTTGTCGCAACTGACGCTGGAAGCCGCAGCCACCACGACTCCGATGGGAGCAGGAAGTCTGACCTTGTCGCACCTCAATCACTGCGCTTGTCAGGCACCGCCTTGCTGCGCGCAGCGCCCAAGACCATGTCAAACCGAAACAGACGGCATTCGATTGGACCATTCCAAAGGGGCACGCGGCGTGACTCCTTGAGCCGCATTTTGCTGGGCAACTTCAGGTCCGGGGTCAAAATCCAGCCGGTCCAGCCGCTGTAATTCTTTTTCCAGTGCGCTGCCAATTGGCTAAAAAACTCACCACCGCCTTCAGTCACCGCCAGTTCGCGGCCAGCGCCCTTGCCACGCGCCTCGCCGGCAATTCCCGCAACGCCGATCCGTTCACCGTAGGGCGGATTCAGCAGCATGACACCGGGCATCGGACACGGCGGCATGCGCTGCAAGGCGTCGCCACCGCGAAATTCAACCAGCTTCGCCACGCCAGCGCGCTCGGCGTTGCGCTGCGCGAAATCCACCATCCGGTGCGACACGTCGCTGCCAAAGATCAACGGGACTTGCCCCGCTACCCTGGGACGTACAGCGTCTGCCGCCTCTTGCTGGACCACAGACCAAACGTGCGCCTGAAACGGCAGGTATTTTTCGAACGCAAACCGGCGCAAGGACCCAGGCGCAATGCGACAGGCAATTTGCGCGGCCTCAATCGCAATGGTGCCGCTACCACAACAGGGGTCATACAGGGGCAAACGTTCGCCCTCCCCATCTGCCCAGCCGCAGGCGGCCAGCATGGCAGCGGCCAGCGTTTCCTTGAGGGGTGCCTCGCCCTTGTCCTCACGCCAGCCACGCTTGAACAGCGGCTCACCCGATGTGTCGATATACAGCGAACAGGTGTCGGTGGTGAGGTGGGCGTAAATACGCACATCGGGCCACTGGGTGTTGACATCGGGCCGCACCCCGTGCGCCTTGGCGCGAAAACGGTCACACACCGCGTCCTTGATCTTGAGCGCGGCAAAGTTCAGGCTGTTGAGCGGGCTGTGCTGCGCCGTCACTTCGACCTTGATGCTGTGTTTGGGGGTAAACCAGATTTCCCAAGCGACTTCGGACGCCGCGCGGTACAGGTCTTGCTCGTTGCGGTAGTCAGAATAGGACAACTGCACCAGCACACGCTGCGCCAGCCGGCTGTGCAGGTTGAGCCGCATCGCATCACGCCAGGAGGCACGCACCATCACGCCGCCCCGGCGCGTCAGCAGGTCCTCGCCAACGCGCCCGGTGATGCCGTGCACCTCTTGGGCCAGATAGTCCTCAACGCCGGCCGCACACGGGAGAAAAAGTTGCAGTTGGTTCACATGAATCCTGATCAAAAATCATGGTCCATAACCACCCCAGAACCTGAAACTACGCCGCTATTCCGGTCAAAAAATTTCCTCATTGCAGCGCCTTTCTCAAGGAGGCAGGCGCAATCTTGAGTCCTTCTCGGTATTTGGCAACGGTGCGGCGGGCGCATTCGATGCCTTGCTCCTTGAGCATTTCCGAGAGCTGGTTGTCCGACAGCGGGCGCTTGGCGCTTTCGTTCGCAATAAACTGCTTGATGAGGGCGCGCACCGCAGTGCTCGACGCATTGCCGCCCGACTCGGTTCCCAGACCCGAACCAAAGAAATACTTGAGCTCAAAGGTGCCAAACGGTGTGGCCATGTACTTGGCAGTGGTGACCCGGCTGATAGTGGACTCGTGCAGTCCCAGCTCATCGGCAATTTCCCGCAACACCAGGGGGCGCATGGCCAGCTCGCCATGCGTGAAAAAGCTCTTTTGGCGCTCGACAATGGCGGTGCTGACACGCAAGATCGTGTCAAAGCGCTGTTGAATATTCTTGATGAACCAGCGCGCTTCCTGCAAACGCTGTTGCAGCGAGGCAAAACTCGCACTGTCCTTGCCGCCGCGGTGGTTGCGCAAGACATTGGCATAAATGTCGTGCACCCGCAATTTGGGCATCACATCGGGATTAAGTTGTACCCGAAACTGCGGCGTGCTAGTGGAACCCGGCTTGGCGATAGGAATCACCAGCACATCGGGCAGCACGATATTGCGCTCCACATCCACAAAACGGCGCCCGGGTTTGGGCTCGAGCCGCGCAATCAAGGCGATCGCCTCGCGGGTTTGTGCGTCGCTGCCACCACAGCGCTGCACCAGCGTCTTGACATCGCGGCGCGCCAGCAGGTCCATGGGCAAGGCGCAGATGCGCAACGCCAGGGCAAGCACCGCCCTGCGAGTCGCCGCCACCGCGTCAGCAGGCGCTTGAGCCATCAGTGCACGCAACTGCAAGCGCAGACACTCGCCCAGATTGCGCGCACCCACCCCGCTGGGATCGAGGCTTTGCAACAGGCCCAAAGCCACAGTGAAATGGTGTACCAGCTCTTGCAAGCGCTCTTCGTCGGCATCGTCACCCGCCATCAGGCCGCGCGCCAAGGTGTCGAGCGTGTCCTCCAGGTAGCCATCTTCGTTGAGCGACTCAATCAAAAATTGCAAGGCGCAGCGGTCTTCATCACCCAGCCGCAATCCCAGGGCCTGACGGTGCAAATGGCTTTGCAGGGACTCGTGCGAACGTGCCAACTCGGTGGCGTCGGCCTCGTCACCCTCACCGAGGTTATTGGCACGCGCCTTGGCATCGCCGCCCCACTCACCGTCATCGGGCACCAGCTCGGTCGTGCCATCGCCCTCCCAGCTTGGACCATCGTCGCCCGACAACGGACTGGTTTCATCGTCCTTGGGACTGGTAGCGACCGAGGACTCGGCGTAATCGGTGGCGGAATAACTGCTGGCCTCGGCATCGCGCTCACCTTCACTGACCGGCGTATCTGCCTGCGCCAGCCCAAAATCCTCACGCGTGGCCTCCTCCTGTGCCAGTTCCAGAAACGGATTCTCATCGAGCATCTGCTCGACCTCCTGCCCCAGCTCCAGCGTCGACAACTGCAACAGCCGAATCGACTGCTGCAACTGCGGCGTCAGTGCCAGATGCTGCGAAACCCGCAGTGAAAGTCCTTGTTTCATAAATGGACCGAATGCAATGACAAAGGCAGGCGCAGCATGCTTACATCTTGAAATGTTCGCCGAGGTACACCCGCCGCACCTCGGTGTTGTTCACGATCTCGGCGGGGGTACCCTCGGCCAGTACTTTGCCCTCGCTGATGATGTAGGCGTGGTCACAAATGCCCAGGGTCTCGCGCACATTGTGGTCGGTGATCAACACCCCAATGCCCCGTGACTTGAGAAAATTGATGATGCGCTGGATCTCGATCACGGCAATCGGATCAATGCCGGCAAACGGCTCATCGAGCAAAATAAAGCGGGGCTGAGTCGCCAGGGCGCGGGCGATTTCCACCCTGCGGCGCTCGCCACCCGACAGCGCAAGCGCAGGCGATTCACGCAGGTGCTCCACCCGCAAGTCGTTCAACAATTCGGTCAGGCGTGATTCAATTTCAGGGCTTTTGAGCGGTTTGCCGGCACCATCGGTCTGCAGCTCCAGCACCGCGCGCACGTTGTCTTCCACATTCAGCTTGCGGAAAATAGAGGCCTCCTGGGGCAAATAGCCCAGGCCAAGACGTGCCCGCCGATGGATCGGCATGTGTTCGATCGATTTTCCGTCGATCGTGATGTCGCCGGCACTTGCGTGCAGCAAACCCACAATCATGTAAAACGAAGTGGTTTTCCCGGCACCGTTGGGACCCAGCAGCCCCACCACTTCCCCGGTGCGCACCGCCAGTGAGACATCCTTCACCACCTGCCGCTTGCCATAGGATTTCTGCAAATGGCAGGCCTCCAGCATGCCCGATCCGGCACGCCCACACCCCAGGGCCGGAGTCTCCACGCCTGCCGTACTAACACTGCCTTCACTCAATTGGGCACTCCACCGAGCGCCGGTGCGGCACGCAAACCAGGAGTCACCGGGCCATCGGGAGACGCAGGGGCTGCCAGCGTGTCATCTGGCTTGGGCGTCAGCATCGCACGCACCCGCCCGGACTTGCCGACCGAAGACAGGCCACCCTGGCTGCCATCGACACTGAAGCGACCATTCAGGTTGTCATAAACAATCAGGGCACCCACAATTTCATCCGCCAGACTGGCACCACGCAAGCGTCGCAACTGTGCCCCCTTGGAGAATTTCACGACATCGGCGCGGCCGTCGTACTCAATCGCCTCGCCTTCGCCCTCGATGGTCTCATCGACGCCCTCGCGTTTTTGCCGAAAAAAAGCCGGTGCACTCCCCGAACCCGTCACCCATCCGTATTGATAACCTTGTGCATCGCGACGCACCTCGACCACATCGCCACGGATAAGAATGCTGCCTTTGGTCAACACCACCCGGCCCGTGAAAACACTCACCCGTTTGATGTCGTCGTAGCGCAAGGCGTCGGCTTCGATATGCATCGGCTTGTCCCGGTCTGCCGTCTCGGCCAGCGCTGCACCCATGCACGCTGCCAAAAGCACCAGCAGAAATCGCAACACAGGGGAATAATTCATAAAGGCACGAAACTTGCTCATAGAACACAAAGGAGCATTGTAATGAGAGCAGGCACAACAACAGCACCGAGATTTCACAAATAGTGTGCGATTCGCAATCGGGTCAGCAATAATTGAAATCATTATGGTCCGCAAACACCTGCTCCATTGCCTGCAAAGTACCGTTGTGCTTCTCAGTTTGGTGGCGTGCTCTGCGCTGTTCGCGCGCGAGGTGCGGGTTGGGGTGTATTCGAATGAGCCCAAGATCTTTCTCGATTCCGAGGGCAAACTCTCGGGTATTTTTGGCGATCTGCTCCAGGCCATTGCCGCCGCCGAGGACTGGACCCTCAAGCCCGTCCCCTGCGAGTGGCAAGCCTGCCTGACTGCAACACAGGCCGGCAGCATCGATCTGATGCCCGATGTCGCATTCAGCGAGGCGCGCGCACCCCTCTTTGAGTTTCACCGGGTTCCGGCACTGCACAGTTGGTCGCAGATTTACCAACGCGAGGGCCAGGCGATTGAATCGGTGCTTGACCTGCAAGGCAGACGGGTCGCAGTGCTGCAAGGCGGCGTGCAGCAAAGCTTCTTCGCCAATCTGGTGGGCAGTTTTGGCGTCAACGTACAGTGGGTTGCTGTCAGTAACCTGAGCGAAGGGTTTAGCCTGGTAGCCAGCGGAAAAGCCGATGCCGTCGTGGCGAGCCATCAGTTCGGCAGCCTGCAGGGACCGCGTTACAAATTGGTCGCAACGCCCATCATGTTTCAGCCCAGCCGGCTATTTTTTGCCACCGGCAAAGGGCGCAACGCCGAGCTTTTGAACGCCATCGACCGGCGTCTGCAAGCATGGCAAGGCACGCCCGGATCGGAGTATTTTCAGGTCTTGGCACGCTGGGGAAGTGAGGCACCACGCACCCTGGTGCCCAAGGGAGTTTTGTGGGGACTGGCGGGTCTGACCACCTTGCTGGCGCTGGCGCTCGGATTTGCCGCCTTATTGCGCCGCCAGGTCACCGAAAAGACGCGGCACCTGCGCGCCAGTGAAGAAAAGCTGCGTGTAATTCTCGACAGCGTAGATGCGCACATCTACATCAAAGACACCGAACTGCGCTACCAGTACGCCAACCACAAGGTGTGTGAGCTGTTCGCCATGCCACAGGAGCAGGTGGTCGGACGCACCGACCCGAGTTTTTTTGACCCTGTAACGGCTGAAAATCTGCGCAACAACGACCTGCTGGTACTGCAGCACGGCGAGCGCGTCTCCAAAGAAGAGACCAACACCGGCATCGATGGTGTCACCACCCGCACCTTCTTGTCGGTAAAGCAACCGTTGCGCGACTCCAACGGTCAAATCTACGCACTGTGTGGCGTCTCGACCGACATCACCGAGCTCAAAAACAACCGCGAAGCCATCCACCAACTGGCCTTCTACGACGCCTTGACCCAGTTACCCAATCGGCGGCTGTTGCTCGATCGCATGCAACAGACCCTGTCCATGCGTGACCGCCTGGCGCACGATGGCGCCCTGCTATACATCGATCTGGACAACTTCAAGACCCTCAACGACACACTGGGCCACGACATGGGCGACCAGTTGCTGCAGCAAGTTGCCCAGCGCCTGAGCGAGTGCACACGTGAAATGGACACCCTGGCCCGTCTGGGTGGCGATGAATTTGTGGTGATGCTGCAGGGCCTCAGCAAGGACCCCAGCGAAGCCGCCCGCCAGGCCGAGCTAGTCGCCCAAAAGGTGGTGCATACCCTTGCCGAACCCTACCAGCTCGGCCCACTGCGCTACCAAAACACCGTGAGCCTGGGTATTGCCATGTTCTCGGACCCCCACAGCACCCAAGAGGAACTGCTCAAGCGCGCCGACCTGGCCATGTACCAAGCCAAGGCCGATGGCCGAAACGCCTTGCGTTTCTTCAACCCGGAAATGCAGGCCCAGATGTCCCACCGGGTTGCGCTCGAAGAAGACTTGCGTGTCGGATTGAGTGAGCAGCAATTTTTGCTGTATTACCAGCCCCAGGTCGACCAGCACGGCAACTTGCTGGGAGCCGAAGTCTTGTTGCGCTGGCAGCATCCGCAGCGCGGCCTGGTCCTGCCCGGCACCTTCATCCCCTCGGCCGAAAGCAGCGGCCTGATCCTTCCCCTCGGACGCTGGATTTTGCAGGCGGCCTGCATGCAGTTGATGGCCTGGTCCACGCGCCCGGGGCTGGCCCACCTGACCATTGCTGTCAACGTAAGCGCCCGACAATTTCGCCAGCCCGATTTTGTGCAGCAAGTGTTCGCCGCGCTGGATGCATCGGGGGCCAATGCATCGCGACTCGAATTGGAGTTGACCGAGAGCCAACTGGTCGATGACATCGAGGGTGTGACCGCAAAAATGACCGCACTCAAGAGCCGGGGCGTACGCCTGTCACTCGATGATTTCGGCACCGGCTACTCCAGTCTCAATTACCTCAAGCGCTTACCCATCGATCAGCTCAAGATTGACCAGTCGTTTGTGCGCGATCTACTCATCCAAGCGCACGACGCCGCCATTGTAAAAACGATCGTGGCGCTGGGTCAGAGCCTGCACATGAACGTGATCGCCGAGGGCGTCGAAACCCGTTCGCAGCGCGATGCTCTGGAGGCGCTGGGCTGCTTGCATTACCAGGGCTATTGGTTCGGTCGGCCCGGTCCGATCGAATCATTGGAGGGCTGGACGTTCCCGGCATCCACACCTATGGCTTAATACGGGTTTCAACTTCACTTTTTAGAAATTCCCATGGGCAATAAAATCGTCACCGAAGCAGACCGCAAAGCCACCCCCGCACCCAAGCCCCTGCCCGGCATGACACTGGGCACTGCCGGCCGCGGACAGCGGGTCAGCCTGGAGCGGGGCGTCGCCACCCGCAGCAAAAAGAACCCGGGCAAGCGCTCCAAAAAGGGCGGCTAGCCCAAAAAACCCAAAGGGCACGGGTTGCATTGCAATCCGTGCCCTTTTTGAGTTTAAAAAATCAGGGGTTCGCTCAGCCGTCAGCGTTGATGCGTGTCACCAGCTCTTGCAGCACCGTCGCTGCACGGTCGTTATCGACCTGGCAGGTGCCCGCATTTTCGTGTCCGCCGCCGCCATAGGCCAGCATCAACTCGCCAATATTGGTTTTAGAGCTGCGGTTGGTGATGGATTTGCCAGTTGCAAACACCGTGTTTTGTTTTTGCACGCCCCACAGCACGTGAATGGAAATATTGGTGTCGGGAAACAGCGCGTAAATCATGAACCGATTAACCGCAAAAATGGTCTCTTCATTCCGCAAATCGAGTACCGCCAGATTTTTATGCACCGTGGTACAGCGCTGTAGCTGGTCTTTGGCCTTGGCCGCATGCTCAAAATAGAGCTCAACCCGCTCCACCACATCTGGCAATTTCAAGATCTCGTCGATGCCGTGGTTTCGACAGTACTGGATCAGGTCCATCATCAGCTGATAATTGCTGACGCGGAACTCACGGAACCGACCCAGCCCGGTACGTGAATCCATGAGGTAGTTGAGCAGCACCCAAGCCTGGGGGTCCAAAATCTCGTCGCGGCTGAACTGCGCCGAGTCGCCCTTGTCCACCGCTTCCATCATCTCGTTAAACCGCGCCGGAAAGCGCGCTGCACCGCCATAGTGGTCAAACACCACCCGTGCCGCGGAAGCGGCATCGGGCAAGATGATGTGGTTGGGCCGCTCACCGGTGTTGCGCACCGTCTCCGAGGCATGGTGGTCAAACGCCAGATGCACCCCCGGAACAAAAGGCAGGTTGGTGGTAATGTCCCGGTCCGAAATTTCGATTTTGCCGTCCTGCATATCCTTCGGATGGACAAACTTGATGTCGTCAATCAGGTCCATCTCGTTGAGCAAAACTGCACACACCAAACCATCAAAATCACTGCGGGTCACCAATCGGAACTTGGAACTTGACATCAAACGATCTCCATACGGGTTTGTATTTGAAGTATTCTAGTCGCGTCCAGCGTGCCGCTTATTTGCTGTTGCGTGCGTCGGCAATCAGGGCCTCGGTTATCCGCAGGGCACGGTCCATGCTGCCGGCCATCGAGCCATCAGTGTAAAACCGCCCCGCAATGCCTAGCGCGGGCACGCCCTCGACCTTGTAGGCGTTTTGCAACTGCGTGGCACGAGACGCCTTGGTGGCGATCGAGAATGAGTTGTACTGGCCCTCAAACTTGGCTTTGTCGACGCCTTGCTTGACAACCCAGTCGATGATGGCATCGCCCTTGTCCAGCTTTTGCTTCTCGACGTGAATCGCGGCAAACACCTTGGCGTGCAGCTTCTCGACC
>JAIPCE010000173.1 GCA_021738345.1 Rhodoferax sp. | reverse complement strand
GACACCACGCTACAGCGACCGCCATGGCCTGAGCGACACCAGGTCGAGCACCGACACCATGGCCGGGACCGACACCACGCTACAGCGACCGCCATGGCCTGAGCGACACCAGGTCGAGCACCGACACCATGGCCGGGACCGACACCACGCTACAGCGACCGCCATGGCCTGAGCGACACCAGGTCGAGCACCGACACCACGGCCTGGACCGACACCACACGGCAGCGACCGCCATGGCCGTAGCGACACCAGGTCGAGCACCGACACCAGGCGGCAGCGACCGCCATGGCCTGAGCTCCACCAGGCCGTGCCGGAGCTCGACCACGGCGTTGACGCTGGCAAAATCGCCATGCCTTAATTGGTCGCACAAAAATGCGTTGACGAAATATATATAAAATCTATCAGGCACGTTTATTGCGGGTTGCATATCCTGTGCCATGTCTTAATAATAGTCATTAGCTATAAAACCGCAATTAACCAGCAAACCCCACCGCCCGGTGGGCAAGGCAACGATACCAACCGCCCGACTTAACCGCGCTGTAGCCCGTTCCGTCGCTTGCTGGCACCATGGCTGTATCACCACCAGGCCATGCCGGATCGCCACTACTGCATTGCTCGAACCAACTTAATGGCCATTGCACCAGTTGGAGCCATGGATTGAGCCATGGTAAAGAGGTTTTGATAAAGAAACCTAGCATTCATAAGGGGTTATGTCTGATTTACACATAATGATTGAATATGTGATAGCACACAAGGGCCGCCAATAGCGGCCAGCATAAACCCCTAAGTGCTTGATTCCCTTAGGGGTTTTTTGTTTTTTGATGTCAGGTCTTACCGAGGCATTGCAGGAATCTTGCATGGCAGCGACCAAAGCAATCGAGCATCTCCGGACTGCTCCATTGAATGTTCAGCAGCTCTAAGGCTGGCGCATTGATCTTTAAAACCCGATTTTTTGGGGATGACGGAATATCAAGTGCTCTGGCCAGCGTTTCACCGAGGCAAACGGCGGCTTGAAGGTTTCTAATCGCGAGATGGTCATCGTGATGCGCCCGAACTGCTTGCACCAAATCAGCCGGCAGCTTCCAATGATCGACCAGCATTGCTCCGATCTGGCAGTGGTCCAGTCCAAAAATCTCGGCCTCGCGTTCAAGCAGCCGTCCATCCAGTGCCGATTGCTCATAGGCGGACAAAAAGGACTTTTCGTCCAGGATATGGAAACAAAGTTGTCCAACGTCATGCAAAATCCCGGCGACGTACGCTTCGTCCGGTGATATATCGCACATCAGTGCAATTTCCTGTGTCGTGATGGCCACAGCCAACGCGTGCTTAAAGAAGAAATCGCTGCCCACGCTGCCGCTCATGAACTGGTTCATTCCAACATTTACAACGATTTGGCGAACCCGATTGACCCCAATCATCGATGCTGCTGCGAAGGTATCTGTCAGGTCCGATTGCGCATGCATGCGGCGGATGTGGTTTGCCATACCCAGGACGGTGCCGGACAGCACCGGGTCGTTTCGGATCAAGCGTGCCATCAGCTCCAGCGAAGACTCGTCATCGCGCAACAGATCGAGCAACTGCAGGATGACCTTGGGGAACGGAGGCAGCCTTCTTGCGATTGCCTCGATGTCCTCGATCGGGTTGTGCAGTTTCAGCATATGGTATGTCCTGCCAATCGCAATGCGTTCATGAGCGCAGTGCAATGGATGTCAGGGCTCGGACCGAAAATGGACTGTAGTCGCGTCTCGAACGCAGCGATTGCGTAATCGTCGGCCCCGGCATCCCGGTTTGATGTGTCAAATACCGCGACACACTCTACCCCCTTGACCACCAACTGTGCCGCCATATTGGTCGTGATGGTGGAACCGATGGCGATATACATCGTTTCACGAACCCCTGAGAGACCAACGACGGGTCGCGCGATGACCATGCCAGGGACCACCTCGATGGTCGGGAGCCAGCGGTAGCGGCCCGAACCGGAAGGGTCGAGTGTCGTGCCGGGAAGCGTCTGAGTGTTCAAGGTGGAGTCCTCTATGGTCTGTGTGTCTCGTGTATTCTGGTCAGACTCAGCCTTTGACACGGCCTGAGCAGACAAGCATACTTGATCGCTGGTCAGGCAACTCCCCGGGTCATCGCACTGCGGGTGTTATTTTTTTCAGGTTTCACTTGAATGTGTGTATTTCGACTCTAATTCATCCTTGTCGTGCAGGGCTGCATTGCGGCCGATAGAATGAAAACTATGGCTACCAATAAACCTCTCAAACCTCCCAAGATGCCTGTGCAACAGCCAGACCGGGACGATGGCGGATCCGTTGTACTGGAACGACGCACTCAGCGAGTGGCGCCACCGCAGATGTACCAGGTCGTGATGCTCAACGACGATTACACACCGATGGAATTTGTGGTGGTTGTCATCCAAGAGTATTTCGGCAAAGACCTCCAGGCCGCAACGCAGATCATGTTGAAGATACACATTGATGGTAAAGGTGTTTGCGGCGTGTATTCAAAGGATATTGCGGCGACCAAGGTGGACCAGGTGTTGGAGGCCGCGCACAAGGCTGGGCACCCGCTCCAATGTGTGAGTGAGCCGGTTGATTTATAGCGTTTGCGTCACCACTGTCTGCTGAAAGCCGCAATTCGGTTTACATTTAGATTTCAAAGCAAGGTTTAAGGAAAAAAGATGATCGCCCAAGAACTGGAAGTCAGCCTGCATATGGCATTTGTTGAAGCCAGGCAGCAGCGCCACGAATTCATTACCGTGGAACATTTGTTACTGGCTTTGTTGGACAACCCAAGTGCTGCAGAGGTGTTACGTGCTTGTTCGGCCAACATCGATGATTTACGCAAATCTCTGTCTAACTTCATCAAAGACAACACCCCGCAGGTGGCTGGTTCTGATGACGTAGACACGCAACCCACGCTGGGTTTTCAGCGGGTGATTCAGCGTGCAATCATGCACGTTCAGTCGACTGGAAGTGGCAAAAAAGAGGTCACCGGAGCCAATGTTCTCGTGGCCATCTTCGGTGAAAAAGATTCCCACGCGGTCTACTATTTGCACCAGCAGGGTGTAACCCGCCTGGACGTGGTGAACTTTATTGCCCATGGCATCAAAAAGAATGACCAGCCTGAATCTGCCAAAGCCAATGAAAGCGCTTCGGAGAACGAAGAAGCAAGCAGCGAGAAAAATGAAAAAGCCTCGCCGCTTGAGCAGTACACCATCAACCTCAACCAGCTCGCCAAAGACGGAAAAATCGACCCGCTCATCGGCCGAGAGTATGAAGTGGAGCGTGTCATACAAATTTTGTGCCGCAGGCGCAAGAACAATCCGCTATTGGTGGGTGAGGCTGGGGTTGGCAAGACCGCCATTGCCGAGGGTCTGGCATGGCGCATTACCCAAAACGACGTCCCTGAAATTCTTTCCGAGGCGGTGGTGTACTCGCTCGATATGGGTGCGTTGTTGGCTGGAACCAAGTACCGCGGTGATTTTGAGCAGCGGCTCAAGGGCGTCTTGAAATCACTCAAGGACAAGCCCCATGCCGTGCTTTTCATTGATGAAATCCACACCCTGATTGGAGCAGGCGCGGCTTCCGGTGGAACCCTGGATGCTTCGAATCTTCTAAAACCGGGGTTGAGTTCAGGGGCGCTCAAGTGCATTGGTGCCACGACATTTTCGGAATACAGAGGGATTTTCGAGAAAGACGCAGCCTTGTCGCGGCGTTTCCAGAAGGTGGACGTTGTGGAGCCGACCATCGACCAGACCGTGGAAATTCTCAAGGGCTTGAAGTCACGGTTTGAAGAACATCATAATGTGAAATATGCTCCGGCAGCATTGCAAGCCGCTGCGGAACTGAGTGCCAAGTACATCAATGACAGGCATCTGCCAGATAAGGCAATCGATGTCATTGATGAGGCGGGTGCAGCGCAGCGCATACTTCCCGCGAGCAAGCGCAAAAAGACCATCACCAAGTCTGAGGTGGAAGAGATCGTTGCAAAAATTGCACGCATTCCACCGGCCAATGTGTCAAATGATGACCGTGGCAAGCTTAAAACCCTGGAGCGTGATCTCAAGAACGTGGTGTTTGGGCAGGACAAGGCCATCGACGTTCTGGCATCGGCGGTCAAGATGGCACGCTCTGGTTTGGGAAAAGGCGACAAGCCGATCGGTTCGTTTTTGTTCAGTGGTCCGACCGGCGTGGGCAAGACCGAAGCCGCCAAGCAGCTTGCCTACATCATGGGTATCGAGTTGATTCGCTTCGATATGAGCGAATACATGGAACGTCATGCAGTGAGTCGTTTGATTGGTGCGCCGCCTGGCTACGTGGGTTTCGACCAGGGTGGCTTGTTGACCGAAGCCATTACCAAGAAGCCGCACGCAGTTTTGCTGCTCGACGAAATCGAGAAGGCGCACCCCGACATATTCAATGTTCTGCTGCAAGTGATGGACCACGGTTCTCTGACTGACAACAACGGCAGAAAAGCCGATTTCCGTAACATCATCATCATCATGACCACCAATGCCGGTGCCGAGACGATGAACAAGGCGAGCATTGGCTTCACAAATCCCCGTGAAGCGGGTGACGAGATGGCAGATATCAAACGCCTATTCACCCCGGAATTCCGTAATCGCCTGGATGCGACAGTGAGCTTCAAGGCCTTGGATGAGAACGTGATCTTGCGCGTAGTCGACAAGTTTCTCCTGCAGTTGGAAACCCAATTGGCTGAGAAAAAAGTGGATGTCACCTTTACCGACAAGCTGCGCAAGCACCTGGGCAAGAAGGGGTTTGATCCGCTGATGGGCGCGCGCCCGATGCAACGCCTGATTCAGGACACCATCCGGCGCGCACTGGCCGATGAGTTGTTGTTCGGACGCTTGATCGACGGTGGGCGCCTGACGGTGGACCTGGATGACAAGGATGAGTCCAAGACCGATGTATTGCTCGATATTCAGCCGCTGCCGGAGAAGAAGGGCCGCTCCAAGCCTGAGGAAGCCACCGCGGGTACGTGATCGCTCTGAGTTCAAAGTCGCCGGTGTTTAAATGCCGCTCGGCCGCTCGGCTGAGTGCTGTGGCGGCACTTGCGATCGCCATGCTGGGCTGCGCCAGTGCTCCACCAGAGGTAGTCCCCTCGATCGCAGCCCCTGCGCCACTTCCAGCGCCCACGCTCAATGTTCCGGTCCCGGCAAAGATTCCACCGCGTATTGGTCTCGCCCTGGGCGGTGGGGCAGCACGTGGGTTTGCACATGTAGGCGTGATTCAGGTGCTGGAAGAGGCCGGGATTCGCCCGAGTCTGGTGGCAGGTACCTCCGCAGGCAGCCTGGTCGCAGCAATTTACGCCAGTGGCAAGTCGGGTCAGCAGTTGCAGCGTGTCGCCGAGACCATGGAGGAAGCGGCCATTGCTGACTGGACGCTACCCTTGTTTAATCGCGGTGTTTTACGCGGAGATGCGTTAGCCCGCTATGTCAATACCCAGGTGGGTTCGCGCTTGATCGAGAATATGCTGATACCCTTGGGCATCGTTGCGACAGACCTCAAGACCGGACAGAGCATGGTGTTTCAGCGCGGCGATACGGGCACTGCGGTGCGTGCATCGAGCTCTGTTCCCGCGGTATTTGAGCCGGTTCGCATTTCCGGGGCAGAGTATGTCGATGGTGGATTGGTTTCTCCAGTTCCGGTTCGGGCGGCACGCCTGATGGGAGCAGAACTTATCATTGCGGTGGATATTTCGAGCCCTCCCGAGGGCAATCTGGCCGGCGGAACTCTGGATATTCTGCTGCAAACATTCACCATCATGGGCAAGAGCATCAATACCCTGGAACTTCGGGATGCGGACGTGGTGGTTCGGCCAGCGCTTGCCGGTGTGGGCAGCTCTGATTTCGGCGCACGCAAACGATCAATCGAAGAGGGTCGAAAAGCCATGCAACAGGCGCTGCCCCAATTGAGACTCGCAATTACGGCAAAGACGCGATAAAAAAAAGGCCTCGTTTTGCAACGAGGCCTTGAAAGGATCCCTGAACCTGTAGGTTTCGAAAGGACCCGAGGAGACAACCGGTTCAAACAATGTTTTTGTTGTGCTGGCTACATCAGATTGGAATCATTATCTCAGGGTTTTCCCTTGGTTGCTAGGGAGAGTTCTCCAAAGCAAGGCAATTGTTCCAGGATTAGCGCTTTTTCGCAGCGGGTTTACTGGCATTGCTGGCAGTCGCAGCCACTGCATTGAAATTGGCTTCTGCTACCTCAGACGCTTGTTTGACGGCCTTTTGGACTGTTTCCAATGCATTGTTTGCAGCAGCGACGCTGCTCTTCATGATCGCGACGGCTGCTTCTGAGCCAGCAGGTGCATTCTTGGCGGCGTCGTCGACCATGCTCATCAACTTCTTTTGTGCGTCAGCCGCCTGGCCTTCAAATGACTTGCTGATCTCGGCTCCAGTGCTGTTAGCGATATCGTACAGATGGCGACTGTAGGCCGCTGCCTTTTCAGCCAAGGGCTGGAACAGGCTGGACTGCAGGGCCAAGAGTTCTTGTGCATCTTTGGCGCTCAACACGGACTGGGCGTGGTTAGACGCTTCAGCCAAGGCGGCTTTGGACGCTGTCAGATTGAGTTCGACGATCTTTTCAACGCCTTCAAAGGCTTTGGTCGTCAACCCGAAGAGGGTTTCAATGTTTGCTTTGTGGGAAGCCATCAGTTGTTCTGCAGTCAGCATGTGTCGATCTCCAAACGGTTAAAAGAAAAGTGTGCGCCTGCAAAAAGCTCAGGTTTCAATTATGTTGCAGTGCAGCATGAATCGAATTATAGGTGCATTGATAGCTGTTGAAAAAGAAATTTGTTGCACTGCAGCAAATTAGGGGCATTCTTCTAACTCTCGGCACAGGCAAGCCACAGGCGAAAAAAAATTACGAGTGGTGCGATGCCAAAGGTAGAGTTCAAGACTACCTGTTGAGCCGCTCACGAAAACCTGTTGCCGCAATGCCGGTCGATCAGAGCTGGCAAAATGGGGGCATGTCACAAGCACCAATTTACAAGCCCATGCCCGAGCCGCGCAGTGCCTACTGTGTTTTCAGGTCAATTCCGACACGCTGGATGGACAACGATGCCTATGGCCATGTCAATAACGTGGTGTATTACAGTTGGTTCGATACAGCCGTCAATGCCTACCTGATTGAACAAGGCGTACTGGATATTCAGAAGAGCGAGACGATTGGATTGGTCGTGGAAACTGGCTGCAACTACTTTTCGTCGCTGGCATTTCCAGAAACGGTACAGGTTGGTATCCGGGTGGCCAAGTTGGGAACTTCGAGCGTGCGCTATGAGTTAGGGGTGTTTGGTGCGTCGGACCTGTGTGCAGCCAAGGGCCACTTTGTCCACGTCTATGTCGACGCGGTGAGCCGCCGGCCGGTTGCCCTGCCGCCCGCGCTTAAAGCAGTTTTGGAGACCTTGCAATGAATTCGAATGCGGTTGATAGCGCCATTACCTCGCGCATGTCGGTTCGCGCCTTCTTGGACCGTGCGGTGCCGCGCGAACTTCTGGAGCAGATATTGGCGGTTGCCAGCCGTGCGCCATCCGGCACCAACTGCCAGCCCTGGAAGGTTTATGTCTTGCAGGGTGCCAGTCGCCGGGCACTGATCGAGCAGGTCTGCGCTGCGCACGATGCGGCGCGTAGCAACCCGGCATTGATGGCTGACCATGTGGAGGAGTACGACTACTACCCCCAAAAATGGGTGAGTCCGTACATCGAGAGGCGACGCGAGAACGGCTGGGGCTTGTACGGGCTGTTGGATATAGGCAAGGGGGACAAGGACAAGATGCATGCCCAGCACCAGGCCAATTACCGTTTTTTTGACGCGCCGGTCGGCTTGATGTTTACCGTGGACAAGGTGATGGGGCGTGGTTCACTGGTCGACTATGGGTGCTTTTTGCAAAGCATCATGGTCTCGGCACGCGGGCATGGTCTGCATACATGCCCGCAGGCAGCGTGGAATGGTTTTTCCAAAATCATCCTGCCGCACGTGGGTGCGGGTCCTGCTGAAATGCTGGTTTGCGGCATGGCGCTTGGCTATGCGGACGATGCAGCGCTGATCAATACATTCCATACGCCACGTGAACCCTTGCATACGTTCACCCATTGGCTTGAGTAGGCGCAAGCCCGGCCCCGCTGCATGGGTTTTGCCCTGATTCAGTGTCTGAACGGACTCAGTTACGCCACAACCTTGTTCCTGATGGCGGCTGGGTTGACGCTCATTTTTGGTGTCACCCGGATTGTCAATTTTGCCCATGGCAGTTTCTTCATGCTGGGCGCGCTGTTCAGCGCGCATTGGCTCGTGAACTGGTTTCCGACATGGAGTGAAAGTGCATGGCTTTATGCGCTGGCCTTGCTGTTGGGCGCGGCCTGTGCCGGTCTTACGGGAGCCATCGCCGAGTTCGTTTTGTTGCGCCGGCTGTATGGCGCCCCCGAGCTATACCAATTGGTCGCCACTTTTGGTCTGAGTTTGGCCCTGCACGATGGCATGCGCTGGGTATTGGGGCCAGACGAGGTGTTTGCACCGCGGTTTCCGGGGCTCAAGGGTGCGATTGCATTAGGCGACGATTATTTTCCCGAGTACCAGGCCCTTACGCTGCTGCTGGGCCCCTTGGTCTGGTTGGGCTTGCACCTGCTGCTGACCCGCACCCTGTTTGGCGCCCGCTTGCAGGCCGCCACGCAAGACCGCAACATGTTGTCGGCGCTTGGGGTCAATCCAGCTCCCTTAATGTGGGGCGCTGTGGTTTTGGGGTGTGCACTGGCCGGTCTGGGTGGGGCGCTGCAATTGCCGCGCGAGCCCGCGCATCTGCAAATGGACACCAATGTGGTGGTTGAAACCTTTGTTGTGGTGGTGACCGGCGGTCTGGGCAGTATCAGTGGGGCGTTTTTTGCAGCCATGCTGATCGGCCTGGTGCACGCTTTCGGCATTCACCTGTTTCCGCAGGCTACCCTGGTGCTGGTATTTCTGACCATGGCAGTCGTGTTGGCGCTGCGTCCCCAAGGGCTTTTTGGCAGACCAATTGCTGATGGGCAAATGGAGAGCGCCCATGTGTTTCATACCAACCCTGTTACCTCCCGCGGTCGGGTGGCTGTCGTGTGCGGATGTCTGGCATTGGCGGCATGGGCCTGGTTAGCCGGTGACTACTGGCAAAACCTGATGGCAAATGCCCTCATTCTGATGCTGTTGGGCGTGAGCCTGCAGGCCATGATGGCCCTGGGTGGTCTTGTGAGTTTTGGACACGCGGCATTTTTCGCCTTGGGTGCCTATGGTGCTGCATTGGCGCACACTGCCTGGGCTTGGGGTTTGCCGGCTGCGCTGGCGCTGGGGTGTGGCGTGTCCCTGTTGGTGGCCGCCTTGCTCGGTGGACTTTTGGTGCGCAGTGCCGGGGTGTATCTGGCGATGCTGTCGCTCGCGCTGGCGCAAGTAGTGTGGGCGACCGCAACCCAATGGATTGCGCTGACCGGTGGAGATAACGGCCTGATCGGCTTACGCCTGGTGAGCGAAGGCGCACGGCCTGCTTTCTATGGCCTGCTTGTCGCGCTGGCTCTGTTAAGCATTGCTGGTTTAAGGCGTTTCAGCCAATCGACGCTAGGGCTTGCGTTGCAGGCGGTGCGGGACGCGCCGTTGCGGGCGGCGGCCAGTGGCTTGTCGCTGGCGGGTATCAAGTTTCGGGTCTATCTGGGCAGCGCCGGCTTAGCCGGACTGGCCGGTGGGCTGTTTGCGGCCCAGCAAGGTGCGGTGTTTCCGTCGGTTGCGTCGGTTTCGACCTCGGTCGATGCATTACTGGTGACCTTGCTCGGTGGTGTGCACCAATTGTGGGGATCGGCGGCCGGTGCCGCGATCCTGGTCTGGGCCGGCGCCGAGCTGGGCCGAGGCTTTGAGTATTGGCGAGGGGTTCTGGGATTGCTGGTGATGGCGATTATGGTGCTGGCACCCTCGGGCGTGCTGGGTCTGCGCGGGTTTGCCAGGGCGCAGGCTCCGGCGACTGACCGGAAAACAGTGCAATCATGACGCTGCAGGTCAAACACTTGGTCAAGCACTTTGATGGCGTGCAGGCGGTTCGGGGAATTTCCTTTGACGTGCAGCCTGGTGAGTGCGTGGCAATGATTGGCCCCAATGGTGCGGGTAAGTCAACCAGTTTTGCCTGCATTGCCGGTCAGCAACGTTCAAGTTCGGGCGAGGTGCACTGGAACGGCAAACGCATCGATGGCTTGTCGTCTGCTTTGCGGCTGAGCCTCGGCATTGCACGGACGTTTCAGGTGGCACAGACGTTTGAGGCCCTGTCAGTACTGCAAAACGTGCAACTGCTAACTGAGGCACCGCGCGGCCTCGGGGCCTTTGCAGCGCTAGCGCATTCAGACACCGTGGGGCCAATGGCCCTATTGGAACGGGTGGGTTTGCAGGCTCAGGCTGGGTCTTTGGCCCAAAGCCTACCCTATGGTGCCAAAAAACGCCTGGAACTGGCCATGGCGTTGGCAGGATTGCAATGTCCCCCAGGTGGCACCAGGCATTGGGTGCCGGCGCAGGCTCAG
>JAIPCE010000172.1 GCA_021738345.1 Rhodoferax sp. | reverse complement strand
GCGAGCTCACGGTGAATGACGGCGAGCGATTCGGGTTGTGAGAGGGTTCGTTTGATTTGGTTTTGTTGGTGCATCCCGCAAGGGTAAACAATTTGTCACGGAAAGTCCAGTACTATTTACGGGTGCGTAGCAGGTCTAGCGGTCAAAAACACCGAGGCGCTGTCGCACGAGGAGATGCTGCAGCACGTCTCGACGCTGCCGCCCGACACCCTCGTTCTCATGGGCACCTATTTCAAAGACCGGACCGGGCGTAGCTTCATTCCAGCCGAGGTTGCCGCCGAAGTCGGCCGGCGGGCCAATGCGCCGGTGTTGGGTATGTACGACGCCCATGTCAGCCAGGGTCTGGTTGGGGGTTCGGTCCTGCTCACCGAATCGGTTGGACGGCGCGCTGGTGAAATCGGTTTCGAGTTCCTGACCGGTTCACGCCACTTCGATGCGTCTGAAGCCGATTTCACCGTGCCGCCGCAGCCACTGTTCGACTGGTTGCAAGTGAAGCGCTGGGGTGCCGACCCTGGCAAGCTTCCCGAAAACACGCGGTTTTTGAACCGTCCCAGCACGCTGTGGAGCCAATACCGGGACGCTGTACTTGGCGCTTCGGCTGCCATTTTGGTCTTGTCGGCCCTGGTGGGGGTGCTGGCCATGTAGAACCAGCACCGCAAACAGGTGGAAGCGACACTGCGCGAGGGTAAGGAGCGGCTGCAACGCGAATCTACGCTGGCGCTAGAAGCAAGGCAACAAGAGCTGACGCTTGCGCGCGACGAGTTGCAGAAAATTTTCGACGATGCGACGGTGGGCATATTCCTGGTGCGGGATCGGATGCTGGTCCGTTTCAATCGCAAGGCGGCTGCCATTTTGGGCTATGTCAAGCAAGAGTTGGAAGGGCAGTCTACGCGCATCCTGTATCCCAGTGAAGCTGAGTATGAACACAACGGGCAGGTCCTGTACGGCCAGATATTTGCAGGTGGCTCTGCTTCCATCGAAACCCAAATGCTGCGCAAGGTTGGCGCTACCCTGTGGGTTCGTATTAATGCCACGATGTTCAACGACCGTGACGGCCCCATGAAAGGCATGATGCTCGGTTTTTTGGAGGATGTAAGCGCGCAACATGCAGCTAGTGATGCCTTACGCGACGCCAAGGAAAAGGCCGAAGAGGCCAGTCTGGCCAAGGCCAATTTTTTGGCCAACATGAGCCATGAAATCCGAACGTCCATGAACGTCATCATCGGCATGAGCCGCCTGGCCCTGCAAACCGACTTGGACAACAAGCAGCGCAACTACATTGAGAAGGTGCAACGCTCCAGTGAAAACCTGCTTGGCATCATCAACGACATCCTGGACTTCTCAAAAATCGAAGCCGACAAGATGGTCATCGAGCTTGCTGACTTCAATCTGGACGACGTGATGGACAACCTAGCCGATCTGGTCGGCATGAAAGCCGAAGACAAGGGCCTGGAATTGCTCTACAGCGCTGCCCCAGATGTGCCCACAGCCTTGATTGGTGACGCATTGCGCCTGGGGCAAGTCCTCATCAATCTGGGTAATAACGCCGTTAAATTTACCGAAAACGGCGAAATCGTGGTGGGCATTGACAAGGTCGCCGACCACGAAGACGGCGTTGAGCTGCACTTCTGGGTGCGCGACTCCGGCATCGGCATGACCGCTGAGCAGTGCAGCAAGTTGTTCCAGAGTTTTAGCCAGGCCGATGCCTCCACCACCCGCAAGTTTGGCGGCACCGGGCTCGGCTTGGCCATTTCCAGCAAGTTGGTCGAACGTATGCGCGGCAAGATGTGGGTAGAAAGCACGGCCGGCCGGGGTTCGACCTTCCACTTTCATGCCCGCTTTGGGGTTCAGGCCAACCCACAAGCCATGCGCATGTTCAAAGCCGATGAGCTGTCAGGTGTGCGCATGCTGGTGGTCGATGACAATGCTTCGGCCCGCACTATTTTGTCCGCTATGGCTGAGACCTTTGGCTTGCAAGTCGACACCGCGCAGGATGGCATCGAGGCCCTGCGCCTGGCCGCCACCGCCGACCAAAACGCCCAGCCCTATGACCTGGTGTTGATGGACTGGAAAATGCCTTTGATGGACGGCTTGGAAACCGTGCGCCGCTTGCGCAGCCAGCAGCTAAGTCGCACCCCCACCGTCATCATGGTCACTGCATATGGCCGGGACGAGGCAATGGCCGGTGCCACCGAGGGACATATCGCGCTGGATGCCGTGCTCACCAAGCCGGCGGCGCCCTCTTCCTTGCTCGAAGCGATTGTGGAAGCCCTTGGAAAGGGCACCAAAGTGAGCACCTTTGCGGATGCGCGTCACGATGACTATGCAGAAGCGACGGCAAAGCTCAAGGGCGCACGGGTGCTGCTGGTGGAAGACAACGAGATGAACCAAGAACTGGCGCTGGAGCTGCTGGCCGATGCCGGCATGGCAGTGGTGCTGGCCAAGAACGGGCAGGAAGCGCTGGACATTCTGGAGCGGGACCCCCACTTTGACGGTGTGTTGATGGACTGCCAAATGCCCGTAATGGACGGCTATACCGCCACTCGAAAAATCCGCCAGAACCCGGCTTTCAAAGACTTGCCCATCGTCGCGATGACCGCCAATGCCATGGCGGGGGACAAAGAAAAGGTCTTGGAAGCCGGCATGTGGGACCACATTTCCAAGCCGATTAATGTGGCTACCATGTTTGCGACCCTGGCCCAGTGGATCCACCCCGCGACTGCAGCAACCGCTTCTGCAGGCGCTGCAGAATCAGCCGATACGGACGGGCGCGCCACAAAAACCGCACAAACGCTGGATAAGATGGCGTTGCCAGGCATTGATACCCGGTTGGGACTGGCAGCCGCCATGAACAAAGATGAGTTATATCGGCGTCTGCTGCGCAAGTTTCGTGATGGGCAGGGGACCTTTGCCCTGCTGTTTGCCAAGGCCCGTGGTGACTCAGATACCACCGCCGCCCGGCGCTGCGCGCATACTTTGCGCGGTACCGCTGCTACCGTTGGCGCCCTGCGCGTGGTGCAAGCGGCCGCCCAACTGGAGCAGGCATGCCAGCGGCAGGCACCCGAAGCAGAGATTGATGCACTGTTGCGCCAGGTGCTCTCGGAACTTCAACCTGTCATGGAGGGGCTGCAAGCGCTGGCTGGCGACGACACCAGCGCATCCAACCCAGCGTCCGTGGCGGTCGATGCCCAAAAGTTGGCGACCCTACGCTCGCGCCTGTTGGACTTGCTGGACCAGGGCGATGCGCGAGCCGTCGACCTGTGTGTCGAGCATCAAGACCTGTTCCTTACCGCCTATCCGGCCCAGTGGCAGATCATTTCGAAAACCGTGCAAAATTTCGACTTTGATGCAGCGCTGGCACTGATCCAGAAAACCACTTAAAGCAGGCGTGGCGCACAGTCCGACTCAGCCGGGTGTCCGCAATCACTGAAGCGACAGGTTGGCTCCGGGGTGCTGGTGCCTGCGCTGCCGGGCAGACTGTCAACCATGGATTGCAATACCGACACTTTGCGGATCCGCGCTGCTGGGGTTGGCAGATAGGATTTCAGAGCCGCCGCGAAGTCAAAAACAGGCAGGCCCACGCAGCCAAAAAGGCCACACCCCCGATCGGGGTGACCGCGCCCAGCCAGCGCGCTCCTGTCAATACCATCAGGTACAGGGAGCCGCTGAACAGCAGGGTGCCAATGCAAAACAAGACTCCACTGGCAAGTACCAGAGGGCTTTGGCAACGGGTGGCGACCCAAGCGACCACAAACAGTGCCAGGGCGTGGTACATCTGGTAGCGCACCCCTGTCTCGAAGACGCGCAGCATGTCCTCAGATACATGCGAGCGCAGCCCATGGGCACCAAACGCTCCCAGCGCAACTCCGACAAAGGCTGAGATCGCGCCCAGCGCAAAAAAAAGCTTGTGGTCTTTCATCAATCCCACGAACGGGTAAACACTTCATCGAGGGCATCGGCGATGGCCTGACCGTCCTCTTTTAAGCTGCCAATGGTTTCACCCAACTGATCAAGGGCGATGGAGACAATCTCCAGCGGGTGCAATACCAAGTCAATCCCCTCGATGGTGAAAAAAGGGTTCAGTCGCGAAGCACGCACCGCACTATTGGCTTTGCGCAGCACTAAAGGTACCACGATGCGGCGGCGATACGCAGCAAAAAGTCCCGACTGAACTACCACTACATACGGTATTGCGCCGCGCTGTTTGCCGGTATTGCGATGCACGTCATATTGAGGCATGGGATAAGCGAAAGCGGCTATAGCGTGACGTACTCGTCGGCAAACGACCCAACATCCCGATTGAAATCATTCCATGTCTGGGTACTTTGCATGGCGACCTTTTGGCGTAAGGTCGGTGTCTGTTTTTGCTGATCAATATAGGCCACCAGCAAGGACTCGACAGTGGCAGAAAGGTTGTCGCTTATGCTGCGCACCTGATCGACCACATCTACGCGGAGTGTCAGATTGACCGATCGCTTACGGGTGGATGAAGGCGCAAGGGTGTTCATAAAGGGCATTCTATGCGCATTCATTTTGGAGATATCTGGGACACTTCGGGCTGTTGCGCAGGCAGCGGCGCTGGTCGAAATCGCCGTGAAACCAGGGTCTGCAACGGCCGCTCGATCCAGCGTTCAAACGGGATCGCCAGCCACATGCTCAGCAACCAACAGGCTAGCAGCATGGCAAGGGCTAGGGGTGCAGACGCCTCGGGCCATTGGCTAAACACTGCGTTGCCCAGCATCAGCACCGGAAAGTGCAGCAAGAAGAGCGCGTAGGAACTGGTGGCCAGGCGTTTGAAAAAGGGTTGTTTGGCCGGTCCGATAGGCACCATGGCGGCCAAGCTGGCCCTGGTTCTCGAAGGATCGGCAGCTGCCGGTAAGCGCGTGGCAAGTATCAGAGCAATAGCAAGGGCAATGGCAATGCGCTCGCGAAACGCAAATGCCAGTGCCAGCACGCCGAGCGTGATGACCAGACCCAGGCCCAGATGCCGGGCGTTACGTTCCGATGCGTGGCCCGCCCAGTAGGCCATCGCACCCAGGCCGTAAGCACCGAAAAAATACACCCCCAAGTGGTCCCACTCGGGGCGTAGGTTGAAATAGAACAAGGACGCCACGGTCCCGACGACCACGGCAGCACGCGCCCAGCGCCCGCATCCGGCCACGCTCAGGGCCAGCAGGACATACAACTGAAAGTCAATCGCCACATACCAGACACCGGCAGACAAGGCGTCGAAGCCTAGCACCCCTTGCAACAGTAGCAGGTGGGATGCGACCTGTGCGAGGGTCGGTGACGCGGGCACAAAGTCGGTGCCAAGCAGGGGGCGGGCCACAGCGCTGCACACCATGGCGATCAACAGTGCGGCGCCCAGCGGCAACACCAGTCGCAGGTAGCGCCGCAGCAACACCGGCGCTAGGCTGGAATGTGGGTGGTGTGCAAGCGCGTTGAGACTGTGCGCAGCCAGATAACCACCGACCACCAAAAACGCCTGTACCGCCATGCGCGCATAGTCATACAGCCATGCACCCAGCGCGGGTGCAATCTGGTGCAGAGCATCCGACAGCGGGCCATAGCTGGCAAGATGGTGCCAGACGATTAATTGCGAGGCCAACACCTTGATGGCGTCAATCCGGTTTGGCAGGCGCATGACTGATCGAACGTTGACCTCGGTATCAGAGCGATGGCAACACCAGATCGGCGGTGCCCGGATGCACCCAACGCGCAAACTCACGCGTGGTATCGATGCAGCCACCCGCCGCGGTGTAGATGCCGCGTGGCTCGCGGTAGCGCTGCATCAACGCCAGGATACGCGCCACTTCTGCGGGCTGCTGGCAAGTGGCTTGTACCAGGAGCGCCACTTTGTCTTCGTCGATGCGCTGCTCGCCCTGTGCATCCAGATACAACGCGTTGCGCCAATGGTAGATTTCCAAGCATTTGGCGGTCAGCGTGTAGGGCTTGTCGCGTTGCCAGAAATTGGTAAACAATCCGCCACCCAGGTACATTACCCATGACCCTTCGAAGCCCGAGGCATCGGCCGAGGCTTCGTCAGGGTTACGAAACCAGGTGCGGTCGCCGGGCACAAAATAGCCGGGCGGCAGCGGTGCATCCATCGAACCCTGCTCGCGCAGAAAGACCTCATGAAATTCCCCCGACTTGATTGGTCGTTGCGCCCATAAGGCTTCAAGTTGCTGGTACAGCGCCGGGTTGCACTGGATAAGCTCCTGTGCAATACCCAGGAGCAACACATATTCTGAGGCGCGGTAACACGAGAATGCGTAGAGCGCGCCCGAGACCTCAGGCTGGGTCGCCTTGGTCAGGGCCGTGATGAGCGACGTGCCAGGGCGAATCACAAAACCCACCGCATCGTCCCAAATCCAGCAGTCCTCGGGCCGTTCGGCCTCGCTGGTATGAAATGCCAAGGTCGTCTTGCGCGCTGCCTGCACGATATTGCAGCGAATCCTGACCGCTGACACCAGCTCGGCGGTACTTGGAAACTCAAAGGCTATCGGTCCCATCAGCATCGCAATAAGCACTTCTCGTACCAGATCTGCGGGTCGAATTTCGGTGTCGAGCAGCAATGTGCGGGTTAGGTTCAGGGTGTCATGGCCGGGTGCCCAACGCTCCACTGCACCCGCTTGAAGCCACAGTCTTAGGTGTCGGCCTTGGGCGTCTGTGGTCAGCTCTGAGTCCAGTAGCGCAGCAATGTCCTGCAACTTGAACAGGTGAAGAATCGCGTGTTGATCCGATGGCAGCCGATGTTCTGGGGTTTCATGAATGAGTACCCCCTGGCATGCCAAGTTGGTGATCGAGTCATCGGACTTCATGCCAGGGGTCTCCGTTCTTGTTGGGCAAAGGGATTAAGAACAATGTACTGCATTGCTGTTGCAGTGCGCTGCATGGCCAAAAAAAAGGGAGTGCCAAGCACTCCCTTTTGGTGGGCCGCGATGTCGGTCTTTCCAAGCCGATCAGGCCACGCTGGACTGTTCGAAGGGCAATTGCATGGTGCGCAGGTCTTTGCGGGTTTCGACCAGGATCAACGGGCGGGTGTCCACCGCAACCGGGGCAGGCCGCGCGCGCGGTACGTGTACCGCGGCGGGTTCTGCGGCAATGGCCGCTTGGGCTGCGGCCACCCGGTCGGCATCGGAGTTGACCCATTGCAGACCCGACTGTTGCGCGATTTCCTGCAGGCTGGTCAGGGGCAGGGTATAGGGCTCGACTTTGGGCATGCGCGGCACGGCAGGAGTGGCGGCAGTTCGGGCGACTGGTGCAGCGACTGGTACGGGCTCGCTTATCGGGGAGGGTGCTTGCACTTTTTCCGGCGTCGAGTTCGGCATGCCAGGGGCGAGCGCCGGGGCTTCGTTCATCCCCCCCTGTGGCGGCTCAGCGTCGGGACCGAGCTTGCTCGTGTCGCTGCGGTCGCCACGCTCTTGGCGCGGCTTGCGCTCGCGTCCGTAACGGTCGCGTGAGCGCCCCTCACGTGGTGGGGCTGTGTCACCACGGGCTTCAATCGGGGCCAATTCGGCGCTGTTGGCCGTATCGGTCTCGGTCAGGGCAAGTTGGCCTTGCGGATTTTCGGATGTACCGGTTTGTCCGGTGTCGTCCGGCCGCGGTGTACGTTCACCCCGGCGCCCGTTGCGGCCACGTCCACCGCGTCCCTCGCGGTTTTCAGATGCACCCTCGGCACCAGCCTCTGGTCGCTGGTCCTGAGCCACTTCAGCAGCCTCTGCGGACTCGGTCCGTTCAGAGCCGCGCGGTGGGCGGTTGCTGCGCTCAGGGCGCGGAGCACGGTCCGAACGTCCCTCATTGCGCGCCGCATCGGGCAAGGCGTTGCCCTGCACCGTGCCCTCGGCAGAAAAGGGTCTGCCCTCGGCGTCGATCCGGTCGCGTGGGGGGCGATCACCGCGGCCACCGCGGCCACCGCGGCCGCCACGTCCTTCGCCCCGGTCTCCGCGTCCTTCGCCACGCGGACCACGCCCCTCGGAGCGCGCCTCGCCGGAGCGTGCGCCGCTGCGGTTGGCATCGCGTCCGCCTTCGCGATTACGCACTTCCTTCGCTTCGGTCGCCGGTGTGGTGGTGGTGGTGGCTGCTGCAGCCGCAGGTGCGGGAGTCGCAGGTGCGGGAGCATCGCCACCAAACAGGCGTTTGATCCAGCCAAAAAACCCTTTTTCTGCTGGCGCAGCAGGGCGTGGCGTGGCTGTTGCGATGGGCTGAGCAGCCTGGGCTGGGCTGACCACCGGGGCCGCGGGGCTGGCACTGGCCGCGCGCGGCGCTGCCTGGGGTGCTGGTGCGTCCGGCAGCACACCCTTGATGAGGGGGGTTTGCTTGTTGGTAGGTTCCTGCGAGCGGCGTGTCACACCGGTCGGGTCTTCTGCCTCATCGGCGAGTTTGTAGCTGGCCTCGATGTTGTCTAGGCGTGGGTCGTCGTGCTTCAGGCGATCGAGGCGGTAGTTGGGGGTCTCAAGGGTCTTGTTTGGTACCAGCAGCACATTGATGCGCTGCTTGAGCTCGATTTTTGCGATCTCGGAGCGTTTTTCGTTGAGCAGGAACGAGGCGACATCGACCGGCACCTGGCACAGCACCGAGGCCGTGCTGTCCTTTAGCGACTCTTCCTGGATGATGCGCAAAATTTGCAGCGCGCTGGACTCGGTGTCACGGATGTGGCCCGAGCCGCCGCAACGCGGGCACGGAATAGAGGCGCCTTCGCTGAGGGCAGGCCGCAAACGCTGGCGGCTCATCTCCATCAGGCCAAACTTGCTGATCGTGCCAAACTGTACCCGGGCACGGTCTTGCCTCAGGGCATCGCGCAGGCGGTTCTCGACCTCCCGGCGGTTGCGCGACTCTTCCATGTCGATAAAGTCGATGACGATCAGGCCACCGAGGTCGCGCAGGCGCATCTGGCGCGCCACTTCGTCGGCGGCTTCGAGGTTGGTGCGGGTGGCGGTTTCTTCGATGTCGCCGCCCTTTATGGCACGGGCCGAGTTGACGTCGACCGACACCAGTGCTTCGGTGTGGTCGATCACGATGGCGCCGCCGGAAGGTAACTGCACCGTGCGGGCGTAGGCCGATTCGATCTGGTGTTCGATCTGGAAACGCGAGAACAAGGGGGCGTCGTCGCGGTAGCGCTTGACCCGTGCGGCGTGCTCAGGCATGACGTGTGCCATGAACTGCTGCGCTTGCTCGTACACGTCGTCGGTGTCGATCAGGATGTCGCCAATGTCGTGGTTGAAGTAGTCGCGGATGGCGCGAATCACCAAGCTCGATTCCTGGTAAATCAGGAATGCACCCTTTCCGCCCTTGGCGGCACCGTCAATGGCGGTCCAGAGCTTGAGGAGGTAGTTCAGGTCCCATTGCAGCTCAGGGGCACTGCGGCCAATACCTGCGGTGCGGGCAATAATGCTCATGCCGTTGGGGTACTCAAGCTGATCCAGAGCTTCCTTGAGTTCGGCCCGATCTTCGCCCTCAATGCGGCGCGACACGCCGCCACCGCGCGGGTTATTGGGCATCAGCACCACATAGCGACCGGCCAGCGACACAAAGGTGGTCAGTGCCGCGCCCTTGTTGCCGCGCTCCTCTTTTTCCACCTGCACAAGCATTTCCTGGCCTTCCTTGATGGCCTCCTGGATGCGTGCCTGGCTGGCCGACACACCCTGCTGGAAGTACATCTTGGAGATTTCCTTGAATGGTAAAAATCCATGGCGATCTTCGCCGTAATCGACAAAACAGGCCTCCAGTGAGGGTTCTACGCGGGTGACGATGGCTTTATAGATGTTGCCTTTGCGTTGCTCTCGCCCCTCGATTTCTATTTCGTAGTCGAGGAGTTTTTGTCCATCGACAATGGCCAGCCGCCGTTCTTCTGCCTGGGTGGCGTTAATCAGCATCCGTTTCATGGATTGCGTCCTTTTTCAGTAAGTACATGCTCCTAACGAGCTAACGGAGCCTGGACGACGAACTGAGGTGAGGTGGAATTGCCGGAGAACTTCGATTTACACGAGGTGTCGAAGCGTAGGCGTGTGGAGGAGAGCGATCGGGCGCGCGGTTGAACATGCTCTTGAAAAAACAGCAGGTTGCGCCTGGTTGATGGGGGTTGGAGGCCGATTCATGGCATATAGCGGGGCGAAAACGCTCCGTAAGCACAGAAAAAACAGGCGCAGCAACACCAACATTTCGCTTCAATCCGACTGCAGGCGGTGGGCCTGCAGGCTTTGGTTATTCCGGTTCAGGGGTTCAATTCGTAGTCTTGACCGAGCTATTTGCCGGCCACCACAGGCATTTGGCGTGTGGTTTGCTAGCAGTGCATCTCGGCGGCTTCGACCTTCTAGCGCGGCTGCAGGTGGTTAGTGGACTAAACTCCAGCTAAATCAACCACTTACGACAAAGCGCTAGTGAATCACATTATAGAGGGCAAAAGTACGACCGTGCCGGCGCAGGTGCGGTCCTTGACCGTTGACGCCGATATGGCAGGGCAGCGATTGGACAATTTCCTGATTCGGCATCTCAAGGGGGTGCCCAAGACCCACATCTACCGCATCATTCGCAGTGGCGAAGTACGGCTCAACAAGGGCAGGGTCCAGGCCGATACCCGGCTGCAGCCCGGCG
>JAIPCE010000171.1 GCA_021738345.1 Rhodoferax sp. | reverse complement strand
CACGTCGGCCGGTGGATTGGGGAGCGCTTCCAGCGCGTTGACCACACTGCGGGGCGTGGCACAGGCAGTGCCGACAAAGACGCGGTTGCCCGGTCGAACCAGGCGCGCTGCTTCTTGCGCTGTGCACAGTTTGGAGCGGTAAATATCAAGTGCCAAGGGGTCCAAGTCATCCTCCTAATTTTTTGAGCTCCCAATGATGCCACCAACTTTGCTGTGCCCCTGGAATTTGGCCGGTGCGTGGTCCAGTAAAATAGCCCTGAGGCCCGCGGCTCCGGCGGGCCTTGCTTTTTTTTCGGAGCCATGTAGAGGACTACCATGTATAAAAACCTCGTGGCCACGCTGTGGGCTGCCTGTTGCCTGTCTCTTGCACCTTTCGGTGCCATTTCCCAAACCAAAGCAGGGTCAACTGCCGATCCACTCAAGATTGGATTTCTGTACGTCACACCGCGCACCGAAGCGGGTTGGGTGCATCAGCATGATCTCGGGCGTCTGGCGGTCGAGGCCGCGTTCGGCACTCAAGTGCAGACTACGTTCGTCGAAGACGTGGCCGAAGGCCCGGACGCAGAGCGCGTTCTGCGTGACCTAGCCCGACAGGGCCACAGACTGATCTTTACGCCCAGCTTTGGCTATATGGAGCCCACGCTCAAGGTGGCGCAAGAGTTTCCCCTGGTCAGGTTCGAATCGATCACGGGCTACAAAACGTCGGTCAACGTGGCCGTGGCCAACGCACGGTACTACGAGGGGCGCTATCTGGCCGGTGTGGCTGCCGGGCGTATGACGCAAACCCATCAGGCTGGCTATGTTGCAGGCTTTCCGATTCCCGAGGTATTGCAGGGCATCAACGCCTTCACGCTGGGCATGCGCTCGGTCAATCCCAAGGCCGTAGTCAAGGTGCTGTGGCTCAACACCTGGTTTGACCCCGCGCGTGAACGCGATGCCGCCATGGCCTTGTTTAACCAAAATGTCGATGTGATCGCATTCCACACCGCGTCGACCGCGGTCATGGCAGCCGCGCAGGAACGGGGCAAGCTGGCAATCGCCTACCACTCTGACATGCGAAAGATTGCACCTGATGCACAAATTGTGGCAGTCACCCACCAGTGGGGCAACTACTACACCGCACGGGCTCAGGCGGTGCTCGATGGCAGCTGGCGCAGTGGCGATGTCTGGGGCGGCGTCAAGGAAGGCATGATCCGCGTCGGCGACTTCGGCAGCAAAGTACCCGCTGCTGTGCAGGCCGAAGTGTTGGCGCTGCATACCGACATTGCCATCGGAAAGTTGCGCCCTTTTTATGCGCGTGAGGCGCTGTTTGACAACCAGGGCCGCGAAGTGATTGCCAAAGGCCAAAGTCTGAGCGATAGCCAAATTTTGCAGATGAACTGGCTGGTGGCCGGGGTGCAAGGCAAAATTGGCCAATGATGTGGCGTAAAGTGGTGGGCTATGAAAGCCTATCGCGCCTCACTCCTCTATTTTGACCCTGTCAGTGAGGGGCAAGCGCACGCCCGTTTTGAGTCAGATGGCCTGTTGGTGGTGGGGCCAGATGTGCGTGGCGTGCATGTCGTGCAGGCCGTGGGTGCCTACCAACAGCTCAGAGACCAGTACGTCGGCGTATCCACCACGCATTTTCCTGGGCGCATCCTTGCGCCAGGGTTTGTGGATATGCATGTGCACTACCCGCAAACCAATGTCATCGGGTCACCCGCAGACGGACTGCTGCCTTGGCTGGAAAACCATACATTCCCCGAGGAGCAGCGCTTTGAAGCCCCGGATTACTGTGCGGACGCAGCCTCATTTTTTGTCGATGAATTGCTGCGCAATGGCGTCACCACGGCGCTGACCTTTGCCACCTCGCATCCGGAGTCAGTCCATGCGCTGTTCAGCGCGGCGCAGCGTAGCCATTTGCGACTGATGACTGGCCTGTGTCTGATGGACCGAAACGCACCAGCGCAGGTGCTCAACCGTAGCACCAACGATTCGTCCGCAGATGCGACAGAACAAAGCCTGATAGTCTCCGAAGCGCTGATCCAGCGTTGGCACGGCAAGGGGCGCCTGGGCTATGCCATTACACCCCGCTTTGCGCCAAGCTGCAGCGATGCCCAGTTGGCCGGTGCCGGGGTGTTGGCGGCCAAATACCCCGAGGTGTGGATCCAGTCGCATGTGGCCGAAAACAAGGACGAAATTGCCTGGGCGCGGCGGTTGTTTCCACATTCCCGCAGTTACTTGGCGACCTATGCGGATTTCGGCCTGATGCGTCCCCGTTCGGTTTACGCCCATTGCATCCATTTTGACGACGATGACCGCGCACTGATGCGCGACACCGGGGCGGCGGCTGCGGTCTGTCCGACCAGTAATCTGTTTTTGGGCAGTGGTTTTTTTGACTATGCAGGTGCCGATCGCGTCGGATGCAGCTACGGCCTGGCCAGCGATGTAGGCGGCGGTACCAGCTTCAGCCCCTTTCACACCATGCTAGCGGCGTATTACGTGGCGCGCGAAGGGCAGAGCAAACAGGGGCTGTCACTGACCCCGCAGCAACTGTGGTGGCAGCATACGGCAGGCGCGGCACAGGCCATGGGTCTTGACGGCGTGGTGGGCAATCTTCTGCCGGGCTGCGAAGCCGATTTTGTGGTGCTGAACCCGCAGGCTACGCCGCTGCTGGCACGCAAGACGGCACGAGCCGCCAACCTCGACGAATTGCTGTTTGCCATGGTCGTTTTGGGTGACGATCGGCTGATAGAGCGGACCGTGATTTCGCAGTCCGATGCACCGATTCAGCAAAGGACCGATGGACGGTGATTGGCCGATGAAGCTCCTTACAATGGCACGACTACCACCTACGGACACCCCATGAGCATCAAAAGCGACAAGTGGATTCGCCACATGGCTGAAACCTCCGGCATGATAGAGCCGTTTGAGCCCGGCCAGATCCGCCAGCGCGAGGGCCACAAGATCATCTCCTACGGCACCAGCAGCTATGGCTACGACATACGCTGCGCGCCCGAGTTCAAGGTGTTCACCAATATCCACAGCACCGTGGTGGACCCCAAAAACTTTGACGAGAAAAGCTTTGTCGACTTCAACGACAACGTCTGCATCATCCCGCCCAATAGCTTTGCCTTGGCCCGTACGCTGGAATATTTTCGGATTCCGCGCAATGTGCTGACCATTTGTCTGGGTAAAAGTACCTACGCACGTTGCGGCATCATCGTCAATGTCACTCCGTTCGAGCCCGAGTGGGAAGGCTATGTCACGCTGGAGTTTTCCAACACCACACCCCTGCCGGCCAAGATTTATGCCGGTGAAGGCTGTGCCCAGGTGCTGTTTTTCGAGAGCGACAAAGACGATGTCTGCGAAACCAGCTACAAGGACCGGGGTGGCAAATACCAGGGTCAGGTGGGCGTGACGCTGCCCAAAGCCTGAAGCCGTCGAGACATTCGCCGAAACGCAAAGACCTTTTCTCCCTCCACCACCGCACTGCAATGGGGGTCAGAGCCCGATTTCGTTGTGGTGTGTCGCGCTCCGATAAAACCACTGTCCTGAATCAGGATCTGACCCCCATTGCAGCGCTCCCTGGCGCTCGCGGCGATGTCGTTTCTCTCAGTTTGGACGCAGCGAGGCAAGGCAGTGGGGTCAGATGCCCATTCAGGACAAGAACCTCATCGGCGAAGGGGGTGGTGAACGAAATGGGGCTCTGACCCCAATGCCTTGCCGTTTTAGCCGGAGCGACGGGTCTGTCGCGCGCCAGTTCCGTGCCGGTTAGACTCGCATCTCCAGCAGATGGCACGAAAAATAGCGACTTGGAGGATAATGGACGTTTGTTCCGAGCAAACGGAACAGCCCGCTATCGGTTGGATAGCACATTATTGGCTATGCCATACCGCATTGAACACTGAACTCTCTTCTGCCCCTTTGGTGCCCGTGAACTCCAACGCGATCACCAGCGACACGCCTATCATGGCCTTTGCCCAACTGCAATTGGACGACCCGCTGGCACGCGCCGTGCAGGAAATGGGTTACCAAACCATGACCCCGATCCAGGCCCAAGCGATCCCGGTGGTTTTGCAGGGCCGAGACGTCATGGGTGCAGCGCAAACCGGTACTGGCAAAACCGCAGCGTTCGCGCTGCCGCTGTTGCAGCGCATGATGCGCCACCAAAACCCCTCGACATCACCGGCCCGCCATCCGGTGCGCGCATTGGTGCTGTTGCCGACCCGTGAGTTGGCGGTGCAAGTAGCAGAGCAAGTCGAGCTGTATGCCAAGTACACCGACCTGCGCAGTGCCGTGGTGTTTGGCGGCATGGACATGAAGCCGCAAACGGCCGAACTTAAGCGCGGCGTGGAAATTCTGGTGGCTACCCCCGGTCGCCTGCTCGACCATATCGAGGCCAAGAATGCTGTGCTGAACCAGGTGGAGTATGTAGTGCTCGATGAAGCCGACCGCATGCTCGACATTGGTTTCTTGCCCGATTTGCAGCGCATCCTCTCTTTCCTGCCCAAGCAACGCATCACCTTGCTGTTTTCGGCCACTTTTTCTCCCGAGATCAAGCGGCTCGCAGGCAGCTATTTGCAAAACCCGGTTACGATCGAGGTGGCCCGCTCCAATGCCGCGGCCTCAACCGTAGAGCAGCACTTCTATAGCGTGCCCGACGAAGAAAAACGCCATGCGCTGCACCAGATACTGCGCTCACGCGGCATGAAACAGGCCTTTGTGTTCGTCAATAGCAAGCTTGGCTGCGCTCGCCTGGCGCGTTCGCTCGAACGCGAGGGGCTGAAAACCACAGCACTGCATGGCGACAAAAGTCAGGAAGAACGTCTCAAGGCCTTGGAGGCATTCAAGAGCGGTGAAGTGGATTTGCTGGTGTGCACCGATGTCGCCGCGCGAGGTCTTGATATCAAAGATGTTCCGGCGGTTTTCAATTTTGACATCCCTTTTAACGCCGAAGACTATGTGCACCGCATCGGCCGCACCGGCCGTGCCGGTGCTGCAGGTCTGGCCGTCAGTTTTGTCGGCGGCAATAACGATGCCCGTCTGGTGGGGGACATCGAAAAGCTGATCAAGACCAAGATCGAACTCGAAGCCATCGAGTTCGATGAAGACAGCCCCGACATCCGCAAGCAAGGTCGCATCAACGATGGGCGCCGCATGTACGCCCATGATGGTGAGGCAGAGCAGGGCGGCGACAACGGCCGCAGTCCCAGGCGCGGTGAAGGTCGGTCGCCACGCGAGGACGGCTATGCTTCGCGCGCGTCACGCCCACCGCGCAACGACTTTGCCCGCCCCCCCGCCATCTCGCGAGACCCTTTCTTTGACAAACCCTACGAGCCCGTGGTGGTAGCCGACAAACCAGCCCCGTCCTGGGAGGCCGCAGCCCGCCCCACAGCACGCGGCATCTCCGCCAACATCAAACCAAAGCGCAAGCTTGCGGCGCTGTTCAAGACGGAATCGGTCTGACTGATGGCATATCGCCTAGCTTGACATCACATTTCCTAGTTTCTTGGATCCTGCTCCGCCTTGCAGCGTACCTGGATTAGCAAATGGCCTGCGGGGTTGAGTTGCTCATCGAGTTGCAGGGCGCTTAAGGCGCCGCCCCATACGCAACCGCTGTCGAGCGAAAACACATCGGACCGGTTGAGCCAGCCCAGGGTGGACCAATGTCCGAAGGCGATGCCGATCTGGCCCGTCGCCCGGCCCGGCACATCAAACCAGGGCAGATAACCTGGTGGTGCAGCGGCGACACCCTCTTTGGTTTCAAACTCCATTTCACCGTGTACGGTACAAAAGCGCAAGCGCGTTAATGCATTGACGATCGCGCGCAGGCGGTCGGTGCCGGTCAGGGCAGCCGACCACTGCGCTGGCGCATTGCCATACATCGCGTGAAAGAATTCGGCTGCGTGCGAACTTTGCAGTACCGCCTCGACTTCTTGGGCCAAGTCCAAGGTTTGGCGGGCAGTCCAGGCAGGCAACACGCCGGCGTGCACCATCAGTAACTCGCGTTGCTTGGCCTGCAAGTGCAGCGCCATATTCTGCCGTTGCAGCCAGCCCAGCATGACTGCGCGGTCGGGTGCGTCGAGGACGCATTGCAAGGTGTCTTTGCGGTGCAGCTTGCGTGCGCCACAGGCCACGGCCAAAAGATGCAGGTCGTGGTTGCCCAACAAGCAATGGGCTGATTCACCATAGGCCATAAGACGACGCAGCACCGCGTCCGAGCGCGGACCGCGATTGACCAGATCGCCCAGAATATACAGGTGGTCGCGGCTGGGCGAGAAGTCTACGGTGTCAAGCAGCCGCTGCAGCGCGGCATCGCAGCCCTGGATATCGCCAATAAGGTAAAGTGCCATGGTGTTCATTTTCGCTTGAGTTCCATGGAGTTTCTACTGATCGCCTTGCTGACGCTTCTGAATGGCGCGTTTGCCATGTCGGAGTTGGCTTTGACGGCGAGCAGAAAGGTGCGTCTGCAGAACATGAGCGAGGCCGGGGACAAGGGTGCCCTGGCGGCGCTGACCCTGCTGGACAATCCGACCCAGTTCTTGTCGACCGTGCAGGTCGGCATCACTTCCATTGGCATGCTCAATGCAATTGTTGGCGAGGCTGCCTTCAGTGACACGGTGTCTAGTTGGCTGCAGGCGCATTTGACGGTCTCGCACCGCGCTGCCGAAGTGTCGGCCACCGCCATCGTGGTGACCTGCATCACCTTTGTGACCATCGTGTTTGGCGAGTTGGTGCCCAAGCGGATCGGGCAACTCTACCCGGAGCCGGTGGCACGTCTGGTGTCGCGCCCCATGACCTGGGTGGCCACCCTCACCAAACCCTTTGTTCGCTTGTTGTCGGTAAGCACCCACGCGGTCCTGAAATTGCTGCGTATTGATACCGCCGATAGCCGTGCGGTGACCGAGGCCGAGATTTCCGCCAGCCTTGAAGAAGGCGTGGATGCGGGCATTATTGAAGAGCATGAGCACCAGATGGTGCGCAATGTGTTTCACCTCGACGATAGACCGCTCACGTCCATCATGCTGCCGCGTGCCGATATTTCATGGCTGGATGGCTCCAACACCGTGGCGCAATGCCTGGAGCTGGTCAGCGACAGCGGGGGGCAGGGCGCGCATTCCTGGTATCCGGTCTGCCGAGGTTCCCTCGATGAGGTCGTGGGCCTGGTCAGCGTCGCCCGACTGCTGGAACTGGGCGTGCAGCATGCAGGACGCATCGAATCTATTGCAGAACCTGCGGCTTTTGTGCCGGAAACCCTCAGTGGCATGGAGTTGCTCACCCAGTTCAGGACCAAGGCAGCTCGCATGGTGTTTGTGGTTGATGAATACGGCGTGGTGCAGGGCCTGCTGACGCCGCATGATTTGCTGGAGGCCATTACGGGTGAGCTGCAGCCCGACACCCAGGCCCAGGCCTGGGCCACGCTGCAGGAAGATGGCACCTGGCTGCTCGACGGCCTGATGCCCGTGGGTGAACTCAAGGCCCGGCTTGCCATTGACGATCTACCCGACGAAGACCGTGGGCGCTACAACACCCTGGCCGGATTGTTGATGGCGGTGTGCGGCCACTTGCCAGGTGTGGGCGAAACGATCAATTGCGCGCTGTGGCGGTTTGAGGTGACAGCACTGGAGGGGCGGCGTATTGACAAGGTGCTGGCCAGCTCAGTTGCCGAGGAGTCAGCAACGTGAATTTGGTAGAGTGATCAGGGTTCGTATTAACGCAATTTCCTTAGAGGCGGGAACTTGGTGCACTGGATTCCCACCTTCGCGGGAATGACGGGGACACGCCGCCGCACGAACCGTTTCGTCAAACTCGGCGAAAATGAGGTCTATGTTTGTACACCTGCGCTTGCACACCGAATTTTCCGTGGTTGACGGAACCAATCGTATTGATGACGTGGTCAGTGTGGCCGCCCGCGATGGTCAGCCTGCGCTGGCGATTACGGACCTGAACAACCTGTTTGGCGCCATCAAGTTTTACCGTCAGGCACGCTCCAAGGGCGTCAAACCGCTGATTGGCGCGGAAATCATGCTCGAGGGGCTAGGCGGCGATGCTGCGGCCACCTCTAGGCTGCTGTTGTTGGTGCAAAGCAAGCAGGGGTATCTGAATCTGTCGGAGCTGATTGCGCGCGCATACACCCAAAACGTGGTGAAGTCGCAGGCGGTGGTCAAATTTGATTGGCTGCGCGACTTGCATGAGGGGCTGATTGTCCTGGCCGGCGCACAGGCCGGGCCGGTGGGGCAGGCGCTGGTGCAGGGCGATGCCGAGCGGGCCTACCAGATTGCGATGCAACTCGCCGGCATTTTTCCACACCGCTTCTACATTGAGTTACAGCGCGCCGACCGCCCGGACGACGAAGCCCATGTGACTGCCGCAGTGCAGTTGGCGGCCCGCATCGGGCTGCCAGTGGTGGCGACCCATCCCAACCAGTTCACCGAGCCCGATGACTTTGAGGCGCATGAGGCGCGCGTCTGCATTGCCGATGGTGAGATCCTGGGTAATGCCAAGCGGGTCCGGCGCTTCACGCGCGACCAGTATTTCAAGTCCAGCGCCGAAATGGAGGCACTGTTTGCCGATGTGCCCTCGGCATTGGGCAACACGCTCGAGATTGCCAGGCGCTGTAATCTGACCCTGGTTCTGGGCAAGCCCCAGTTGCCGGACTTTCCAACGCCGCTGGTCGACGGCCAAAGCATGTCGCCCGAGGAGTATTTCCGCTATGCCTCGCATGACGGGCTCAAAGATCGCATGGCCCACCTGTATCCGGGCGCAGCAGAACGTGAACGCGAAATGCCACGCTACGTGGAGCGGCTAGAGTTCGAGATTGCCACGATCCTGAAAATGGGCTTTCCTGGGTACTTCCTGATTGTGGGCGATTTCATCAACTGGGCCAAGAACAACGGCTGCCCGGTGGGGCCGGGCCGGGGCTCCGGTGCCGGCTCGCTGGTGGCCTACGCGCTCAAGATTACTGACCTGGACCCGCTGCAGTACAAGCTGCTGTTTGAGCGGTTTTTGAACCCCGAGCGGGTGTCCATGCCCGACTTTGACATCGATTTTTGCCAGAGCAACCGCGACCGGGTGATCGACTACGTGAAGTCCAAATACGGCAAGGAGGCAGTGAGTCAGATCGTCACCTTTGGCACCATGGCGGCGCGCGCCGCGATTCGCGATGTGGGGCGGGTGCTCGACATGAGCTACACCTTTTGTGATGGCATCAGCAAGCTGATTCCCAACAAGCCGGGCGTGGCTGTCACCTTGCAGTTGCCCCCGGCTGACAAGAAAAAAGACGACAAACTGGTCTACGCCACCGAAGCCGAACCGATTCTGGCGCAGCGCGAGGCCGCAGAAGAAGATGTCAAAACCCTGCTGGAACTGGCCCGCAAGCTTGAGGGCATGACGCGCAATGTGGGCATGCACGCTGGCGGCGTATTGATTGCACCGGGCAAGCTCACCGACTTTTGCCCGCTCTACCAGCAACCCGGAAGTGGGTCTGCGGTAAGCCAGTTTGACAAGGACGACGTCGAAGCCATTGGTTTGGTGAAATTCGATTTTCTGGGCCTGGCCACGCTGACGATTCTGGAAATTGCGCGTGAATTCATTGCCAAACGCCATGCCGGGCAAGAAAACTTTGCGTTTGAGAACCTGCCGCTTGACGATCCCAAGGTCTACAAGCTATTTTCGGATGGCAAAACCGAGGCCGTGTTTCAGTTTGAATCGCGTGGCATGCAAGGCATGTTGCGCGATGCCAAGCCCACCCGGCTGGAAGACCTGATTGCGCTGAACGCCTTGTACCGACCCGGCCCGATGGACCTGATCCCGAGCTTTGTGGCGCGTAAGCATGGACGCGAAGAGATCGAATATCCGCACCCGCTGGTGGCAGACATGCTGTCCGAGACCTACGGCATCATGGTGTACCAGGAACAGGTGATGCAGACCGCGCAGATTTTGGGCGGCTATTCGCTGGGTGGTGCCGACATGCTGCGCCGCGCCATGGGCAAGAAAAAGGCCGAGGAGATGGCCGAACACCGCAGCATCTTCCGCGCCGGGGCGGCCAAGAACGACATCAGCGAGCAAAAGGCCGATGAGGTGTTTGACCTGATGGAGAAGTTCGCCGGCTATGGTTTTAATAAATCCCACGCGGCGGCCTACTCACTGCTGGCCTACCACACCGCGTGGATCAAGGTGCATTACACGGCGGAGTTCTTCTGCGCCAATATGACCGTGGAAATGGACGACACCGACAAGCTGAAAGTCTTGTTTGAAGACGCCGAGAAAATGGGTCTGAGCTTTGAGGCACCCAACATCAACCGGGGAAATTACCGCTTCGAGCCCATCTCCAATCAGCAGATACGCTATGGCCTGGGTGCCATCAAGGGCACCGGGCAGCAAGCGATCGAGGCCATCGTCGCGGCCCGCGAGGGCAGGGGGCCGACCGAGGAGGGCGGACCATTTGCGAGTCTGTTTGACTTTGCCCGGCGGGTCGACCGTAGCCGCCTGAACAAGCGCTGTGTCGAGGCACTCATCAAGGCCGGTGCGTTTGACAGCTTGCAACTCAACCGCGCCGCTCTGGTGGCCAGCATCGACCGCGCGTTTGAGTTTCCCGCCGCTGCGGCCGCCAATATCCACCAGGTA
>JAIPCE010000002.1 GCA_021738345.1 Rhodoferax sp. | reverse complement strand
CACACCATCTTGCCACGCTTGGCGGCGGTTTCGGCCACGACCTTGGGGCCGTCCACGTGCATGGTGAACACATCCACGCCCTGGTCAGCCAGGCTGTTGGTGGCCTCGGCTTCCTTGATCGACATCGACCATTCGCCGGTGAATATCACGCTACAGGTGATGCCGGGCTTGACCGAGCGCGCACCGAGCAAAAAGGCATTGATGTTTCGCAGCACCTGCGGAATCGGCTTGGCAGCCACAAATCCGATCTTGCCGCTCTTGCTCATGTGGCCGGCAATGACCCCGTTGAGGTATTGGCATTCGTCGATGTAGCCAAAGAAACTGCCCACATTTTTGGGGTGTTTGCCTTCGGTCCACAGGCCGCCGCAGTGGCCAAAACGCACATCCGGGTGCTTGGGTGCCAACGCCAGGATGTGCGGATCAAAATAGCCATAGGAGGTGGGCATGATCAGCGAGGCGCCATCCTGCATGATCATGCCGGTCATGGTTTTTTGGACGGCAGCGGTCTCGGGCACGTTCTCCTCCTCGACCACCTTGACGCCGGGCAGCTTCTTGATCTCGGCGGCGGCCTGGGCTTGTGCCTGGTTGTAGCCATAGTCATCCCGCGGGCCGACATAAATAATGCCGACAGTCAGCGGTTTTTGCGCGGCGGCCTGTGGGCTCCAGGCCCCGAGGGTGCCGGTAGCGCTCAGGGCGGCCAGGGATTTGAGGGTGTCACGGCGGTTCATACGCATCAGGCTCATGGTGAGTTCTCCGGTGGATAGGTCAAAGGAAGGAATGCTTCAAGTTGGTGCTTTTGACACCATCCAATCTTGAATCCAAGACTGGACGCAAAAACTGTGCCGCTTTACGGGCTCATTTGTGTGAGCAAGCTGACATGTGCGGCCACAACCCGCCAACCCTGTTCGGTGCGCAACCAGGTCTGGCTCTGGCGGCCGGTGTGGGCACTGCCGCTGCGCTGGAATTCGATGTTGACGGTGGCCGCATCATGCCCATAGGTGGTGATGACGGTCTTCAACACCGTCCGCTGCAGGCCCTGGGTCGGGCGGGCCGCCCGAAAGGCGCAAATCTCGGCGTAGCCATACAGGTTCTCGGTCACGCCGTAGCGCAGGGTATGCGGGCTGTTCCAGAACATTGCGTCGAGCGTGGCCACGTCATTGTTGACCAGGGCCACTTCATAGCGGCCCGAGCAGCGCTGGACTTCGGCAAGCACCTCGGGCAGATTAATCTCCATGTCACAGCTCCACAGCGGTCAGATGGGCGACCCCGGCGCTTTGCAGTGCATAGGCCGCACGCAAGGCCAGGTCTTCGCGCCACGGCGCGGCAATGATCTGCACCCCGATGGGCAGGCCGGTGGTTCCGGTGGGCCACAGTGGTGCGGCCACCACCGGGCAGCCGGCAAACGACACGGGTTGCGTCAACAGCCCAAGCGACGGGCGCGCCGGGTAGGCGCTGCCGTTGATATCGATCCACTCCGACCCGATTGGTGTCGCAGCCACCGGTGTGGCAGGCGCCAGCAATACGTCCCAATCGGCAAACAGGGCGTTAACCCGGTCCTGGTACAGCCGGCGAAAACGCTGCACCCGCAGGCACCCCGCCAGCGTTGGCAAGACCTCGCCACGGGCGCGCATGGCGTCCACGGCGGCGGCCTCCCGGCGTGCCCGCAGATGACCGGTTCGCGTGAAGGCATTGATCTTGCCATCGCTGTGGTCAATCCGCGCAATGGCGTCTTCGCAGATTTCCGCCGCGCTGATGTCCCCGGCCTGGATGGCGCCGGCCAGCTTGGCACTGGTCATGCGGGCAGTGTGCTGTGCAGGCTTTGTCATGGTGTGTCGGGCGTTTTTGGCTGTGGCGGAAAGGCCAGCGGCTTGTAGACTTCAGCCGGTTCGTAGTCCACACCCAGCGGCACGTCATCCAGCAGTTGTGCCAGATGCGCCGTGCGCGCCAGATGCGTGGCAACCTGGCGCGCCCGTGCCTCATCGAGCACCAGCCCCTGCGTAATGGCACTGGCCTTGACATAGGCCAACACATCGGATTCGTTCATCGCCGTACCTCCCGCTGGAATATTTCCAGGCTCTGTTTTTTCATCTGCACAAAACTGGGTTCACTCAGCGTGTCCACCGTGCGCGGTCGCGCGTCACCGTAGCGCAAGATCTCAGCGACCCGGGTCGGGCGCTTGGTGAGCAGCAGCACCTCGTCGGCTAGGTAGACGGCCTCTTCAAGGTCGTGCGACACCAGCAGCATGGTGGTGCCGGTCTGCATGAAGACTTCCTGCAGCTTCTCGCGAATGAACAGCGTCATCTCGAAGTCCAGCGCCGAGAACGGCTCGTCCAGGAACAGCACCTCCGGGTCCGGCGCTAACGCCCGCATGATGGAGGCCGTTTGCTGTTGCCCACCCGAGAGCTCGTAGGGGTAGCGGTTGAGGTCAAACTTGACATCGAACGAGGCCACCAGTTCAGCCATGCGACGGTCCACCTCGGCCTTGGATTTGCCCTCGAGCTTGAGCGGATAGGCGATGTTGTCGATGGTGCGCATCCACGGGAACAGGGCCTCGCGGTAATTCTGGAACACGTAGCCAATCTTGGTGTCCTTGAGCGACTTGCCGTCAAACAGGATCTCCCCTGCGTCGATCGGAATCAGACCGGCAATCATGTTGATCAGGGTCGATTTTCCGCACCCATTGGGGCCGAACACCGACACGATCTTGTGCTTGGGAATATCCAGGTCAAACTGCTCATACAGCGGCCAGCCGGCAAAATACTTGGTCAGCCCCCGAATGGTGATGTGCGTGCCCGCCGGCCCCGGCTGAAACACCCGCGCCGGCACCTCCGCATACACCGGACCGTTGATTACCTCGGTCATCTACCACTCCAATGCACGATGCGGCGCTCGGCTACCAGGAAAAGAATATTGAGCGCGTAACCCAAGGCACCGGCGGCCAATATGGCGGCGTACATGGTCTTGACATTGAGCACTTGCTGGGCGTCGATGATGCGGTGACCCAGCCCGGCATCCGAACCGATGAACATCTCGGCGACGATCACGATGACCAGGGCCATGGACACTGCCGAGCGCAAACCCACAAAGGTCGGTTGCAGACTTTCCCACACCAGCACATCCTTGAAGATCTGCCATTGGCTAGCGCCCATCACCCGCGCCGCCATGACCCGCTGTTTGCGGGCGTTGATGACGCCATAGGCACTGTTGAAGACCACAATAAGAAAGGCACCAAACGCGGCAATGGCCACTTTGTTGATGTCGGATACGCCAAAGATCAGCAAAAACAGAGGAATCAGCGCCGAGCTGGGTGTGGAGCGGAAAAAGTCGATCAGAAACTCGACACTGCGGTAAGCCTTTTCGTTGCTACCGAGCAGCACACCGAGCGGCACCCCCACCGCTGAGGCAATCACAAACGCCTGGACGGTGCGCCAGACCGTGACTGCAAAGTCGGTCAGCAGCGGGCCACCGAGCAACCCTGTCACCAGCGTGGCAACGGTCGCCGAGGGCGGCGGCAGCAGGATCGCGCGGATCCATCCGGCCCGCACCACCAGATCCCAGACGATGAAGAGTGCCAGCGGGCCGATAAAGGGCAACAGTCGCCCCCAGGCAAAGCGCCGGGGTGCGATGGCAAGCGCGTCACCCGCCACCCACGGATTGACAGAAGTCGAGACAGAGGCACCTGGCATGGCTCAGCCCTTGAACAGCATGCCAGCGACGTCGAGCTTTTTCTCGAAAACGCCTTTTTCGGTGAACAGATCAAAGAACTTTTGAAACGCCGCAATGTCAGCCGGCTTGAACTCGTTATAAAGCATGTACGAGGCCAGCGGCACTTCGCCAGTGAGCGGTCCTTCGATTGCGGTGTAGCCTTTCAGATACTGGCGCGCCTCGGCAGGTTTGGTGCGCACCAGATCAATGCCGCGTGCATAGGCTGCAATGTATTTCTTGGTCTCGCTGGGGTACTTCTTGATGAACTCGGTGGTCAGGGTGGCCGAGCCGCCATGCCACGGCGCCTGGGCGTCGCCGAGGATGTACTTGGCAATGACGCCCGCTTCCAGCATGCGCGTGGTGCCGTTGAGCCGACCCACGGTACCCGTCGGCTCCAGGGTGTACACCGCATCGACCTGGCCGGCAGCAAGCGCGGCCACGTGCTGCCCGATCGGCAACTCGGTTACTGTGGCGCCGGTGGCGCCGGCACGTTCCAGCACTACGATGGCCAAGGTCTTGTTCTGGATGCCGGGTCCCGATGCGACCCGTTTGCCCTTGAGTTCGGCAATGCTCTTGACCGGGCTGTCTTTGGGCACCAAAAACTCGTCGAGCACATAGGTGGCGTTGCTGGGGTTGGTGGCGATGATCTTGAACAGGCCCGGCGAGGCCAGCTCGCCCACGCCGAGGTTGCCCGAGCCGGTGCCGTTGGAGCTACCGTCGCTGCGACCGGCGAGCATGGCTTCCATCACCTGTTGTGCGCCGGCAAATTTGAGCGGCTCCACGTCGAGTCCGGCCTCCTTGAAATAGCCCTTCTCAATGGCGGCAAAAAATGGCAGGCCAGCCGCCACCGGCCAGTAGCCGATGCGAATTTTGGGGCCGCTCTGGGCGCGCACCAGGGCGGGTACGGCCAGCCCGATGGCGGCACTGGCGACCAATTGACGGCGGCGGGTATTGACTGGCGGGTGCATGGTATGTTCCTTAAAGTGCGGATGTAAAAATTGGAATCAGGAAAGGAAGGCGATATAGGCACGCCAGCCACCCAAATGGGAGATGTCGCGTACGCCCTGCAGCGCCGCGGCCTCGCAGACAAAGCCCTGCACCAGGCAGCCATCGGCCAGACGCAGCGTGCCGATGCGCAGCGGTGACGGAATCAGCGCCACAAAGGATCCGTATTGCGGCAGCGGCAGCGGCAGCGGCATCTCCCAGACTTCCAGTGCGATGCGACTCCCCTCGCCAGCGGCAACGCGCACCAGGCCGGGCTTGGGCGGCACGGTACCGGGCAAAGTGTAAAACGCATAGTCGGGCACGGTCTCTGTGGCGCACACCAGACAGGCCTGCCGCTCGGTGAGCTGGCCATTGAGCGGCATACCCGACGAATGGGCGCCAACCACGGCGACCCGGCGCTAGCGACTACGGGTTCGGGCAGCAGGCCGGGCAGCGGCTGCGGAGGTGGCAGCGGCGCATAGTCGATGTCGACCCGGATGCCACCCATCGCCGTCAGTCGGTCAATGGCCTGCGCGTAAGACTCTTGTTCCAGCGTATCGGCAAAAAATTCCAGCGAATCGGGCACGCCAAAGCGAAAGGCTGCCGGCAGCGCTTTGGTGGCCATTGCCAGCGTACGCGCGAAGATCGAGACACAGTCGACACTTTGTGCGGCAGGCACCACGCCGCGCGCACTGATCAGGCCCTTGCTGGGTTTGAGCCCGACGATGTTGTTCAGCCCGGCGGGCACGCGGCCCGAGCCGGCGGTGTTGGTACCAAGTGCAAAGTCCACTTGTCCGGTCGCCACCACATAGGCCGAGCCGGCGCTGGAGCCGCCCGACACGTAGGGGGCGTCAAAGGCGTTGGGAACCGCGCCATAGGGCGAACGGCTTCCGTTCAAGCCGCAGGCAAACTGGTCAAGATTGGTCTTGCCAAGCAGGGATGCACCAGAATCGAGCAGGCACTGCACCACCGGGGCATGCTGGTTCGGCTTGAAACTGAATCTGGGGCAGGCGGCCGTGGTGGGCAGGCCCAGGGCATCGATATTGTCCTTGACGGCAAAGCTCAGGCCCGCCAGCGGCCCGGTTTCTGAAGTTTGCAAAGGCGAGTCCAGTCGCGAAATCCATGCCTGCGTAGCCAATGTGGAAGCCTCGTCCAATTGTGAAAAGCGCGTGGCCGTCGCCGATAAGTCATGCACCATTTTAGAAATCCATCCTTGTATACATGAGTGCAAAGCAAAATGAATGCCAGTCTCCTTTGTTATTGCTGTTTTCAAAAGCTCCGGGTGAGTCAGGCCGCTTACTGGCCTGAAAATTGCTGAGACTGGTTGTGCGCGCCCATGCGATCACCAGCCCCATCACGATCCGGTCGCGAGGTGCTGAATCAACCTACACCCCAGGAATGTCAGGCGAATGAGTACCGAGGAGTCCTTTGAGACGGCCGTGCACCACCATGATGCGAACGTGGCGGCACTCGGGCTAGACATTTGGGTCGGGTCAGAGCCGACGTTCACCGACCGAAACGCGCAAACCCCGCCGTGGCTCAACATCGCCTTGGGCGCAGACAAGGAACTGCGCGCACAGGCTTTGTTGCGCGACCTGAGTGTGCGGATGCAAGGCGGCATGGTGCTGCGAAGTGTCGGGCGCTTGTATCCTGGTGAAAAAATTCCGCGTTGGAACTTTGGTTTGCTGCGTTTTCGCAGCGCTCGGTCGCTGTGGAATGGGCCACCCGACCCGCTGCAACTTAGCGCACCAGAGCGCTACGCTGTACCCGACATACCGGGCTGGGCACATGCCATGGCGCGCGCATTTTCAGACCAGCACCGGATTACCCAATGCACCGAGTCAAACGAGCAAGCCGGTGCGCCAGTGTGGCGGCTTGTCGTTGAAGATTGCGAGAGTGGCGCAGAGCCACTTGTTTTTGTGCTATCGACCCTGGAGGTGCAGCGCCCGTCTGAGGCTGACACACGCCGCTATGCGGCGCTGGCACTGCCTGCCATCGGCAGCGTCCAGGTGTTGCTGTCCGTTTTGGCCTGCATCGAGCATGCCGCACTGGACTGTGGTTTGCAAGCGCTGGTGTTTACCGGGGTGACCCCACCGGTCGACGCCGAGTTGGAACTGACCACCGTCACACCCGATCCGGCGGTGATTGAAGTCAACACTGCTCCCAGCAGGTGTTGTGCCGAATTTTTGTGGCGCAGCCGCCAGGTCTATGCCGTTGCGACAGCGCAAAGCCTCGCACCCTATCGCCTGTACTTCAATGGTCAGGTGGCCGACTCTGGCGGTGCGGGCCAGATCACTCTGGGTGGACCCAGCCCCGATGGCAGTCCTTTTATAAAAAACCCGAAGTTGCTGGCGCAGTGGGTTCGGTTTCTAAATCGCCATCCAGCGCTGAGCTACCTTTTTGCGCACGACTTTGTCGGCAGCAGTGGACAATCGGTACGCCCGGACGAGCGGGGCACCGACGCCTTCGACGATCTGGTGTTGGCATTGGCGCTATTGGAGCGCCAGGTGACATTGGCTCCCGAACTGCTATGGAGCAGCCTTTCCTCGTTCCTGTGCGATGCGGTGGGTAACAGCCACCGGGCCGAAATCAATATCGAAAAACTATGGAACCCCCATCTGCCCGGTCGGGGTTGTCTGGGTCTGGTGGAATTTCGTTCCCTGCGCATGCAGCACACACCCGAGCGCGCCACCGCCATCGCCTGCCTGTTGCGCGCAGTGACTGCCATGCTTGCCACCTGCCCCATCACCCTGCCCCTGATCGATTGGGGCCGCCAATTGCATGACCGTTTTGCGCTGCCCTTTTATCTGCGGGCCGACCTAGACGAGGTGCTGCTGCAACTCGACCGCGCCGGCCTGGGGCTGGGAGCGGCAATCGAGGAGGTTTTGCGGCAAAACGGGTTCCGCTTCTTTGGCCGGGTGGTATTGCCGTTCGGAACTTTGGAATTGTGGCGAGCACTGGAGTTTTGGCCCCTGGTTGGCGATGCCGCCAGCCCGGAGCAGACCGGAAGCTCGCGCATGGTGGACTCAAGCACCGCGCGGATCGAGGTACGCTGGATAGCGCCATCACCAGAGGCAGCAAGCGAAGATGCAAATGCAGACGGCAACTGGCACGACTGGAACCTGTACGCCGATGGGGTACGCATTCCCTGGCGCACCGAACGTGACAGTCAGGGTGCGCTCAAGGTTTTTGGCATTCGATACCGTAGTTTTGTACCACGCTGCGGGCTGCATCCGACCCTGCCCGTCCAGACACCCCTGACCCTGACGCTGCGGCATACATCGCTGGCAAGCGCCTATGTGGTGCAACTGCATGAGTGGCATCCGCAGGGGCTGGCCTATGCGGGTCTGCCCGAAAGTCTGGAAGAAGCGCGTGCGCGCCGGGCCGATCGGATCACCGTTCAGAAGACGGAAGAACCCCTTCCACCCTCACATGACAAAGCCGATTCGGAGGCTGGCTCCGCACGCCCCGGCCTGAGTCGCTACTGCCTGGACCTGCGCTATGGCGGGGTGCGCGGTGGCGCCAGTGGACTTTTGTCTCCGGGCTGAGCTTGCACGTTGCCCGGGGAATGTTCTGCCGGCGGTAGCGCGGTGTCGCCGGTGAAGGGCCAATGGGTTTGCATGTTGCCGACGGTCTGGTTCGACTTTCTGAGCAATAGATCGAGGTTTTTGAGTACCTGTTGCAACAGCGGGCGGGTCTCGCCAATCAGGGTCTGCATGTCGCGCGTTGCCTGGGTGGCCTCGGTGCTGGTGGTCTGGTAGGTGGCCAGTGTGATGTCGAGCGTCTTGCCCATGGCCGCCAATTGGGCATCGGTGCGCTGTGCCAGCTCGGCATAAGATTTCAGCGTATTGTCGAGCTGGCCCAGGGTTTTGGGGACCTGTTCCGCAGTGACCTGGTTCACGCCGGCCAAGGTCTTTTCAAGCTGTGCCCGGGTGCCCCGCAATTCGCGCAGCAGAGTGCGCGACTCGCCCAAAGTGGACTGCAGCGCCCCTTGCGGTGCATTGAGTTGGGTGACAAAAAGCTGCATTTGTACCAGCAGGGGAAATACGTTTTCGCGTAACTGCGTCAGCAGCTCGCCAAAGTTGGTGCCCGGCAAATACGGAATCCTGGCACCGTCGGACAGCACTTTCTTGGTATCGACCTGGCGCTCCTGATCGAACGTGATCGAAATATAGCTGTCACCAAACATGCCCTCATGGGCCAGTTGCGCGATGGCATCGGCACGCAAAAAACGCTGAAATTCGGCTTGAATCTGCATGCTCACAAGGACGCGGGCATTGTCTTCGAGTTCGACGCGGCTCACCTTGCCGACTGCGATGCCCGCCAGTCGCACCGCCATCCCCTTGCGCAGGTCTTCGGCACTCTGGCTCTCAAAGTGCAAAGTCAGGGTTTTGTCGAACCACCCCTGGCGCAGCGCCATGCCAAACACCATCGCGACAAGCAGCAGCAGCCCACCCGCCACAAACAGGCCAATCAGCCATCGACTTCGGTCGCGCGCGCGGTGCTGGTTCATGGGGGTGGTGGGTTCATGCGTTAAAGGAGAATTCGCTGCCAATTTTCGCTCAAGGGTTCAACTCCTCTTTGGTCGCAGACAAAACACCAGGCGCATTGGCCAAAATGCTGCCGTTGCAACACCCACCAGGGCTCCTCATCGCTAGGTGGATGCCCGAACCAGTCGGGCAGCAGCAACAGTACCCGGGGCTGCACCAACGCCGCCCGCATCAACACCACGAGCCGCAGTTCATTGTCGGTCAATTGGGCCGGTCGTCGCTGCAGCAAGCGATCCATGGTGTCGCGCGACAGGCCCCAATCGGCGACCATTGCTTCGAGTTGCTTGCTGGTCTGGGCCGCGTCGCGCACCAGGGACCAGGTGCTGGTTAGCAACAAGTTCTCGCGAACATTGATATTGCTGATCAGGGCTGCATGCACCTGCAACAGCGCAAATGGGCTAGCGCTTTGGTGCAACTGGCCGCATACCGCATCGGTGATGGCAACGCTCGACACCGCTTCGTGACCCGCCAATAACAGCCGCGCACACGCTGTCAGCGGCAAGCGCGGCACAGACCATGATTGCGCCGGCACCCACATGTTCATTCCCACCCGAAAAAAAACAGCACAAAGACCGCATCAAGCACAAACACCGCGATCACGCTATGCAGCACCGCCTGTGATGCCAGCCGGGCAATTTCGGTCGTCGCATGGCGCGCCATGCGACCAATTTGACAGGCGATCAGCGCAATGACTGCTCCGAAAACGAGTGATTTCAGAAGCCCTGATACCGGCAGAGACAGTGGCAGGCGCAGCGCCAACCGTTCGAACTCCGACAACAGGTCGGTCTGCAACATGGCAATCCCGCCTGCCACCAGCGCGGCAGCCGAAAAGTACACATAAAGCAAGGCGCAACTCAGCCCCGCCATCACGATGCGTGGAATGACCAGATACTCGGTGACCGAGATCTGCCAGCGGCGCAGGGTCGCCAACTCCCCGGTCACCTGCATGGTGGCCATTTCGGTCGCCAGGGCCGAGGCGCTGCGGGCGCTGAACAATAAGGCAATCAGCAACGGCGCCAATTCCTGCAAGGTACTGATTGTGAGCACGTTCATGGCCACGTGGCTGTTTTGACCAAAACTCCGATGTACCAGAATGACCACCACCGTACCCACGGCAGCGCCCGCCAAAACCGCCAACGCAAACGACTGCACACCCGAAAAATAGAGTTGCCGCAGGTACACCTCGCGCAGTGGATAGCGATGAAAATGCCTTAGTAGTGCGCGCCACATGGCAGGTTCTCTGGGCGGCGCGGGTCGGTCAAAAAACCGGCTTACGCTTTTCCATGAAAGCGGCGAAAGCTTGCTTGGCGGCCGGTTGCTGCAGCATGCGGCCAAAACTGAGTGCCTCTTCGTCGATCCGCTCCAGCACCTGGGGCAAGTTGACTTTCTTGAGCAGGCGCTTGGTCTCCATAAGGGATTCCAGGGGCTTGGCTGCGAGCTTGCGTGCCAGCATTTGTGCCTCTGCGTTGGCCTCGGCGGGCGGCACAATACGGTTGACCAGCCCGACCTCCAGCGCGGCTTCGGCCAGGAAGGGGTCGCCCAGCAAAAGGGCTTCAGCGGCACGGTGGTAACCCATCATCTGCGGGACCAGCAGGCTGCTGCCGGCTTCCGGGCACAGACCCAGGTTTACAAACGGCATGGAAAATGCCGCGTTGTCACCCGCCACCACCAGATCACAATGAAACAACAGCGTGGTACCGATGCCCACCGCGGGGCCGCACACTGCGGCCACCAGGGGCTTGGGAAACGTGGCGATGGCGCGTAAGAATCGAAACACCGGCGCCCCTTCGCGCGACACCGGCGCACGTTGAAAGTCACCAATGTCGTTGCCCGCGCTGAACACCGTGGCGTGCCCTTGGATCACCACTGTGCGCACGGTGGAGTCGCTTTGGGCCGCATCGAGGGCATCCGCGCACGCGGCGTACATGGCGGCGGTAAAGGAGTTTTTCTTCTCAAGGCGGTTGATGGTGAGGGTGGTGACCCCCGCGTCGGTATGGATCAGGATTTCAGACATGGTGACTGCTTGCGATGAAAAAATTATCCCGTCATGCCCGCGAAGGCGGGCATTCAGGGTGTGACGGGTGATCGGGATCCCCACCTTCGCGGGAATGACGAGGAGCTCACCCTTCGGGTTATGCTGGTATTTGCAAGTGACAATAACGAATTACACGCTATCACCGCCGTCATTCCTTGTAATAGACCACCTGATGCGTGGTTACCAGCAAGCTGCCAGCTTCGTTCCAAAGCTGGCTGGTCTGGTCGAAAAAACCATTGCGAAAAGCCTGCGCACGGGCCTGGCCCAAAAGGTAGCCGCTGCCGGTGTCTTTCAGTTGCTGGCCGTTGGCGTGGAAGTAGACGGTCATCGAGACGGTACCTACCGGCACCAGGGTCGAGCGCCGAATGAACACCCGCGGGAAGAAGATATCGGCAATCGCGCTTAAAGCAGCAAAGTCCAAGGGGCGCGGCGGTTCGTCGCGCACCCACAACTGTGACAGACTGCTGTGGCCGCTCGCGTCCCAGACCTCGGGCATGCCTCCCATGATCGGGCGCATCTCGTAACGTTTGACAAACTCGATGGGGTTGGGAGTCTTGGGCAGGGACACATGCTCGGGTAGGGGACACGCCGGCATGCTCTCTTCGTCGAGACTCCAGGTTTCACGTCGCACAGCCGTGACCACGGTCGCGGTCAACACCGTTTGCCCCGCCTGGATCATCTCGACGATCCAATGCTGGGTCGAGCGATTGGTGCGGGCCGCCCGCGCCTGTACGCTGAATGGGCCATTGGCCACTGCGGCAGCAAAGTTGACGGTCAATGAAATCGGCTCGCCCAGCAATTGCGGATGCACCAGCACCGCATTGAGCGCCTGCGCCGCCGTCACGCCACCAAAGGGCCCGACCATGTTGCCATAGGCGGCACTGGTATGCCCCAGCCAGGTGCCGTCGTCCTGGGCCACGAGTTTGATGGCCTTGTCAAAGGGATGTGTCTTCATACTTTCGTCGTGTGTTTCTGTCATCTGAACGTAAAAAGGCCGTCCGGCAGCTTCCTTTTGAAGCCAGCGGACGGCCTTGCATCTTAAAGGATTCAGGGGCAGCTAGACCCGCTCAAAAATACCGGCAGCGCCCTGCCCCATACCGACGCACATGGTGACCATGCTGTATTTGAGTTGCTTGCGCTGCAAAGCATGAATCGCCGTGGCGGCGCGCATGGCACCGGTGGCGCCCAGCGGGTGGCCCAGGGCAATGGCGCCACCCATGGGGTTGACCTTGGCTGCGTCGAGACCCAGAGTGTTGATGACCGCCAGCGACTGCGCCGCAAAGGCCTCGTTGAGTTCAAACCAATCGATGTCGTCCTGCTTCAAGCCCGCATTGCGCAGTGCCGCGGGAATCGCTTCAATCGGGCCAATGCCCATGATGTGGGGCGGCACACCGCGCGCCGCAAACGCCACGAAGCGTGCCAAGGGGGTCAGCCCGTATTGCTTGACCGCCTTTTCACTGGCCAGCACCAGCGCACCGGCACCGTCCGAGGTCTGCGAGCTGTTGCCAGCGGTGACCGAGCCGCGTGCCGCAAAAACGGTCTTGAGCTTGGCGAGGCCCTCCAGGGTCGTCTCGGGCCGGGCACCTTCATCCTGAGACACAGTGCGGCGCTTCTCGATGACCTCGCCAGTCTCCAGATTGGCGCTACGGTCCACGACCTCAATTGGCACAATTTCAGCGGCGAAGTCCCCGCGTCGCTGAGCCTCCAGCGCCCGCTGGTGTGACGTGAGCGCAAACGCATCCTGCGCCTCACGCCCCACCTTCCATTGCTGCGCCACCTTCTCTGCGGTCAGGCCCATGCCATAGGCGATGCCGACATCATCGCGCTCAAAAATAGACGGGGACAGCGATGGAGCATTGCCCATCATCGGCACCATGCTCATGCTCTCGACACCAGCCGCGATCATCACCTCGGCCTCACCTACGCGAATGCGGTCGGCTGCAATCTGGATTGCCGACAGGCCCGAGGCACAAAAGCGGTTGACCGTGATCCCTCCCACGCTTGTGGGCAGCCCGGCCAGCACGGCGGCTATGCGCGCCACATTCAGGCCTTGCTGCGCCTCGGGAATGGCACAGCCGCAAATCAGGTCTTCAATCGACTGCGGGTCGAGCGTTGGCACCTGCGCCAGCGCGCCCTGCAAAGCCTTGGCAAGCAGGTCATCGGGGCGAGTGTTGCGAAAAAACCCTCGGTGCGAACGCCCGATGGGTGTACGGGTCGCGGCAACAATATAGGCGTCTTGAATCTGTTTCATAGTGATCTTTCAATGTCGTCACAATGGTTTAAGTGGTGTTCGCGATTGAGAAAGCGTAGCGAGCGCTCGCCAGGTTAGGTCCCAACGACACCTGGCAAGCGCGCAGGTGCTTGATCAATTACGAACCGGCTTGCCGGTGGACATCATGCCCATAATCCGCTCTTGCGTTTTGGGGTGCGCCAGCAGGGCACAAAAGGCTTTGCGCTCCAGCGCCATCAGGTACTCTTCGGTCACCAGGGTGCCGGCATCGACTGGGCCACCGCACACCACCTCGGCAATCAAGCTGGCAATGTGGAAATCGTGGGCGCTGATAAATCCACCATCGCGCATATTCACCAGCGACCCCTTCATGGTGGCGATGGCGCTGCGTCCGGCCACCGCAAACTGGCGTTTGTGCGGCGCGCGGTAACCGCTGGCAAACAGGGCTTTTGCTTCGTTGATGGCGACAAACAGCAGCTCGTCCTTGTGTGCCACGACCACATCACTGTCTAGTACATAGCCGAGCTTGCGCGAGTCGAGCGCGCTGGTGCCGACCTTAGCCATGGCAGCAGCGGTAAAGCCTTCGGTCAGGAAGGGCACCAGGTCCTTGCCAGTAGAGCGCTCAGCGTTCTCGGCAGCACGCCGTGCAATGTAGGTCAGCCCGCCCGCACCCGGCACCAAACCGACACCGACCTCAACCAGACCGATGTAGCTCTCCATGGCGACCACGCGCTTGCTGGAATACACCGCGAGCTCGCAGCCGCCGCCCAGAGCCAAACCGCGCACAGCCGACACCACCGGCACATTGGAATAGCGCAACGCCAGCATGGCTTGTTGCATTTCCTGCTCGGCATCAGCGACCGCAGCCACACCACCGATCATGAAGGCAGGCAGCATGGCCTGCAAATCGGCACCGGCCGAGAACATGTCATCGGGTGACCAGATTACCAAGCCTTTGAAATCCTTGGCGGCCAGGTCTTGGCCCTGCAGCAGCCCTTCGACCACACCGGGTCCGATGGCGTGCATTTTGGTCTTGATGCTGGCAATCAGCACTTCTTCGTCGAGTGTCCAAAGGCGAATGGCCTCGTCCTCGTGCACAGTGCGACCGGCGCTGGCGGCCGACGGAGCGTTGGCACCTCGCACCGATTCGGGAAAGTGCTGGCGCGCATAGACCGGCAGGCTACGTGGAGCAACAAATTGACCTGCCGTGGGGTTCCATGAGCCCTGCGGCGTATGCACGCCACCAGCGTCTGCCACGGGACCATTGAATACCCAGTCGGGCAGTGGTGCATTGCACAAGGCCCGGCCAGCATCGATATCTTCCTTGACCATCTGAGCCACGTCGAGCCAGCCGGCCTCTTGCCACAGCTCAAACGGACCCTGCTGCATGCCAAAGCCCCAGCGCATGCAAAAGTCCACATCGCGGGCGTTGTCGGCAATCGATGCCAGGTGCACCGCGGCGTAGTGGAAGGCATTGCGCAAAATGGCCCACAAGAACTTCCCCTGCGCGCCTTCGGCGTTGCGCAACAGTTTCAGACGCTCTGCGGCGGGGCGTTTAAGCATGCGCGCATAGACCTCATCGGCTTTCTCTCCGCCCGGCACATATTCCTTGCTTGCCAGATCGAAGCGCAGCACCTCGCGGCCGACCTTCTTGAAGAAGCCGGCCTTGGTCTTCTGACCCAGGTTACCCATCTCCAGCAAGGTTTTAAGGACCTCGGGAGTGGCAAATGTGGCGTAAAACGGATCGGTCGCTATGCTCAGGGTGTCTTGCAGTGTCTTGATCACGTGGGCCATGGTGTCAAGGCCCACCACATCCGCCGTGCGGAAGGTACCCGAGCTGGCACGCCCTAGCTTCTTGCCCGTAAGGTCGTCGACCACGTCATAACTCAGCCCAAAGTTGCTCACCTCTTTCATGGTGGCCAGCATGCCGGCAATGCCGACCCGGTTGGCAATGAAGTTGGGAGAATCCTTGGCACGCACAACGCCCTTGCCAAGCGTACTCGTGACAAAGGGCTCCAGGGCATCGAGGTGCTCGGGGGCGGTGGTGGGCGTATTGATCAGCTCCACCAGCGCCATATAGCGCGGTGGATTGAAAAAGTGGATGCCGCAAAACCGGGGTTGAATGGCTTCGGGCAAGGCCGCACTGAGTTGTGTAATGGACAGCCCAGAGGTGTTGGATGCCACGATGGTGTGTGGCGCAACAAACGGTGCGATTTTTTTGTACAGATCCAGCTTCCAGTCCATGCGCTCGGCGATGGCCTCGATGATGAGGTCGCAGCCACGTAACTGCTCTAGGTCTTCTTCGTAGTTGGCTTGCCCAATGAGCGCCGCGTCCTCCGCCACACCCAGCGGTGCAGGCTTGAGTTTTTTGAGCCCCTCGATGGCCCGGGTCACAATGCCATTTTTGGAACCCTCTTTGGCGGGCAGGTCAAACAGTACCACTGGAACTTTGACATTGACCAGGTGCGCCGCAATCTGCGCGCCCATCACGCCAGCGCCCAGCACAGCGACTTTTCTCACTTGAAATATAGACATTGCCAACCTTCTCTGTTCGGGCCGAGCTTGTCAAGGCCACTGATATGCGGTGATAAATGCCCCAGCGACAAGCTCAGGGCGAAATTTGACTTACTTGACGCGCAGCCAGGTTTGGGTGCGTCCGATGCCAAACACGGAGCCCCTGACTTCAAGCTTGCTGCCACCTTCAATCGGGGTCAGACGCAGGGTGTAGTTCTTGCCTGCCTCAGGGTCGAGAATCTTGCCGTCTTCCCACACGTCTTTGCCTTCGGCCTTTTTGGCGCCACGAATGATCTCCAGGCCCAACATGGGTTTGCCCTTGCGGTCATCGCTGCATTCGTCGCACACCGCATCTTGCTTGGCTTCCTTGCGCAGCAATTTGGCAATCTTGCCGCTCAGCACGCCTGCGGTCTCGGTAATGACGATTTCTGACTTGATTTCCTTGGTGTTCTCGTCGACTGTGTGCCAGGTGCCAACCGGCGTCATTTGCGCCAGTGCCGACAGGGACGCCATACCGAAGGTGATGGCAATAAGTTCACGAACCATGTTGAGCTCCTCTTTGTTATGAAAACGATCAAGCGAACACCGCGTCGGTGTCCATCAGCACCTTGGAACCGGCACGCGCGGTGCGCATCAAGGTGGCGGTTTCCGGGAACAGCTTGGCAAAATAGAAGCGTGCCGTCTGTACTTTGGCGAGATAAAAGCTGTCGCTACTGCCGGCCGCAATCTGGCGCAGCGCCACTTGCGCCATGCGCGCCCAGAAATAACCAAACACCAGGTGACCTGCAACGCGTAAATAGTCCACTGCGGCCGCGCCAACTTCGTCCGCGTTCTGGAAGCCCTTGAAACCAATCTCGGTTGTGAACTTGGTCATTTGCTCGCCCAGAGTGGCGATCGGGGTGATGAATTCGGCCATCTTCTCGTTGACACCCTCTTCTTCCACCAGCCGGGCAATCAGCTTGCCGAATTTTTTGAGCGTGGCGCCGTTGTTGCCGAGTATCTTACGTCCCAGCAGGTCCAGCGACTGAATGGTGTTGGTGCCCTCGTAGATCATGTTGATGCGGTTGTCGCGCACAAACTGCTCCATGCCTGACTCTTTGATGAAGCCATGTCCGCCAAACACCTGCATGCAGGTGTTGGTCGAAATATGGCCGTTGTCAGTCAGGAATGCCTTGACGATGGGGGTCAGCATGGCGAGCATTTCCGCGCTGTCCTTGCGCACTTTTTCATCGGGGTGATAGTGCTCTTTTTCAAGCAGTATGGAACTAAAGCTCATGAGCGCCCGTCCCCCTTCGGCGTAGGCCTTGGCCGTCAGCAGCATCTTGCGCACGTCGGGGTGCACGAGGATCGGGTCGGCGGGCTTGTCTTTGGCTTTGGGTCCGGTCAGTGAGCGCATCTGAATGCGCTCTTTGGCATAGGCCAACGCACTCTGGTAGGCGACCTCGGTGAGTCCGAGGGACTGGTTGCCAACACCCAGACGCGCCGCGTTCATCATGACAAACATGCCCTGCATGCCCTTGTTGGGCTGGCCCACCAAGGTTCCGACGGCATCTTCGAGCACCATTTGCGCCGTGGCGCTGGCCTTGATGCCCATCTTGTTTTCGAGTCCGCCGCAGAATATGCCGTTGCGCGCGCCCAGGGAGCCGTCTTCGTTGACCAAGAACTTGGGAACGATGAACAGACTGATGCCCTTGATTCCGGGTGGCGCATCAGGCAGGCGTGCCAGTACCAGATGGATGATGTTGCTTGCCATGTCGTGCTCACCGGCACTGATGAAAATCTTGTTGCCGGTGATCTTGTAGCTGCCATCTGCCTGGGGCTCGGCCTTGGTGCGCATCAGGCCGAGGTCGGTGCCGCAATGGGGTTCGGTCAGACACATGGTGCCGGTCCACTCGCCACTGGTCATCTTGTGCAAGTAGGTCTTTTTCTGATCGTCGGTGCCGTGGGTGGCCAGGGCCGCATAGGCGCCGTGGGTCAGGCCTGGGTACATGGTCCAGGCCTGGTTGGCGCTGTTGAGCATTTCATAAAACAACTGGTTAACCACCAGCGGCAAGCCCTGGCCGCCATAGGCCGGGTCGCAAGCCAGCGCCGCCCATCCCGCCTCAACGTACTGCTGATAGGCTTGCTTGAAGCCTGGGGGCGTGGTCACGGCGTGCGTGACCGGATCAAGACTACAGCCTTCAGCGTCGCCACTGGCGTTGAGGGGAAAAGTGACTTCGGCAGCAAACTTTCCGCCCTCTTCCAACACGGCATTGAGGGTGTCTGCATCAAAATCCGCGTGACGAGGAATCTGTTTGAGCTCATCAACGACGTTCAGCAACTCATGAACGACAAAGTGCATGTCGCGCAAGGGAGGGGTATAAGTGGGCATGCTGGAGGCTCCTGGGTAAAAAAATCGGGGGATAGATGGGATGCTGCTACGGCGGTTGGGCACCAAAGCGCACCAGGATGTTCTCAAACCCCTGGTTGGCGCGCGCGATGGATCCTGGGGTTTTCAGAAATCGGGCTTCATAATGCAGGGCCAAAATCAGGCCATGGATTTCAAAGACCATCTGCTGCGCGTTGGCGTCAGGGTGCACATGGCCCTGCTCCTTGGCGAGCACCACGGCGCGGTACATGGCGTTGAGCCAGGTTTGCACCGAAGTTGCCAGGGCATCGCGCACAGTACCAGGTCGATCGTCGAACTCAACGGCACCACTGATGAAAATGCAACCGGACTGCAGCTCTATCGTCACGCGTTTCATCCAGTTGGCAAACAGGGCTCGCACACGGGGCAAACCCCGTGGCTCGGACAGGGCCGGGTAAAAAACCTCTTGCTCAAAGCGGGAAAAATACTCCCGGATGACCGAAATCTGCAGCTCTTCACGTGAGCCAAAATGCGCAAAGACACCCGACTTGCTCATTTGCATGACCTCGGCCAGCACGCCGATGCTCAGGCCTTCCAGCCCGATCTGCGTGGCTAGCCCCAGTGCGGCCTCGACAATCGCCAACTTGGTTTGCTGACCTTTCTGAGAGGCGCGGCCGCCACTTGATCGTGCCAGAGTTTTGGTGCTGACGGTCGGATCGGAGGGGCTGTGAGATGGAGATAGCAAAGTGGCACTTAAAAACGAACGTTCGTGCTATTTTGCAGCAAAACCGCTGCTTGACACTGCCGAACCGTTCGTCTAGAGGTGGCTTTCTAACCGAGACAAGGGTTTACCCGAGCAACTCAGCACAAGGGCGACGGTAGCTCAACGCGTTAGCGTGCGAACAAATTTACCCCAGGTGTGTCAGACAGGCTAACAGGTCGATGCAGGCGTTCAGGCCACCGACTTCGCACTCAGTGCGAGCGAATCATCGTGCCAAAGGCCTGGTCGGTCAAAATTTCGAGCAACAGCACGTGGGGTACCCGGCCGTCGATGATGTGCACCGAATTGACACCGCTCTTGGCGGCATCGAGGGCGCCGGCAATTTTTGGCAGCATGCCACCCGAAATAGTGCCATCCGCAAACAGCTCGTCGATGCGCCGGGCGGTCAGGTCGGTTAGCAAGCGGCCTTCCTTGTCCAACACGCCCGTGATATTGGTCAGCATCATCAGCTTTTCGGCCTTGAGGACCGTCGCCAGCTTGGCCGCGACCACGTCGGCATTGATGTTGTAACTCTCGTTGTCCGCACCAAACCCGATCGGGCTGATGACCGGGATAAAAGCATCGTCCTGCAGTGCCTTGACCACGCTGGGGTCAATGCTGACAATATCGCCCACCTGTCCGATGTCGTGCTCTATCGAGGGGTCTGCGTTATCGAGCATCTTGAGCTTTTGCGCCCGGATCAGGCCCCCGTCGCGTCCGGTCAAACCTACGGCCTTGCCCCCTGCCTGGTTGATGAGCCCCACAATATCTTGCTGTACTTCGCCACCCAGCACCCATTCCACGACCTCCATGGTCTCGGCGTCGGTCACCCGCATACCTTGAATAAAGGCACCGGTCTTGCCCAGGCGCTTCAGCGCGCTCTCGATTTGCGGCCCGCCGCCATGCACCACCACCGGGTTGATGCCTACCAGCTTGAGCAGCACCACGTCTTCAGCAAAATCCTGCTGCAAGTCGGGATCGGTCATGGCGTTGCCACCGTACTTGATGACCATGGTCTTTCCATGGAATTTTCGGATATAGGGCAGGGCCTGGGCCAGAATTTCGGCCTTTTCTCGGGGTGCAATCTGGGTAATGTCGGTCATATTTTGGTGGATCAAAAGGAGTCGGTCGGGCAAAGCTGCATTGTGCAGCAGGAGGGTGATCAGCGCAGGAGTCAGTGCGCCGCAGGCAGGGCAAGCACGCCATGCGGTGTATAGCCATCAACACAGGTTTGCAGCACGGCAATGACTTTTCTCAGGTCGCTTGCCAGGCAGGCCTGTTGCAAGGCGTCCAGATGGCCCTGCAAAATGGACCACTCCAAGGCCTTTTCATGGGCTTTCAAAATGCGCGGGTGCGCGGTCGGGGTCGGATCGCCGCCTATCAGTAACTCCTCGTACAGTTTTTCACCCGGGCGAAGTCCGGTAATTTCGATCGCAATGTCACCTTCCGGGCACGCCGAGTCGCGCACCCGCAATCCCGAGAGTTCGACCATGCGCCGCGCCAGATCGACAATTTTGACAGGCTCTCCCATGTCGAGCACATAAACTTCGCCTGACGAGGCCATGGCACCAGCCTGAAGCACCAGTTGTGCTGCCTCCGTGGTGGTCATGAAATAGCGTGTGACGTCAGCGTGGGTGACCGTGATCGGACCGCCCTGCTCCATTTGTCGTCTGAAAAGTGGCACCACACTGCCGCTGGAACCTAGCACGTTTCCAAAACGGACCATGCAAAAACAGGTCGCAGCGGACTCCCCCTGCACTGCCAGCGCCTGCAACACCAATTCGGCCACGCGTTTGCTTGCACCCATGACATTGGTAGGGCGTACCGCCTTGTCAGTCGAAACCAGAACAAATCGGGTCGCGCCACAGGCCACCGCGGCTCGGGCCAGGTTCAGGGTACCAAAGACATTGTTCAAAACCCCTTGCACAGGGTTCGACTCGACCAGGGGCACATGTTTGTACGCTGCCGCGTGGTAGATGGTATTGGGTCGGTAGGTCTGGCAAATTTCTGCCAGCCCATGCGGGTCTGACACACTGCCCAACAGGGGTACGAGTTCAACACTGGAATACTCAGCCATACACAGCTTGCTAAGCTCCTGATGGATGCGGTAGAGCGCATACTCACTGTGCTCCAGCAGCAGCAATTGGCAGGGCTGCTCAGCGACAATGAGGCGGCAGAGCTCGCTCCCAATGCTGCCCCCGGCACCCGTCACCAGGACCGTCTTGTCGCACAAATTGCGCGACAGCAGGTTTCGCAATGGAGGAACGGGGTCCCGCCCCAGCAAATCCTCGATGTCGAGTTCCTTGATATCCTGCACCGTAACACGTCCGCTCGCGAGGTCTGACCAATCCGGCAAGGTGCGAATATGCACTGGCAGTGCACGCAGTTGTTCGATGATTTCCTTGCGCCTGGAGCGTGAAGAAGTAGGCAAAGCCAGCAAAATGTCAGTGATTTGCAGATTTGCAACCATCTCCGGAATGTCGCCGGAAGCAAATACAGGAACCCCGTTGATGCTACGCCCCACCTTTGTGGCGTCATCGTCGACAAAGCCCACCAACTCAAAATACCCTGACACCGCCACTGCGGACGCGGTCTGCACCCCTGCCAATCCGGCCCCATAGATCAGGAACCGGTGGCGAATCGCATCGCCTGCCAGCGCCGGTCCCACTAGCCACGACCTGGCAAGCTCCCGACTGATTGCAAGCAGCAAGAAAAACAGCAGCGGCTGGAGCACGCCCAGACTGCGCGGGACGCCCTGCCACTGACCGGTCAGCAAAATAAGCGAGAAAACCATGCCATACAGTGCAACTGCCTTGGCAGTCACCAGCAAGGCGGTCGGCCCGGTGTACCTGAAAATCGCCCGATAAAGCCCGAACCCAAGGAAGATCGGCACAAACAGCAAGGGGGCAATGACATAGGCCCGCCACTGCTCGTCGACTGGCCAGCTCGGACTATCGAGACGCAGCGCAAAGGCGAGCCAGGTTGCTACCAGCGCCAACACCATGTCCGACACAAGCACAACCGCACGCTTGGCCGCGCGCGGCAACGACAAAACCTGGCTTTGCATCTAGTCGATGTTCACGATTTGCCCGTTGAGCGCCCTGATCTGGCTTTGACTTCGAATATCGATCCAATCACACATGCTCGCCCTTGAAAAAACAAACCACCATTGATGTTGGGAAGCATCACACTGCGTCCACTCAATGCGACACATTATCCCGTCGAATGACACTGACCAAAGTCAAGGCCAAAATCTTAAGGTCGAACCAAAGCGAGCGCCGGCACGCATATTCGACATCCAGCGCCACTTTTTCTGAAATCGGCAACTCGTCCCGACCATTGATTTGCGCCCAACCCGTCAGACCCGGAGTGATCTCATGTACACCGCTTAGAGTCCGCAACGCAATCAAGTCATGCTGGTTAAAAAGGGCCGGTCGGGGTCCCACGAAGCCCATATCGCCCCTGAGAATGCTCCACAATTGCGGCAACTCATCGAGACTGGACTGCCGAAGATACTTCCCCACCGAAGTCAGATAGTTGTGCGGACACTCCAACAAGTGGGTCGCCACGGTAGGAGTGTCCATGCGCATCGTGCGAAATTTTGGCATCCGGAAAATTCGGTTATGGCGCCCTACCCTGTCAGACCAATACAGTACCGGCCCCTGCGAACTGAAACCGACCAACACCGCCAAAAGGAGCATTGGCGCGGCGAGGAACAATGCCAAGGCCGTGGCCAGGAGAAAATTCAGGACCCGATTCATCGCACCCTCGGCCCCGCCACGGTGCGGCGCAAACCCTCTTCGACGGTGATCGGAGGAGACCAAGCCAGGACCTTGCGCGCCTTGGCGATATCCGCCTGAAGGTTGCCGCACAGCCGCTGTACCATTGCCCTACGCCCCAGCAGGGTACCGGCGCCCACCAGCAGCCAGGCAGGCAGCGGAAACAACCGTGCCGGCACGCCCATTGCAGCCGCAATGGCACGTAGCAGTTCTGTCGTAGACAGATCCCGCCCGTCGCTCACCAGGAAGGTCTGGTTAGCTGCCGCGGGGTGGGTCACACAAAGAAGAATAAAGTCGATCAAATTGTCGATTGCAAGCAAACTTCGCTGGTTGTGGAGCGCACCCAGGGGAAGCGGCCACTGGTGCGTAACAGCATGCATCATCAGGGCAAAGTTGGACCGCACCTGGGGTCCATATACCAGGGGCGAGCGAATGATCACACACTCCATGGGTGCGTGCAGCGCAATCTCGCGCAAGCCAAGTTCCGCCTCAAGTTTGCCCGCCGCGTAGGCATTCATCGGGCTGGGAGGGTCACTTTCAGAAAAGCCCTTGCCGGGCAAGGTCACCTCCCCATTGACTTTGATCGAACTCAGAAACACAAAACGTCTGACCCCCGCCTCCGAGGCCAGGCGCGCAAGCCTCAAGGTGTCAGTCACATTGTTTCTTTGAATTTGAGCAAACAGGTCCGACCCCGCGCTGTCCATGGTCGGCACCTTGGCAGCCAGATGGATCACTGTGTCGACACCAGCGACCGCACTCCGCCAGTCTGTGTTCCCAGCCAAAGTCACTCCGACTTGGGCGCCCGGTTGGGTCAAATCAGGTACGCCGGTGCGAACAATCGGACGCACCAAAAAGCCCTTTGCGGTCAAGAATCGGCACAAAGCCGTTCCGACAAAACCTGCTGCGCCGGTCACCGCGATCACGCTGTGCATAGTCAGGACCGTACCACCCTGAGCCAATGGTCATACGCATCAGCCAGCAGTTGATTGACCGTGCGTGCGTCAAACAAGTCGCGCGCACGTGCTCTGGCGGCTTGACCCATTGCGCTGCGTAGCGACTTGTCCAGTAACAGTGTTTCGAGCGCTTGCGCCAATTGGTCGACATTTTTGGGCGGCACCAAGAGCCCGGTCTGACCCTGCACGACCGCATCGGAAAGTCCATAAATGTCTGAACCCACCGTGGGAACACCCATCGCCGCAGCTTCGATCACGACCGTACCAAACCCCTCTCGATAACTCGGCAAACACAGCACATCAGTGATCGCGAGATACGCTTCAGGACACCTGGAATACCCGACGACATGGGCGTCTGCAACGCAATCCAGCGCCTGCTTCAAATCACGGTCTGCCACACCGCTGTCGACATCGAATTGACCCACCAGCAACAAGTGGGCCGCAGCAACGCCTGACTTCAATTCCTGAAAGGCAGCCAGCAGCTCTCGCACTCCCTTGTCCACCGTGATTCTCCCGAGAAACAACACCAGCGGCGCATCAGCCGGTATGCCATGGCGCGCCCGCAGCACGCTGCGGTCTCGCTCCGAAAAACGTTCGGGATCAAACCGGCTGCCGTCAACACCCGATAACGAACCGGCACCAATGACCGACAGTTGGTCGGGGCGGGCAAGTCCCTGCGCCAGCAAAAATTCCATCTGGCCAACACTGTCGGCAAAACAATGGGTGTTCAGTCGCAATACCAGTCGGTCGCTCCAGCGCGCCACCATTCTCTTGAAGCCATGCAGATGGATCCATGGCTGTCCTGTGAAGGTATGCAGACGGACCGGAACACCGGCCAGGTAGGCTGCCAGCGCTGACAACAGGCCTGCCTTGGGAGTGGTTGAATGCGAAATTTCGATGCGCTGCGCTTTAAAAAAAAGGAACAAGCGGACCAGGGTAATGAAGTCTCGCACTGGAGAAATGGCGCGCCGCACACTTAGCTTGACCATCCGAACGTCCCGCAATTGCAGCAGCCGGTCAAAATCGGCCCCTTCGCTGGTGACCCCAAACACGCTGGCGCCCAGTGCAGCCAGACTTTCAAGCTGTTGGCCCAGTTGAGCAAAGACAAAAAAGGGAACCGTCGAGACCCGGGCAATGCGAACTTTGCGCAACAAGGGTGGCGGCCTTAGCGAATTTGATGACCGACGGTTCCAGATTTCAGTCCGACCCGAGCTCAAACGCGTCGATGAGTTGGTCTATCCATTCTTCTACTTCTGCGAGCTCCATCGACAAGGTACTCGCCACATAGTCGCCGCCCTTGAACCACTCCACATTCGAGTGCATCTGGGCATAGCGCTGAATCGCTTCTTCGGCCAGGATATTCATGGAAATCAGCCGCGCGACTTCGCGTGGCACTTTGGGATCCAGAAAGACTTCGTAGTCATGGTGCAAACGTATTGCGAGCGCGACACTGGCAGGTAAACCCCAGGTCTTGACCATCAGCGCCCCGATCAGGGCATGGTCGGTATGGTGCACCTCTTGTTCGACCGCAGTAAAGGATCGGTTCTTGTCCGCATTGGCGACCTTGAGGGTCTGCGTGTAGTTGGGAAAACGGTTCATCAGCAGCGGAATACCGACATCACAAAACAAACCAAAGGTCTGACCCAACGTCACATCCACCAGCCCGGTGGTTTTGGCCATCCGGGCCATAGCCAGGGCACGCCGCGCGGAGGTGTCATAAAAACGCCCCAGCGCCTTGCTGTCACCTTTGAGCAGGCTGCGCATGGCCAGCGCCGTCACCAAAATGCCGAGTTGCTTCAATCCGATCAATCCGATCGCCTGATCCACCGATTCAGCCCGCCGACTAAGCCCGTAGAGTGGTGAATTCACGGTTTTGAGCACCAACACCGTGAGACCGACATCCTGCCCGACGATCTGGGTGATGCGCCGGAAATCCGGTTCGGCACGCGCCATTTCCTCCTGCATCTGCTGCACAACCGCCGGACGCGGTGGAATGGCCATCTCCTTGATCAAGCCGCCCACAGATGCCGATCCCATTTGCTTCTCAGCATCGACGGCGGTAATGGCTATTGACATGACTTCCCTCAAAGTTACTTTCTATGACCCACTACATCGGAACGGCCACAAGGAGAGCAAGCGCTTGCAGCGAGCACCCCACGCAGACCGTCGATCCAAAAAACCCCCGGGCCCCATCCGACCCCATTCCGCTTTGTTCGATGAATGGAACCATAGTATGGCGCAAGTTCTGTCAATCCATCACGAATCGGGCCATCGAGAGGTACCTGCCGAGCCAAAACCAATCGCAAAACCTCATTGGGTCGCACCCTTGTCGAGCAGACGTTCCATGATTGCAACGTAATTGGCTTTCCTCGCAAGAGACAAAGGCGTGTCACCCTGACGGGTGCGGGCGGACAGATCTGCGCCTTTTTCAATCAGTAGTTCGGCAACCTCCACCGTTCCGCCAGACAGTGCCAACAAAAGCGGCGTGTATCCGAGCGCATCGCGTACATTGATGTGTGCCCCTTTTTTGATCAGAGCTTCTGCCACCTCCTTGTACCCTGCGGTGGGCTTACCACACGCCAGCATCAGCGGCGTCAGCCCAAGTCGGTCCTTTTCGTTGACATCAGCGCCCGCAGCCAAGAGTATTTTCGCGACAATGGTGTAGCCCTTCTTCAGGGCAACCAACAGCGGCGGCGTACCTTGGTCGTCCAGGATGTGAATGTTGAAATGCGCCCGGACAAACAGATCCATCAGCTCCTGGTCGCCATCTTCCAGTGCTTCCAGGAAATTTTCTCGTTTCAGGTACAGACCACGCTGACCCAGCTGCTGGATTGCGGATTCCTTTCGTTCGGCGGCACGCAAGGTCTCCAAGGCCCTGAAATCCCGCACGCCCACAATCTCTTTGGTGGCTTCGGGTGAAAATCCTTTGCGGCCCCCCCTTTTGTCAAGCAATAGATCGCTGAGGTAGTCTTCGAGCTCCGGGGAGTCCCAGATTTCTTCGATTTTTCTCAGAACATGTCCATGGTGCTGCTCAAGATACACCGGGTAGTAATTCCCCAGGCTCGCAAGAAATGGGTGTTTCATGGCTCAATCATTCGCAGTTATCACAAGGCACCAGTCAACATAAATTCGATAAATGAACGGAAATGTCAAGACAATTGCGGCCAACAAATCCAAGATCGGTGCCGCCCCAAGCCCGCATTCTACTAAGCCATCCACAGCCCGAATTCTTCGTCCACCAGGTGTCTGGGAACCTGCAAGTGGTCGCGCTTCACGCGCGCTGGGCCCCTGATTTCTGCAAGAGGTCGCAAACCGCTTGTCCGTACGCAACAGTAGCTTTACGCTTCGTGTGAACTGCTGTAAACCATCCACTTTATTGGAGAACCTGATGTCACTAGTGAATGACCTGACCCATCTTGAACAGATGCATGCCCGTGGCGCCCTGAGCGCACAAGAATATGAACGTGCCAAGCAGCGACTGTTGTCACCCCAGCCGACGGGCAACTCGGTGGTGCAGTCGCTCAATGGGCTGCGCAGAGCAAGCGCGGACCGCTGGATTGGCGGTGTCTGTGGCGGTCTCGCCACAGCGACGGGCTTGGGAACCTGGTTATGGCGTCTGGCATTCACCCTGCTGTTGCTGCTCGGTGGCACCGGTCTGGTGGCCTACCTGCTACTGTGGTTATTTGTGCCATTGGATTCAGGCGGTTCTCAGCAAACCTTGCTGAGCTGACAGTGCAGCGTCAGGGAGGCGGTAAAAAATGGCGTGTTAGCACCCATTGCAGTTCATGGCCCCATTTTTTAGGAAGCTTCACGCTATGTCCACTATTCCCGCGACCCTGATTCCTGGCGACGGCATCGGCCCCGAGATTGTCGATGCCACGCTGGCAGTCCTCGATGCGCTCAAAGCCCCCTTTGAATGGGATCGCCAGATCGCCGGCCTTGGTGGCGTAACCGCCGAAGGCGATCCATTGCCCCGGGCAACGCTCGACAGCATTCGCCGCACCCGTCTGGCCCTGAAGGGACCCCTGGAAACCCCCTCGGGCGGCGGCTACCGGTCCTCCAACGTGCGCTTGCGTGAAGAGTTCCAGTTGTACGCCAACCTACGCCCCGCGCTGACTATCATCCCGGGTGGCCGCTTTGACAAGATCAACTTGGTGGTGGTGCGCGAGAACCTAGAGGGCCTCTATATCGGGCACGAACACTACATTCCCATCAATGGTGACCCCCACGCAGTAGCGATGGCCACCGGGGTCAACACACGACAGGGCAGCCGCAGATTGCTGGAATATGCGTTCGACCATGCCGTAGCCACCGGTCGAAAAAAAGTCACTATCGTGCACAAGGCCAACATCATGAAGGCGCTCACCGGCATATTTCTGGAGACCGGTCTGGAGTTGTACGCGCAAAAGTACCAGGGTAAATTCGAAATCGACACCGTCATCATCGATGCTTGCGCCATGAAACTGGTTCTTAACCCCTGGCAATTTGACATGTTGGTCACAACCAATTTGTTTGGTGACATCCTGTCGGACCTGGTGGCCGGCCTGGTAGGGGGGCTGGGTATGGCGCCCGGGGCCAATATCGGTGCAGATGCCGCCATTTTCGAAGCGGTGCATGGCTCGGCTCCCGACATCGCGGGCAAGGGTATCGCCAATCCAATCGCCTTGCTGCTGGCCTCGGCAATGATGCTCGACCATGTCAAGTTGCCTGAAACAGCCACCCGCTTGCGCGGCGCGATTGACGCCACCCTCAATATTGACAAGGTCCGCACCGGCGACCTCGGTGGTACCGCGTCCACGTCCGCATTGACCAAAGCCTTGGTGAGCCGCATTGCAAACGGCTGAGGCGGGTATGGGGTATACCCGAAGGCATCGTCCGCCATCTTCTGACCTAGGTCAGAGTCTGTTGCACTGAGTTGCGAATAATGGTCGACTTTCACACACAGGGGCCGGGGGTCGCACCGTATGTTCAGTCAACGCATAAAAAGTGTCATGGACCGCAAAAAGCTGCTTACGACTTCGCCACAAACGACCGTCTTCGAAGCAGCAAAGATGATGGAGCAAAAAAAAGTCAGCGCGGTGCTGGTGGTAGCCAACGAAAGTCTGGTGGGCATCTTTACCGAAAGGGACGCTGTATTCAGAGTCATTGCGCAGGGGCGTGACGTCAGTACAACTCCCCTGGGCGAGGTCATGACGCCGTCACCCATGACGGTCGACCCCGAGAAGACCTTCGGCTTTGCTTTGCTCATGATGCACGAGAACGGATTTCGGCATGTGCCGGTGATCGCCAATGGCAAACCGGTGGGCATTGTCAGCTCGCGCAGTGCGCTAGATCCCGACATGGAAGAATTCGTCTCCGAAGAGCAGCGACGACGCCATATCAAGTGAGGCGCTTGCGCGATGCACCGGTTGCCAGCACCGAGAGAGACTGCAGATTGATCTGACGCAAGTCAAGCTAACTTTCGCCGCATTGCACCAATACTAGGGCTCCATCTGATGGGGGTTTACCCTAGAATGGATTTGCCCTTTAGGGCATTAAGAGGTGCAATGATGAAATCCGAGCCTGAATCGAAGACCGACCTTCCAAGCGGCGGGGATCCCCGTTTTGTGAGCCAACTGACCCGCAACACCTTTGCCATCGTGCTGGCGGGTGGGCGTGGCAGCCGTCTGCACGAGTTGACCGACTGGCGCTCCAAGCCTGCCGTGCCCTTTGGTGGCAAGTTCCGCATCATCGACTTTACGCTGTCCAACTGTGTCAACTCAGGCGTTCGCCGAGTGGGCGTGGCAACCCAATACAAGGCTCAGAGCCTGATACGTCACCTGCAACTGGGGTGGAGTTTTCTCGATGGCCGACTCGGCGAATTTATCGAAATCATGCCAGCGCAACAGCAAGTCGACGAGGCCCAGTGGTACCGGGGCACGGCGGATGCGGTGTACCAAAATTTGCGCGAGATTCGCCACGCCAACCCGGAGTATGTGCTGGTGCTCTCAGGCGACCACATTTACCGCATGGACTATGGACGTATGCTGGCTGCACACGTGGGCCACAGTGCCGACCTGTCGGTGGCCTGCATCGAGGTGCCGCTTCACGAGGCCAAAGGTTTTGGCGTCATGGCAATCGATGCGGCGCAGCGGGTGGTGAGCTTTGACGAGAAGCCTGCCAACCCCACACCCATGCCCGGGCAGCCCGAACTGGCGCTGGCAAGTATGGGCATCTATATCTTCAATGCGCGCTTTTTGTTTGAGCAACTCCAGCGCGATGCGGACGACCCCAAGTCAAGCCACGACTTTGGAAAAGATGTAATCCCGCACTGCGTCAGGCGTTACCGTACTTTCGCCCACAGCTTTTCCGACAGCCATATCGGCGAGGTCGGCAAGCCGCCTTACTGGCGCGATGTCGGGACGCTGGACGCGTTTTGGGAAGCCAACATGGACCTGGTGCAGGTGACGCCTCAACTCAACCTGTACGACGAAAGTTGGCCCATCTGGACGTGGCAACCGCAAATGCCGCCAGCCAAATTTGTCTTTGACGATGACAGCCGCCGCGGTACGGCCGTCGACTCCATGATTGCAGGGGGCTGCATTGTCAGTGGCTCGACGATTCGCCGGACCATGCTCTTTTCGGGGGTTTATCTGCACAGTTTCTCGGTCGTTGAAGACTCGATCGTGCTGCCCAACGTACGGGTCGGGCGCCACTGTGTTCTGAAGAAATGCATCATCGACAAAAACTGTGTCATTCCAGAGGGCATGCAGGTGGGCGTCAACCCCGAGGAAGACCGCAAACGCTTCCGCGTAACACCCTCAGGCATCACCCTGGTTTCCAGGGCCATGCTGGGGCAGGATGAACTGTCGGTCCGGTAGGGGCGCGCGGCTTACTTGGAATTGGGGAAGAACAGTTGTTCTCCCCCGATCTTGTAAGCCGCAATGGCATTTTGTCCGGGTTGTGAGACCACCCAATCCACGAACTTCTGACCCTCTGCCACTTTGACCTGCGGGTGTTTGGCCGGGTTGACCAGCATCACACCATATTGATTGAAGAGACGTTTGTCGCCCTCCACCAGCACCTGCAAATCTCCCCGGTTCTTGAAGTTGAGCCAGGTGCCACGGTCCGCCAGCACATAGGCACCCGTGCTGGATGCAATATTCAGCGCCGGCCCCATGCCGCAACCGCAAGACTTGTAGCCGCTTCCGGTCTTTTCCTCAAGTCCTGCCATCTTCCAGAACCGAAGTTCTGCGGCGTGCGTGCCACTCTTGTCCCCGCGTGAGACAAAGTCTCCCTTGCCTTGCGCCACTTTCTTGAGTGCTTCGACAATGTCGCTGCCACGCGCCTTGACCGGATCGGTGGCGGGGCCGATCAGCACAAAATCGTTGTACATGACTTCAAGACGCTTGATGCCAAAGCCGTCTGCGACAAACTTCTCTTCGGCAACCTGGTCGTGCACAAAAAGTACGTCCGCATCCCCTCTGCGCCCCATGTCAATGGCCTGCCCGGTGCCGAGCGCGACGACCTTCACGTCGATGCCGCTTGCCACCTTGAAGGCGGGAAGCAAGTGACCAAACAGACCGGATTGTTCGGTCGAGGTGGTGGACGCCATGACGATCGACTGTGCCACGGCACTCCCCGCAAGGCCCAGACAGACCACCGAGAGTGCAGCCGCTTTACGGGTAAAAGGTGTGTAGAAGGCGCGCGCCAGGATGACGGGAAATTTCACAGAGTTTCTCCTTTGACAAAAAAATGGGCTTGGGGGTAGTGCCTGGCCAGCAGCTCACCACCAAAAAAGCCGTCGACCGGCAAATCTGCCAGTACCCGGCCTAGTTCGAGGTAAATCACCCGGCTGGCCAGTCGCTTGACCTGACCCAGGTTGTGGCTGGCAAAGACCAGGGTCACCTGGTCGATATGTCCGACAAATTCCTGCATCAGGGCCTCGACATCGCGCTTGGCATGCGGATCGAGGCTGGCTGTGGGTTCATCCAGCAACAGGACCTGGGGTGCCAGCGCCCAGGCGCGTGCCAAGGCCACGCGCTGCTGCTGCCCGCCCGAGAGCACACGCGCATTGCGTTGCGCGTGCTCGGCCATGCCAACCCGTTCCAGCGCAAGCAGCGCCTGCTGCCGGGCAACATGCCACGGTTTGCCACGCCACCACAAGGCCAGAGCGATGTTGGCCTGGACCGACATGCGCATCAGAAAGGGCCTCTGAAACAGCATCGCATGGGTCAGCGCGGGGTTGCGGTGCACCGTGCCGGCACTGGCGTCAACCAGGCCATGCAGCAGCCGCAACAGGGTGCTTTTGCCGCAGCCGTTGGCACCTACCAGTGCCACCCGCTCACCCGGTACGATCTGGAGCGTGATGTCCTTGAGCGCGCGAGCCGCACGCATGCCAGAACCAAACTGCACGCTTGCGGCGCGCAGGTCAAATACTGCGCTCATGGGGCTGATCCCACCACAGTGACGCTTCCGGGGTTCGCGATGCCTTGCGCATCGTGCTGTTCACGCCAGCGCCTGACCACTGCAATCACACTGTTGAGCAGCAGCACAACGCCCATTAACACCAGGCCCAGTCCCAATGCCAGCGGCAAGTCACCCTTGCTGGTCTCAAGCGCAATGGCGGTGGTCATGACCCGTGTGAAACCATCAATATTGCCACCGACAATCATGACTGCGCCGACCTCAGAGATGGCGCGGCCAAACGAGGCAATCACCAGGGTCAGCAGCGCGTAACGTTCATCCCAGGCCAGCAACAGTCCGCGCACCAGCGGCGGCGCGCCCAGCGACTGCAGTTGCTCACCGTGTGCCGCGTCCACATCTTGCACCACCTGGCGGGTAAGCGCCGTCACCACCGGCAGCACCAAGATGGTTTGGGCCAACACCATAGCCTTGTAACTAAACAACCAGCCCAGAAAACCCAGCGGGCCCGAGCGCGAAAGCAAGAGATACACCAACAGTCCAACCACCACCGACGGCATGGCCAGCAAGGTGTTGAGCAAAGTCAGCAGCGCATCACGCCCACGAAACCGCGCCACCCCCAGCCAGGCACCTGCCAGCAGACCCAAGCCGCACGCCAACACGCACGCCAACGCACTGACGGACAAGGACCGCGCGACAATGGCCACCAGAGTGGGGTCCCGTGCCAGCACCAGTTGCAGGGCGACCGCCGTGCTTTCAGAGAGCGAATTCATTTCGGTTATCGTAGCGTTTGATCGATTACCCTGCGATATGTAACCCCGTGCATAGGCTTCAATTCCATTACACCCTGTCGCGCGACAGTTCCCCGGCAGTGGTGCGCAACGCCTTGCTGGACTTGTTGCATGCAGTTGCCAGTCAAGGCTCGATTTCGGCGGGTGCCCGTGCGCTAGGTTTGTCTTATCGCCATGTCTGGGGGGAACTCAAGCGCTGGGAAAATGAGCTGGGCAACGAGCTGGTGGTGTGGGAAAAGGGCCAGGCTGCGCGGCTCACAGAATTTGGCTCCAAACTGATGTGGGCCGAGCGCCAGGCGCAGGCCCGCCTGGCACCCCAAATTGAGGCGCTGCGCAGTGAATTGGAGCGCGTCTTTGCCGTGGCCTTTGACCCCCACGCGCATGTGGTGACCCTGTACGCCAGCCACGATGACGCACTGGCAACGCTGCGCGAGCATGCGCGTGACCCCGATCAGTTGCACCTGGACATCCGGTTTTGTGGCAGTGTCGACGCCCTGCGCGGACTCAATGAAGGCCGCTGTGTGATGGCTGGTTTTCACACCCTGCAGCATCCCGCGCCAGGCTCACTGGCAGAGCGTATCTACAAACCCCTGCTCAAGCCCGGCTTGCACAAGATCATTGGTTTTGCCCAGCGCACCCAGGGGCTCATGGTGGCGCGAGGCAACCCCTTGCGCCTCAAAACCCTGGCGGACCTCAAAGACACGCAAGCCCGGTTTGTCAACCGAACCCTGGGTACCGGAACCCGTGTGGTGATGGAAGAACTGATGCTGCAGAGCCACCTTGTCGCGCGCGACATCCGGGGTTACGAGCTGGCCGAACCCTCACACACGGCGGCAGCCCACACGGTCGCATCTGGCGCTGCAGACGTGGCGCTGGGTATTGAAGTGGCCGCGCGGGCGGTGGGCCTGGACTTCATTCCCCTGGTCGAGGAATACTACCATCTGGCATGCCTGAAATCAGCGCTCGACGACCCTGCCATAGTGGCCCTGCGTGACCTGCTGCAAACCGCGCAGTGGCAACAGCAACTTGCCCGCATCGCAGGCTACGCACCGTCGCACTGTGGCGAGGTACTGTCCCTGCGCGCGGTACTGCCCTGGTGGAGCTTTGCTGCGCGTAAACCCAGACGCCAAGGGATGCGGAAATAGCGTGATTTGCATAGCGCGCAACGGGGACAATTCTCGGCAAAATACAGGGGATGCAACTCCATCCCACATCCACAGCATCGTCTCTTCCGCCCGACGATCCACAGCGGGCCGCAACGCATAACGAGGTGCATGCGCGCCCCTCAGCGCGCATTCGACTACCGGCGCTGATCATCGATGTGGCGGTACTGCACGACGGTGTGACGCGTGAGATGGCATGCACCCATCTGCGCGGGCTGCCAGGCTGGGCCGATTTGCCACAAGATCAACTCAATGACAACTTTCTGCGGCTGAGAAACCCCGGTTTCAGCCTCAAGTGGGAGCGCCACAACGAGTTTTCGCGCTATACCGTGGTGCAGCCGCTGCCCACCCATGCGATGCTGGATGCAGTGGAACCTGAGCTGATGGCGAGTCTGGCCGTGCCGGAAAGCTGGCTGCAGCAGATTCCCGGTCGTACGGTATCCGCCATCCAGTTGGTGATGCTGCACGCGCCACTCGACAACGCTCCCGCTCTCATGCGCCAAGCCATGGTCTGGCTTGGCGCGCGCACCGTCGTGGCGTCTCTGATGGGCAGCAATTCCCTGCACTCGGCTGCGGGATCCGGACCCAGCGCCGATGCACAGGGCTACCAACATCCGGCCGGGCACTCCTGGGCCTTGACCCGGTTTCAAATTCAAAGCGATGGCTTTGAACGTATGCTGGTGATCACTCCCGAGGGAACGAGCCAGACCCGTGCCGGTCGCATTGCCGGGCGGCTGCTGGATGTTGAAATTTACCGCCTGATGGCCTTGCGAGGTTTACCTCTTGCCAAAGCGCTGGGCCCGATGCTGACCCAGGCGGAAAACGAGCTGGTGTCCATCACCTCCCGGCTGGAGCAAAAATCCGAGTCAGACCAGGAGCTGCTCGACACTTTGGTGTCCCTGGCAGCCCGCATCGAGCGAGCCACCGCCGAAAACACCTACCGCTTCGCGGCAAGCGAGGCCTATTACACGCTGGTTGGGCAGCGCCTAAGCGAACTGCGTGAAAGGGCCATTCCCGGCACCCAGATGATAGGGGAGTTTCTGCAGCGCCGCCTGTCACCGGCCATGGCCACGGTGCAGGCGACCGCGCGCCGACTGGACTCGCTGTCGGTGCGGGTGGCGCGCGCCAGCGATTTGCTACGAACCCGGGTCGACATTGCCACCGAGGCACAAAACCAGCAATTGCTGGCCAAGCTCAACCGTGGTCAGGAAATGCAGTTGCACCTGCAGGGCACCGTCGAGGGGCTCTCGATTGCCGCGATCTCGTACTACGTGATCAGCCTGCTGCTATATGGCGCCAAGGCACTCAAAGCCGCCGGCCTGCCACTCAACCCCGAACTCGCCGCCGGCGCGCTGGTGCCCGTGGTGTTATGGGCCGTGTGGCGCACCACCCAAAAGATTCACACCAAATGGATGAACAAACCCTGAGCCTCGCCAGCAGCCCGTTACCCCAGGCCGCGTCCCGCGGCAAACACCGCCGCCTGAACACGTGAGCTAAGCCCCAGCTTGCGCAAGATGTGCTGCACGTGAATCTTGACCGTGGTTTCGGCAATGTCGAGGCTGCGGCCGATAAGCTTGTTGCTGTCGCCGCGCGCGATCAGTGTCAATATCTCGCGCTCCCGGGCCGACAATAGTTCGAGTCCCGAGGGCTCCGCACCTCCCTGGAAAGCCTCTGCGGGTGCCGCTGCCGGATCGGGTTTGGCGACGATGCCTTTGGCGCGAAAGATGCTCACAAACTTGGTCATCATCTCGGGACTGATCACCGACTCGCCGGCCAGTACCTTGATAATGGCATCGCTCAGCAGCTCAGACTCCACGGTCTTGAGCAGGTAAGCGTCGGCCCCGGCCTGCAGCGCGGCGGCCAGATCGTCCTCGTTTTCACTCACGGTGAGCATGACCACCCTGGCCCCTGGAAACGCAACCTTCAGAGCGCCGATGCCATCGACCCCACGCACTCCTGGCAAATGGTTGTCCAGCAAGATCAGGTCCGGGATGCCACGCTCGACACAGCGCAGCGCCTCGCCCATGTCGGCCGCTTGCGCCATCACCGCAAAGCGGCCATCCTGGGCCAGCAAGGCAATCAGCCCCCGGCGAAAAAGACTATGGTCGTCGACCACCAGCAATTGAATGGGTTTCATCAATCTTTCCGATTCAGGTGGCATCTGCAGACACCGGTAATGGGGCAAGTCCCGGGCCTGCAGTGGCTGCATTGCTCCCGGTCACCGGGTGCTGCGGCAAGCTTAAGGTCACTTGTGTGCCAACGCCCGGAGTCGAGACGATGCTGACCTCGGCACCAATCTGCAAGGCGCGCTCGCGCATGATTTTCAGACCCACATGGGACTCGCCCCGACTACGATCCAGATCAAAACCCAGACCGTCGTCATGCACCACAAAACTCCAGCGCGAGCCTTTGCGCACCTCCAGGCTGACCTGACTGGCACCCGCGTGCTTGCGCACGTTGGACAAGGCCTCCTGCAGCACATGCAGCACCTGCACCTGCACATCTGCGGGTAGTGGAAGTCCGTCGCCCTGGACCGTCAACTGTGTAGGCAAACCCGTCTGGTGCTTGAATTTCTGCAGTGTTTCCTGCAGGGCACGTTCCACGTCGTCGGTGTTGGTTCGGGTTCGAAAATGCACCAGCAATTCGCGCACGTCGCTGATGCTTTCGCGCAGCCCGGTATCGAGCTCGTTGAGCGCTGTCTGCACCTGATCGGCCTGCTCCTTCTGGGTGGCCGTGCGCAGCAATTGCACCTGAATTTTCAGAAAGGCCAGCGACTGTGCGATGGAGTCGTGCAGTTCCCGAGCCAACAAGGCGCGCTCCTCCCCGACAGCGGCTTCGCGCTCCAATGCGGCAGCGCGCAAACCCTCTAACGCGCTGGCCAAGTGGCTGGCCAGCGCGTCGAGCAGTTCCACCTCATCACTTCTTAGCAGCACGCTGGTGCGAAAAAACAGGTCAATCTCGCCAATCAGGCGGTTTTGCAAGCGGATCGGAACACTCACTACCGACTCGTAACCGGCCCGAGCGCAGTGGCGCATCGGAGCCGCATCGTGCTGCAGGATCGGAATCACCCGGGTGCGCGCATCGGGTGCCAGGTTGCCACAGGCACAGGCGCCGGCAAGCAGGCTGCGCTCCTCGTCGACCATCTCTTGCGGAAAGCAGTCGGATGCCAGCATCAGGTAGCGCTGATTGGCCTCGTCAGACCAACGCACCGCAACTGCGTCTGCCTTCATGACCACACGCACCCGCTGGGCAAATCCCTTGGACAATTCTTCAATCGTGTTGGCACTGGCCAAAAAGGCGCTGACTTCATATAGTGTCTCAATACGCATGCGCTGGGCCTCGATATGCCGCGTTTTGGCTTCCACCTGCGCCTCCAGACCGTCGTACAGCGACTGCAGGCGCTGGGCCATGACGTTAAAGCCGCTGGCAACCTGGCCAAATTCGTCCTCGGTATCGACTTCCACCCGGGTACTGAAATCGCCGGCTTCCACCTTGCGCAAACCCTGGCGCAAGTTGTCCAGCGGATTGATCACATACAGATAACCGGTATAGAGCATGACCACGGCGCTACCAATGGCGAGCGCCATCATGACAAACTGAAACAGATTGAGGATCGCGGTGAACTGTGACAGCTGGTGCTCGATGGCCAACACGAACCGGTCAATGGCTTCGACAAACTCGCCCGCAGCATCAAGCGACTGCTGCGGCATCAGGGGTTTGTCGCTCAACCACTGGTCGCGCTGGCTTTGCCACAAATCCACTACGCTGGCAAAGCGCCGTTCGACAGAGTCATCCCAGGGTACAAACAGCGGCCGGGCAGGGTCACCCGTGCGCAGCAAAGCAAGACTTTGGTCAAACTGCTCCACCAGGTCCTTGACATGGTGGCTGGAACGTTCTGCCTGCACCGCACTGGCCAGTCGCCAGGTCTGCATGCGCATACGCCCGGCCTCATTGACCGCCGCCGCACCACCTTCGAGCTGCCAGGTGACCCACAGGGTGAGACCAATCGAGGCCAGCGCCACCACCAGCAGGCTGGATCCGATACGGATAAGCTTGCTCGAGAGTGAGGTATTGCGCACGTTTTAACTACTTTCAGTGGGACGTGCCCGAGTAGGCCTCAGGCATTTTTGCAAGGGGCCGCATCGGTCCGGCGACCAACCCTTTCATCTGTCGCATGGCACGCTCCTATTTGTTTCAATGCGAAAGCGCCGATTGTGGCAGGGTGCGATTCAAAGCGATGTGGACTCTTATTCCCTCGCTCCAGCCCTCGCCCCGCTGGGGCGAGGGGGCAAAACCGAATTACCGGCGCACTCACTTTGAATCGCACCCATTGTCCGGCTAAGTCTATTGACATTGCGTCCGTCCGGTAAGATCATATTGTTTGTTAGCCTATCTGCAGAGCACCGTGAATATTTCAGATTTCGTGAAAGCCAACGCCGCTTTTAGTTACCTCAATGCCAGCACTGGCACGCAGGCGACCGAGCGCAGTGGCGGCTCTGTGCGTGGGCTACTGAAGGCAGAGCAGCGGATTCAGGCGCAACTCGACACCACCAGCGACCAATTGTCGTCACTGGGCAAGCTCAAATCTGCCATATCCGAAGTCCAGTCCACGGCCGCGGTGGTGGCCAATCTGCCTGCCACGCGCAAGTTCGACGATGTCAAGGCGGCGTTGGGCCAGTTGGTCACGGCCTTCAACACTGCAACGGACCGCACCAATCCGACCGCCAATGCAGCGAGTGACAGTGCCACCCGCGAAAGTGCCGGACGCGCGGGTCAGTCCATGCTGCGTGCAGTCACCGCTGACAAAACCGCCCTGTCGACCCTCGGCGATGCGGGAATTAGCCTGAATTCCCAGGGCAAACTCAGCATCGATACCGTCCGGCTGGCAAGCGCGCAAGCCAGCAATCCCAGTGGTCTGAGAGACAGCGTGGTCAAACTCGGACGGCAACTTGACAAGGCCACCACGCGGGAGCTGGCGCTCGACGGCAGTGTCGGCAACCCCCTGGCCGCCGCGAACCAGCGTGCCTTTGTACTCAAATCTCAACAGACGACCCTGGCGTCACTTCAGCAGGCTGGCGTAAAAACCACTGCCAGCTCATTCAGCGCACGATTCGGCTCCGGTTTGTCGGGTTACCAGAGCAGTTAGTTTTCCCCGACAATCGGGTGTCACAACATCTCTGGAGACACCCATGTTTACCACCAACCCCTTCGAATCGATCACCAAGACCCTCATGTCGGGTGCCGACAAATTCACGCCTGATGCAGCACAGGACGCCGCCAAACTCATGATGGACAACCTGCGCATGTGGGGCGATCTGGCCCAGGCCCAGGCCCAGGCGGTGCAGGCCTCGGCCATGGAAACCGTAGAAGACATGAAATCGATCAAGGAGCCCCAGGCTGCCTTCGAAACCTTCAAGAACAATGCCCAAAAGGTGGTGGCTCTGACCGCCAAGCACCTGCAGGAAGTCACCGAATTGAGCGTAGAGCAATTCAATGCGGGCGTAGACTTGCTACAGGAACGCCACCCCGCCCCTGACACCTTTGCGCCCGTGGCAAAGGGCATGAAAGTAGCCGCGACTGCCATCGAAAGCGCGGTACTCTCGACGCTCAAGACCGGCGTCGACGCCGCAGATGCCGCGCCCAAAGGCAAGAAGTCGCGCTGAATCTCGACCGCATCCACCCAGACAAGGGCAGCGTTAATGCCATAACCATCAATGGGTGGAATTTTTTTGGGGAACTGCTTTGCATCCGGGGCTATGCATTTCCTATAAAGAACTATCTCCGTGATTGAACTTTTCGATTAGCACTCACTCCTAGAGAGTGCTAACATCAGGCCAATGACACAAGGAGTCTCGGTATGACCTATCAACTTGCAAGCCCCTCTGGTGCACTCACCGTCGCCAATCCCTGGTCGCTGGTGCCGCCACTGGGCAACCTCGATGCTTACATTTCTGCCGCCAACCGCTTACCCATGCTCACCCAGGAAGAAGAGCAGAGCTTTGCACGCAAGTTCAAACACGACAACGACCTGGAGGCCGCTGGTAAGCTGGTTCTGTCGCACCTGCGGCTGGTGGTATCGGTCTCACGCCAGTATCTGGGTTACGGTTTGCCCCATGGCGACCTGATCCAGGAAGGCAATGTCGGCCTCATGAAGGCCGTCAAACGCTTTGACCCGGACCAGGGCGTACGCCTGGTGAGCTATGCCCTGCACTGGATCAAGGCCGAAATCCACGAGTACATTCTGAAAAACTGGCGCATGGTGAAAGTGGCCACCACCAAGGCGCAGCGCAAGCTGTTTTTTAACTTGCGCTCCATGAAGCAACGCTTCAAGAGCGACGACGCAGCAGCCGATCTCGGCACCCACCGCGACAGCCTCAACACCGAGCAAATCGATGCCATGGCGCGCGAGCTTAATGTCAAGCCCGAGGAAGTCATTGAGATGGAAACCCGCTTGTCGGGAGGCGACGTGCTGCTCGACCCCAGCCCGTCCGATGATGGTGAAGACGCTTTTGGACCCATTGCCTACCTCACCGACACCAGCCATGAACCCATGGCCATGATCGAGGCGCGCCAGCGCGATGTCATGGCGACTGACGGCATTGCCACCGCACTTGACAGTCTCGATGCACGCAGCCGCCGTATCGTCGAAGAGCGCTGGCTCAAGGTCAACGATGACAACTCAGGTGGCATGACCCTGCACGATCTTGCTGCCGAATACGGTGTCAGCGCCGAACGTATCCGCCAGATCGAAGTGGCCGCCATGAAGAAAATGAAAACCGCCCTGGCGGCCTACGCCTGATCTGCCCTTAGCGCGCAGGCAAACACCCGCGCTGAGCGACAATGCCCCGTTGGCCTCGGCTTGACGGGGCTTTTTTATTGGACTGGAGAATTCTTTCATGCAACGCAGAACCCTCACACTCTCCATAGCAGCGCTGGCTGCCTACACCCTGTCACACGCTGCTTTTGCCCAAAGCAGCAAGGGCGTAGCAAGTGACTGGCCGACCAAGCCGGTGCGCATTATTGTCGGTTTTCCTGGCGGATCGTCGCCCGACCTGACGGCCCGTGCTTTTGCCGAGCCACTTTCCAAGGCACTGGGACAGCCCGTGATTGTCGAAAACAAGGTGGGAGCAGCCGGCAATATTGCGGCCGACTATGTGGCCAAGGCCACCGACAACCACACCTTGGGTCTCATGATCAACGGCAATATGACGATTGCCAAGCTGCTCAACCCCAAGCTCGCCTACGACCCGCTCAAGGACCTCACACCCATCAGCCTGCTGGGCACCTCCCCACTTATTTTGACGGCGCCGGCCAACGCAGCCGGCGGTAATGCTCAGGAGTTTTTGACCGCAGCGCGTGCCGGCAGTAACAAATGGAACTACGGCTCACCCGGCATCGGAACCGTCGGGCATCTGGGCATGGAACTGTTGAAATCCAAGACCGGCATGGCGCCCGTGCATATTCCCTACCCCGGCTACCCGCAGGTTGCCAGCGCCATGATTTCGGGCGATCTGCAGTTGTCGATGCTGCCCCCGGGCCTCGCCATGGCACAGATTCGGGCCGGCAAGCTGCGCGCCATCGGCACCACCAGCAGTGGTCGCAGCACCCTGGTGCCGGAGATCCCCAGCCTGTCGGAAGCGGGCGTGAAGGATTTCAATCTGGAAATCTGGAACGGAATCGCCGCACCGCGCAATTTCCCCAAACCCGTGGCAGCCCGCCTATCAAGCTTGTTCAGTGACATTGCACGCAGCCCCGAAATGCGGCAAAAAATGTTTCAGCAGGGTTGGAATGTGGTGGGTTCGTCGGCCGAGGGCCTGGCCCTGCGAATTCAGTCAGACACCAAGCTACTAGGTGGCATCATTACCGGGCAGGGCATCCGGATTGAATAAGGGATGCGGAAATTGCTGATGTACCGTTTTATGGTGGTGCTGGCGGGATGCAGTGCTAGACGCCCTGAGCGCAGTGTGGCTGACCACATAAACGAAGGGTAACGACGCAATACGCCCGTCAGTGCCGCCAGAAACGGTACATTGGCTGTTTCCGCATCCCTAAGTATCGCAGGCCCCTGCTCAAGAGGCCTGTTTGAGCAGTTGCTGGATGTCCTTGGCGAGCGGGGGTGCACCGCTGCCGTAGCGGGTAAATAAGCGTAACTTGCCCTGGGTGTCGTAGACATAGCTGCCCGCAGAATGGTCCATGGTGTAGCTGGTAGGCGTATTGCCCTCGACCTTTTTGTAATAAATCTTGTATTCCTTGGTAATGGTGTTGAGCTGCTCCGGAGTTGGCACCAGCGCCAGGAAAGTAGGATCAAAGGCGGTCATATAGGCCTTAAGCACCTCGGCGGTGTCGCGTGCGGGGTCCACTGTGACGAAAATTGCCTGCAAGCGCTCACCATCCTTGCCGAGCAGGCGCTTGACCTCTGCGAGTTCAGTCATTGAGGTGGGGCAAACATCAGGACACTGGGTGTAGCCAAAGAACATCACGACCACCTTGCCGGCAAAGTCGGTCAGATGGCGCAACTGTCCGTTGTGGTCACTCAACTCAAATTGCTTTGCATACTCGGCCCCGGTGACATCGATCGAAGAAAACGCAATGTCCTTGGGCGAACAGGAAGAGATAAGGCACAGGCTGCTGGCCGCAACTGCGCCTGTCAAATACTTCAATGCAGTTCTTTTATTCATAAGATTCAGTGTAAATGCTGTCCTGTCGCTTTGATAGCAGGTGCGTAGTTGCCATTCATTAAACATAGTGATCGATCAGCAGTGCCGCAAACAGTGCGCTGAGGTGGATCAGTGAAAAACGAAAGGTCTTGCGCGCCAACTCGTCTGAATAGTCGCGCCACAGCACCCAGGCGTACAGGCAAAACACGCTGCTCAAAACCACCGCAGCAGCCAGGTACAGCCAGCCACTCATGCCATACACAAAGGGCAAAAGGCAGGCGGCAAACAATACAAAGGTGTACAGCAGCACATGCAATCGGGTGAACTCGCTGCCATGGGTCACCGGCAGCATCGGGAGCCCGGCCTTGCGGTAATCTTCGACCCGATACAGGGCCAAGGCCCAAAAGTGTGGCGGAGTCCACAAAAAAATGATCAGAAAGAGGATCAACGCCTCCGGTCCGACGTCACCGGTCATGGCGGCCCAACCCAGCACTGGCGGCATGGCACCCGAGGCACCGCCGATGACAATATTTTGCGGCGTCAGCGGCTTCAAAATCACGGTGTAAATCACTGCATAACCGACAAAGGTGGCAAACGTCAACCACATCGTCAAGGGGTTGACCCACCAATACAAAATAGCCGAACCCAGCGCGCACAACAGGGCCGAAAACAGCAGGGTCTGCGCATCACCAAGCTCGCCGCGGGCCGTTGGCCGCCAGGCCGTGCGTTTCATCCGGGCATCAATCCCCTTTTCGACGATGCAATTGAATGCTGCTGCCGCACCCGCCACCAGATAAATGCCGACACACGCAATGGCAGCCAACGCAAACTGTGGCACCGTAGGCACACCCGGCACAGCAAGCACCATGCCGATCAAGGCGCAGAACACGATCAATTGGATGACCCTGGGCTTGGTCAGCACATGAAATTGCTGCAGCACCGAAGCTACGGTTGACGCGGTTGGCGCGGTCATTGGTTTAATCTCCCGGCAAAAGCCAACGCCCAATCGGTCGCGCTCTGAAAACTGACTGACGCGAGTAGCCACACCAGCACCATCACCATGGCGCCAGCGCCGCCGGTGTGTAACACAGCCGCCAGCAAGGGCCATTCGAGAACGGCGTTGCTGATACCGGTCAGCGCTTGCAGTACCAGCAAACTACCGAGCAGGCGGGCAGCCCGAGTCAGGGTCGAATAGGTGGACAGATGCCAGGCCAGCGCGGCCAGTGCCAACAAGGTCACAAGCGCCAGTCCCCTGTGGGTCAGGTGAATAGCGGTAAGGGCCTGGAAGCTGATGTGGCTGCCGTCCGGGTTCAGTCCCAGTGGCCGCCACACCGTAAAAGCCTGTGCAAAATCCATGGCCGGCCACCAACTTCCCTGGCACTGCGGAAAATCAGTGCAAGCCAGCACGGCATAGTTGGTGCTGACCCAAGCACCCGAGGCGGCCTGCAGCAGTAGCAAGCCCACAGCCGCAAGCAGCCAGCCCCTGAGATGCACGGGCAAGATGAGCGGTTGCGCGCCTGCCCCCTGTCGCTTGCCGAGCATGGCCACCTGTACGGTCAACAGCGCCAGCAAAATATAGCCGCCCAGGAGATGCAGCGTCACGATCAATGGAAAAAGTTTCATGGTCACCGTCAGTGCGCCAAACGCACCCTGAATACAGACCCACACCCAGGTCAGCGTGGCCCAACCCGGTAACAACGCGGACCCGCCACCCGCTGCCTTGCGGCCCAACCAGGCCGCCACCGCCATCACCGTAATCAGGACGCCGACGGCCGTCGCAAGGTAACGGTGCACCATTTCAACCCAGGCCTTGCCCCGGGTGACAGGTCCGGTGGGCATGGCCCGCTGTGCGTTGGCGATTTCTTCGCCCGCGCCCAAAGGGCTCGCACTGCCATAGCAACCCGGCCAGTCCGGACAGCCCAGGCCGCTGTCGGTCAATCGGGTAAAGGCACCGAACAAGACCAGATCAAAGGTCAGAAACAGCGTCACCACGGCCAGGGAATGCATACGCCCCAGCGGTGAAGACTTGATGTTGCGCAAATACACCAGCAACAATGGCCCGCTAGCGACCAGCACGCCAAGCACCAGCAGTCGCAGGGTTGGCGAAAAATCGTACAGGTTAGCGTGCATGGTCAATTAGTACGGGCTCACCGGCCCGCATGGTCCCAAAAGGTCGACGCACGCATCAGCCGTTCCAGATCACGCCGGGCCTTCAGCGCTCCCACCGTATTGAGCCCGGGCGGAAACCGCATCATCCAGTTGCCCAAGGGATCAACCACGTACAGGTGCGCCGACAAGTCCTGCCCGGGGGACGCCTGCAACCACTGTGACAGCGTGGCCGAACCGAGTCTCAACACCGTGGCCCCCTTGAGCGCAGGCTGAAGTGCCTCGGCCACCGGAGCCTCATCGCTGACCAGCCACACCCAATCCAGGCGGTCTTTTTCCTTACCCAGCCCTTCACGCAACTGCCTCTGCAGGTACAAACGCTCGGCACACGCTGTGTCGCATGCACCCGACGCCACGCTGATGAGCAACCACTGGCCTTTGAGTTCGCGCAGTTTGACAGGCTTGGCATCCAGGCCATAGCCCAGGGCATCCGGTAACGGGCGCTGCGGATCAATCAGCTCGCCAAAATTGCGCCGCCCGTCGGGGCGCACCACGTAGTAGGTAAAGTACGAGGCAATCACCGGGGCAGCACAGACCAGCAACACCGCTAGCATCTTCCAGCGACCCAGACGCGTGCGGGCCTGCGCATCCACGGCCACGGCATCCGGCTGCTGCAGGGTGTAGACCGTCAGACCCAGCGGGTGATCGTCTTGCGGGGAAGTTCTAGACATCAGATGAAGCAGCAGTTGAACGTTGAAGAAATGGCCGGACCCATTGAAACCAAAAATACAAAATGGCAATCAGGCAAGCCAGGCCAAACCACTGAAACGCGTAGCCGTAATGTTTATCGATGCCCAGATTAATAATGGGCCAGTCTCGCAGCAGGCCGTCATCGGACGCCCCCCATTGTTGCAGAGTGAACGCTGCCAGCGGCAACCCGGTCTCTACGCGAAACGGTGTCAAGTCCAGATTTTGCCGGATTACACCCGAGGACGGTGCACCGGGTTCGTAAAGTTGAGACGGAGCGGGGGCTATCCGGCCCGCGATCTCGACTAGCCCGGCCGGTGTGTGCACAGGCGGCAAACGTGTACGCTCGGAAAAGTCACGCGCTATCCAGCCCCGTTGCACCAGCACCGCCACCGGCGGGCTACTGCCTTCAAGCCTGAGCGGGGTGAGCACAAAAAACCCAACCCGCGCACGCATTTGGCGGTTGTCCAGGTACACCGTTGCCTCGGGCACCCAGGTGCCACGTACCTTGGCCCTTTGGTGCACCCGCGCTTTCCAGTCTGACACTTGGGATACGGTTCCGGTATCGAGTTCGGGCCTGGTCCCCTGGCTCTCGATGGCCGATTGCAGTGCAAGCTTTTCGTCAGCGCGCGACAATTGCCAGCGCCCCAAAGACGCGGTCAGCGCCACGCCCATCAGCGCAGACACGGTCACCAGCCAAAACTTGCAACGCACATTCACCCGATAATCCTGCGCATGAGCACCTTAGTCGCACTGGCCTTTGTCGCCATCCTAGCCAGCCTCGCAACCGCCCTGTTCTTCATGATGCGGGGCGGGCCATCCAACGCGGGCAAGTCCAAAAAAATGGCGACCGCATTGGGGTTGCGTGTGGGGCTGTCGATTGGGCTCTTTGCGTGCATCCTGATCGCCTGGAAGCTCGGATACATCCATCCCACCGGCATCCCGCCGGGCCAATAAGCCACTGCTTTATTCGCACCCGACCCATCAAAAAGGCACCGCGCACGGTGCCTTTTGGGGTGCGAACAGATAAATGCTACAACCAATACACCAGCACATACAAGCCAAGCCAGACCACGTCCACAAAGTGCCAGTACCAGGCGGCACCTTCAAAACCGAAGTGCCGCTCGGGGGTGAAGTGGCCTTTTTGCAGGCGCAGCGTAATGAAAAGCAACATCAGCATGCCGACAAACACGTGAAATCCGTGAAAACCGGTCAGCATGTAAAACGTGGAGCCAAACACGCCGGAACTGAGCTTGAGGTTGTAAGCGGTGTACGCGTGGTAGTACTCGTAGCCTTGGACACACAGGAAGGCAATGCCCAACAGCACCGTAATCCACATAAAGCCGATGGTCTTGCCACGGTTGCCAGCGACCAGCGCATGGTGCGCAATCGTCAGCGTGACGCCAGAAGTGAGCAGCAAGGCGGTGTTGATGGTGGGCAACCAGAACGGCCCCATGGTCATAAAGGGTTCGACGATGCCTGCAGGTGACGCCGTCATGCCAGCCGCGGCACTGGGCCATACCGCCTTGAAGCCGGGCCACAGCAAGGAATTGTCCAGACTGCCCAGCGCCGGCACCGAGTGCGCCCTGGCCCACCACAGCGCAGTAAAAAACGCGCCGAAGAACATCACTTCGGAAAAAATGAACCAACTCATGCTCCAGCGGAACGACAAGTCGATCTTGTGACCGTACTGCCCGCCTTCACTTTCACGAATGGCGTCACCAAACCACTGGTACAACACGCCGAGCCACCAGGCCAAGCCAAAAAACAGTGCATATTTGCCCCACTCGGCACCGTTGACCCACTGACCTGCCCCCAAGATGACAAAGAACAGGCCAAAAGCTGCCATTGCCGGATGCCGCGAAGGCCCTGGCACAAAGTAATACGGACTCTTAGCGTGCGTGGTTGAACTCATTTCAGCTCCATTCCTTACAAATTCTCATTAAGCTGGCTGTCACCGCAGGCCCCGGGCCTAGTGGCTGACCACCCAATTGACCAACACAATCAAACCCAGCACCAAAAGCAGTGCCGCGACCAAGCCCACCAGCACCACGTGCAAAGGATTGACGCGCGCTAGGTCGTCCTGGTAGCCCTGCCGGCTGCGGATTCCCAGAAAAGACCAGGCGACCAAGGTCATACTGCGCAAAAACGACCCCTTGGGAACCCCTTTGGCAGGCCGGGCGCTCATGTTCCGGCACCTTTCAACGCGTCCAATGTCGATGCTGCTGCCACGGGTGCGGCCGGCGTTTTGCCGCCCACTTCAAAAAAGGTATACGACAGCGTGATGGTCTTGACGTCCCGGGACAACTTGGGATCAATCACGAAAGCGACCGGCCACTCTTTCTTCTCACCCGGATCCAGCGTGTACTGGTTAAAGCAAAAACACTGCAACTTGTTAAAGTGGGCCGAGGCCTGCTGCGGCGCATAGCTGGGAATCGCCTGCGCCGACATGCGGCGATTTTGGGTGTTTTGAAACTCGTACATGACCGTGGTCAGTTCGCCAGGGTGCACCTGCACCGAGCGCTGCGCGGGTTTGAATTCCCAGGGGCCGCGACTGTTGGCATCGAACTCCACCGTAATCGTACGGCTGAAATCCACCTGGGTATTGGGCCGCACGTCCACCTTTTGGCCCGACAGCACCTGTTCGCCCAAGGCCAGGATGTTGATACCGGTCATCTCACAAATCGATTTGTAGATGGGTACCAGCGCGTAGCCAAAGGCAAACATGCAGGCAGTGATGACGCTCAGCTTGCCGACCATCCGGAAATTTTCATGCCGTAGGTTCATGGCTTACTGCGACAGCAACACAACGCGTGCCATAAAGCCAACAAAAAACACCGCCGCCACCGAGGCCAGAATCAGGCCGGTTCTCAGATTGGTCTTTTTTTGTTCGGGAGTCATCATGCGCACGCTAGGTTGCTCTTAGCCAAGGACTTTGGTCGCAGTGGCATTGAGCTTGGGGGGATTCTCGAAGGTATGGAACGGTGCGGGCGAGGGAACTTCCCACTCCAGTCCTTCAGCGGCTTCCCAGGGCTTTTGCAACGCCTTTTCGCCCTTGCCGCGCATGGTCGGAATCACGATGAACAAAATAAAGCATGCCTGGGTAATGCCAAACAAGAACCCACCTACCGACGCCAACGCGTTGAAGTCAGCAAATTGCATGGGGTAGTCGGCATAGCGCCGGGGCATGCCTGCCAAGCCCAGGAAGTGCATCGGGAAGAACGTGATGTTGAACGAAATCAGCGAAACCCAGAAGTGCCACTTGCCAGCAGTTTCGTTGTACATCACGCCGGTCCACTTGGGGCACCAGTAGTAGTAACCGGCAAACATGGCGAACAAGGAACCCGCCACCAGCACATAGTGAAAGTGGGCCACCACATAATAGGTGTCTTGTAACTGGATGTCGATCGGTGCCATGGCCAAGATCAGGCCAGTAAAGCCACCCATGGTGAATACAAAAATAAAGCCCACCGAAAACAGCATCGGGGTCTCAAACGTCATGGACCCCTGCCACATGGTGGCAATCCAGTTAAAAATCTTGACGGCGGTCGGGACCGCAATCAGCATGGTCGCATACATAAAGAACAACTGTCCGGTCACAGGCATGCCGGTGGTAAACATGTGGTGCGCCCAGACGATGAACGACAGGATTGCGATGCTGGAAGTGGCGTATACCATCGACGCATAGCCAAACAGCTTCTTGCGTGCAAACGCTGGCACGATCTGACTGATGATGCCAAACGCCGGCAAAATCATGATGTAGACCTCGGGGTGGCCAAAGAACCAGAAGATGTGCTGGTACATCACCGGGTCGCCACCGCCGGCCGGATTAAAGAAACTGGTGCCAAAGTGGCGGTCCGTCAGCGTCATGGTGATGGCACCCGCCAGCACCGGCATCACAGCAATCAATAGATATGCGGTAATCAGCCAGGTCCAGACGAACATCGGCATCTTCATGAGCGTCATGCCGGGTGCGCGCATGTTCAGAATCGTGACAATGATGTTGATCGAACCCATGATCGACGAAGCACCCAGGATGTGCATGGCAAAAATGCCGGCGTCCATGCTCGGACCCATTTGCAGGGTCAAGGGTGCGTAGAGCGTCCAACCGGCAGCCGGTGCGCCACCGGGCATGAAGAACGAGCCCACAAGCATCAGTGCCGCCGGAATCATGAGCCAGAAGCTAAAGTTGTTCATGCGCGCAAAGGCCATGTCGGTACAGCCAATCTGCAGCGGAATCATCCAGTTGGCAAAGCCCACGAAGCCCGGCATGATGGCACCAAACACCATGATCAGACCGTGCATGGTGGTCAGCGAGTTAAACAGCTCGGGGTTGACCAACTGCAAACCGGGCTGGAACAACTCGGCGCGAATCAGTAACGCCAGCGCACCACCGACCATCAGCATGGTCAGGCTGAAAATCATGTACAGCGTGCCAATGTCCTTGTGGTTGGTGGCAAACACCCAGCGCTGCCAGCCCGTGGGCGCGTGGTGGTCGTGGTGCTCATGGGCATGATCGTGATGGTCTAGTACGGCGCTCATCCTGATTTCCTTCTCAACTTCTTAATTTCTGGGGCATGCAGCAAGTTTGGGCGCTGGGCGCTACTTGCGCAATGCCAGCACATCGGCAGGCTGCACCAACTGGCCGGTCTGGTTAGACCAGTTGTTCTTGGTGTAGCTGATAACCGCGGCGATATCGGTGTCGCTGAGCTGCGCCCAACCGGGCATCAGGTTAGGCTTGCCATCGGGTGTCACGCCATTGCGACCCTTCAAGATCAGGGCAATTTGCAGCTCCTTTTTGGCATCTAGCACCACTTTGGAGCCATCGAGCGCGAGGATAGGACCGGCGCCCTTGCCGTTGGCTTGGTGGCACACCGCGCAATTTGTCGCGTAAACCTTCTCGCCGCGCTTGGTGATGTCGGCCAGAGTCCAGACCTTGGTCGGGTCGTCGAGCTTGGCAGCCATCTTCTTTTTCTCGCCTGTTACCCAGGCACTATAGTCTTGCGCCGAAACCACCTTCACATGGATGGGCATGTAAGCGTGTTCCTTGCCGCACAGCTCGGCGCACTGACCGTAATAGTCACCGGTCTTCTCGGCCCGGAACCAGGTGTCGCGCACAAAACCCGGTATCGCATCTTGCTTGACGCCGAACGCGGGCACCATCCAGGCGTGAATGACATCGTTGGCGGTGGTGATAACGCGCACCTTTTTGCCCACGGGTACCACCAAGGGGTGGTCGACCTTGAGCAGGTAGTTGTCAATTTCCTCGCCCTTTTTGGGGCCGCCCGCGTTGGACAGTGCGCGTTGCTCGGTGTCAAGCGTCGAAACGAAGCCAATGCCCTCACCCTCGCCCTTGAGGTAGTCGTAGCCCCATTTCCACTGCATGCCGGTGACCTTGATGGTCAGGTCGGCGTTGGTGGTGTCTTTCATCGCAACAACGACCTTGGTCGCTGGAAGCGCCATCAGAATCACAATGATGAAGGGGACAATGGTCCAGATGATTTCCACCGTGACCGATTCATGGAAAGTGGCCGCCTTGTGGCCGACCGACTTGCGGTGCTTCCAGATCGAATAAAACATCACCGAGAACACCGCGACAAAGATCACCGTGCACAAAATCATCATGAACCAATGCAACCAATGCTGGCTTTCAGCGATTTTGGTGACCGGCGCGGCCAGATTCAACTGGTTCACTGACGGTCCACCCGGCAAATCATTCACCGCATGGGCCAGCGACACTGCCGCTGAGCCTGCCCATGCGCCAGCAGCCAGCATCAATGAAGCCAGCTTGTTGGAAATGCTCTTCATCGTTTTACCTCTTCATTGCTTTGATTATTAGCCTCTGGCTGCGCGGAAGCCGCGCCGGATTGAGTCGCCAAGACTCAGCGTATCCAGATCAAAAATTGCCGCGATTGTAGCCCAGCAACTTCACGTTCTGACTCAGTGACAACCCCAACTGTCAAGCCCATCAGTCAAGCCGTCGGTGGTTTTTTGTTGACCTGGCGCAAGCTCGCCCGCATCTCCTCGACCGTGAGCCGGGTTTCTGGGCGCACGTGGAGCCTGGGGGCCGGCTTGAACGCGTGGCCGTAGATGATCTCGAAAGTGAGCGTCAAAGGCCCCGCCCCGCCGGCCGGTGCCAGGCGCTGCGCTAGGCCAGCGAGCAAACTGGCGTGCCAGCCACGGCCCCGCAGCCCGGAGAAGCGCGCGCCATGCAGGTTGCGACCCAGTTCCCGCAACTCCTGCAGCAAGCGCTCGGGTGTGGCAAAACTCAAGGTGATGCGCTCCTGGTCCATCACGGGTTCGGCAAATCCGGCCTGCACCAGCATATCGCCCCAGTCGTGCATGTCAGTGAAATCATGCGAGGGCGGTGGCCAGCCCAAAGCGCGATAGAGCGTACGCAACTCAACCAGGGTGTCCGGTCCGAGACAGCTGAACATCAAGAACCCGTCGATTGCCAGCAAACCGTGCCATTCGGCGATCAGTGCCTGCGGGTCTGGCACCATATGCAGCGCCATATTGGCCCACAGCATTTGCACGGATTGGGCAGGTCGCGCCCATTGCGTGGTCGGCGTCCGCCAGCGCTCCGGCCTCCACCAGGGTTTTACCATTCTCTTTGCAGCCTCGTGCCCATGCTCGGCCTGCGACAGTACGGCAAAGCTTTCTGAGCGCGGGTAACGCTGCTGCAACAGCGCATGCGCCTGCAAACCGCCACGCAGCGGCTCCCAGTGCAGCCAGGACTGCGGCTGCAGAGTGATCAGATCCAGCCGCTCTTCCATGCGGCGCGCCACCTCTTCATGCAACCAGGCCGAGGCCACCGGCAAGCGGCGCGCCCAGCGCTCGGACGCCACTGGGTCTATCGTGGGGGGGCGTAGTGTGTTCATGGTAAGTGTCTGAAGGCGTCGCGAGTATATTGGCCCCATGTTCACGCGACTGCTGCAAGGACTTGTTCGCCGCCTGCCGAGTCAGTGTGCGGTGTGCCGTGCCTGGCCAAGTCGGCCGGTGTGCGAGGCCTGTGTGACACTGTTTGCGCAACCGGTGGCGCGGTGCGACACCTGTGCCTTGCCGGTGCCGGCGCAGGTTCGGCGCTGTGGTGCCTGCCTGGTCAAACCACCACCGCTCGATGCCTGTCTGGCCGCCCTGCCCTATGCCTATCCGTGGTCTGGGCTGGTGGCTGATTTCAAGTTTCAGCACCATCCGGCCTGGGCGACCTCATTTGCATTGCTGTTGCGCAGCGCGCCTTGGGTGGAGCCGGCACTTGATGCCACCGATCTGCTGATCGCCCTGCCTTTATCCAAAGAGCGGCTACGAGAGCGCGGTTACAACCAGGCGCAGCTACTGGCCCAGGCGCTCGATACGCCCAAGCTGCTGGGCAATGTGTTGCTCCGAATTCAGCACACCCCGCCGCAGAGAAGCTTGCCGCGCAAGGACCGCTTGCACAACGTGACCCATGCCTTTGCCGTCGACCCTTTGCGCGCAACGCTACTAAGGGGCAAGCGCGTGGTCTTGCTTGATGATGTCATGACCACCGGCGCCTCGCTGCACGCGGCGGCCCGCACGCTGCGCGCAGCCGGTGCCACGCACATTACCGGGCTGGTGCTGGCGCGCACCGAATAGGCCGTGCGCCGCCACGGCACTGCGCGCACCTGGTCGACCGCCGCTGGGCCACAATTGCGGGCATGTTTCATATTGTCCTGGTTGAACCTGAAATCCCGCCGAATACCGGCAACGTGATCCGGCTGGCGGCCAATACGGGATGCACCCTGCACCTGGTGGAGCCGCTGGGTTTCTCGATGGAAGACCGGTACATGCGGCGTGCCGGACTTGACTACCACGAATACGCGACCGTGCGACGCCATGCGGATTGGCATGCCTTTCTGACATCTGAAAAGCCTGCGGTGGCGCGTTGTTTTGCACTTACCACGCGCGGCACCGGCAGCGTGCACGGCACCCTTTTTTTACCGGACGACTACCTGGTGTTTGGTTCTGAAACACGTGGTCTATCCGGGCTGGTGCGGTCCCATTTTCCGGTGGAACAATGCCTCAAACTGCCGATGCTCCCGGGTCAACGCAGTCTTAACCTCAGCAACGCGGTGGCCGTAACGGTCTATGAGGCGTGGCGACAAAACGGCTTTTCAGAGCGCCCCGCCACCGACCCGGCTCAGGGGTAGAGGCGCGCAATCGACTCCGCAATGCAGGCAGGCTTGGGCGCACCCTCGCGCTCCACGGTCACTTCCCAGGTGATTTGCCGCCCCTCGTTATCAATCGGGTCGCACGCCAACAACTTCATGCGTGCCCGCAGTCGACTGCCCACTGGCACCGGGGCAATAAAGCGCACCTTGTTGAGCCCGTAATTGACGCCCATGCGCACTTGCTCGATGTGCACCGCCGATTCAAAAAAACGGGGCAACAAAGACAGCGTCAAAAACCCATGCGCAATGGTCGTGCCAAACGGACCGGCCTTGGCGCGCTCCACATCGAGGTGAATCCACTGGTGGTCTCCGGTGGCATCGGCAAACAGCTGCACCTGCTCTTGGGTCACGGTTATCCAGTCACTGGTGGCAACCTCTTGCCCTACCAGCGGGGCAAGTTCTGCGATCGTTTGGAATGTTTTCATGGCAGCGAGTGTAAGAAAAGTCGATTGAGGGCTGTGTCAATCCGGCGACAAAGTGACAACTCAGGTACGCGCACGGGCATTTTGCGGTGCCAGGCAACAGGCAAACTTGAATTGGGTCGTCTGAATTTGGTATGTTAGCGGCATGGAACACACTCCCACCTGGCTTATCAACAGCTTCATCTACCTCAGCGCCGCCGTCATTGTGGTGCCATTGAGCCAGGCCCTGGGGCTGGGCTCCATCATTGGCTACCTGGCGGCGGGTATCGCGATTGGCCCCTGGGGTCTGGGTTTGGTCACCAACGTCGAAGACATCTTGCACTTTGCCGAGTTCGGTGTGGTGTTGATGCTGTTTCTGGTCGGTCTGGAACTTGAGCCCAAACGCCTCTGGAGCCTGCGCCGCCCGATTTTTGGCTGGGGTAGCGCCCAGGTGCTGGTCTGCGCGCTGGCCCTGTTCATGGTGGCATGGGCCGTTGGCATCGGATGGAAGACCGCGCTGGTGGCAGGGCTTGGGCTGGCACTTTCCAGCACCGCCATTGCCTTGCAGGTCATGAACGAACGGAACCTGACGCATACCAGCAGCGGGCAGGCTGGTTTTTCCATTTTGCTGTTTCAGGACGTCGCCGCGATCCCGATCCTGGCGCTGCTACCCTTGCTGGGTGCTGTGCCCGGCGCGCAGGCCGAAAGCTCGGCACTCGAAAATGCTGGAGAAGTCCTCAAGATATTGGCCGTCATTGCGGGCATCGTGCTTGGCGGGCGCGTGCTGTTGCTGCCCGTGTTGCGCTGGATTGCGCGCAGCAAGACGCCCGAAATCTTCACCGCTGCGTCGCTCTTGCTGGTGGTCGGAATCGCCGCCCTGATGCAATGGGTGGGCCTTTCGATGGCCTTGGGCGCCTTCCTGGCGGGCGTGCTACTTGCCGAAAGCGAGTACCGCCGCGAACTCGAGACCAACGTAGAGCCCTTCAAGGGTTTGCTGCTGGGACTGTTCTTCATCGCCGTGGGCATGGGCGTCGATTTCGGCGTACTGGCCCAGTTTCCGTTACACATGGTGGCCATTGTGCTGGGTTTTTTGGGCATCAAATGCGTGGTAATTTATGGGCTGGCGCGCCAGATGCAGGTGCCGTTTCAGGAACGTCCGGTGTTGACCCTGTTGTTGGCCCAGGGTGGCGAGTTTGCATTTGTGGTGTTTCAGGCGGCTGCCGGTGCCCATGTATTTTCGAGCCAGACCGCGTCCTTGCTGGTGGGTGCCGTCGCCGTGTCAATGCTGGTCAGCCCCCTGCTATTGGTCGCGCTCGACAAATGGCTGCTGCCGCGCTATGCCACGTGTGGTGTCGCTCCCATGGAAGAGATTTCGGAGCCGCAAAACGCGCCGATCCTGGTCGCGGGCTTTGGCCGCTACGGGCAGATCGTAGCGCGCGTGCTGCTGGCGCAGGGCAAGCCCTGTACCGTGCTGGACCACGACGCCGTGATGATTGAAGCCGCACGCGAGTTTGGCTACCGCGTGTTTTATGGCGACGCCACCCGTCTCGACCTGCTGCGCACCGCCGGCGCCGCTACCGCCAAAGTCATTGTGGTAGCGGTGGACGACGTTGCGCAGTCGCTTGAAATTGTTGACCTTGTGCGCGAGCACTTTCCCTCGCTGTCCATCGTGGCGCGCGCGCGTGATGTGACCCACTGGAACCAGTTGCGCGACCGTGGCGTAATGCGGGTCCAGCGGGAACTGTTTGAGTCAAGCTTGTTGAGTGCCCACAGCGTCCTTGACCTCCTGGGCTACGCTCCGGAGCAGGCCGAGCAAACCATCCGTCTCTTTCGGCAGCACAACCTTGCACTGTTTGAGCAACTGCATCCCCACTACAAGGACCGTGCCAAACTGATCTCGGTCGTCAAGCAAGGCCGCCAACAGCTCGAAGAGCAACTGGCCCGCGAGCGGGAGAAGTGAATGCCCCAATCCGATTTGCGCCAACTTTTCTCGCACCGCCACTTCATCCGCTTCTGGTGGGCGCGCATGGCCGGCATCATGGGTAACCAGATGCTGCTGGTCGCGGTCGCCTGGCACATGTATGACATTACCGGCAGCGCCTGGGACCTGGGATTGGTCGGGCTATTCCAGTTTGTTCCCGCACTGGTATTGACCTTGCCTGCCGGGCACCTGGCAGACAAGCTGCACCGGGGTCGCATGTTTGCAGCCTGCATGGCGGTACAAGCTGCGCTTGCCACGGTACTGATACTCGCTACCCACGAGGGTTTTGCATCCCGGGATCTGATGTTTGGCATCTCGGTGGTGCTGGGTGCGGCACGCGCCTTTCAGATGCCGGTGCAGCAGGCGCTCACACCCTTGCTGGTGCCGCCTGAGTTGCTGCAACGCGCCATTGCTTTGAGTTCCAGTGGCTTGCAGACTGCGGTGATTGCGGGTCCGGCACTGGGTGGTTTTTTGTATGCCGCAGGCGCCATCACCGTCTATGCAAGCTGCGGCGCGCTGCTGCTGGTCAGCACCCTTTTGACGCTCACGGTGCACTACCGGCATAGTCCCTCGACCCACGCTGCCACCTGGAGCACCGTGCTGGCCGGGGTGGAGTACGTCTGGCAGCGCAAGGTATTGCTGGGTGCCACCTCGTTGGACTTGTTCGCGGTGTTGCTCGGCGGTGCGACCGCGTTGTTGCCGATCTATGCGCGCGATATTCTGCACACCGGTCCTGTGGGACTGGGTCTGCTGCGTGCCGCTCCAGCCGCAGGCGCCTTGGTGATGTCGTTGGTGCTGCTGCGCTGGCCGCTCGAGCGAAAGGTGGGACACAAACTGCTGGCGTCGGTGGCAATTTTTGGGCTGTGCATGGTGGCGTTTGGCCTGTCGACGCATTTTGGCTTGTCGCTGCTGGTGCTGGCCCTGTCTGGTGCTGCCGATAATGTCAGCGTGGTGATGCGCCTCACCCTGATGCAAATGGAAACCCCTGATGCACTGCGCGGCCGGGTATCGGCAGTCAACTCCATCTTTATCGGTGCGTCCAACCAACTCGGTGAATTTGAGTCGGGTGCGACGGCCGCGTTGTGGGGGCCGGTCGGCTCGGTGGTGGCAGGCGGCGTCGGCACCATAGTAATTGCCGCCACCTGGTTGCGCCTGTTTCCCACCTTGGCACGTCGTGACCGCATGCAGGGCTAAACCCTAGCCACCCACCCCGTCCCACAACAGCTTGACGCCGGTCAAAAACATTCCCAAGTAAAGGCAACGGTAGAACATCACCTGGCTGATGCGCCGTGCCAGGCGCACGCCCGCCCACACACCGATCGGAGCCAGCGGCAGTAGCACCAGCGAAGTCGACATATTGCGCAAGTCCAGCAGGCCCAACCACGCATAAGGAATCCATTTGCACAGGTTCACGACAAAAAAGAAAAACGCCATGGTGGCTGTAAATTGCACTGGCGACAGCCTTAGCGGAATGACATAGGCACTGATGGGTGGACCGCCCGCATGGGCGATGAAGCTGGTAAAACCTGAGGTGGTCGTCAACACAGCTCCCAGCCAGCGCGGTGGTGGCGGGCTATCGGGTCGGGGCGGAAAGAGCAGGCGCTGTGCCAAAAATAGCAAGGTAAAGCCGCCCACCAATGCCGCCACCGTAGCAGTATTGAGCAGCCTGAACAGCAAGGCACCGACCACAATACCGAGCATGCCAAACGGCACCAGAAACTTGAGCAAGGACCGATCAACATCCCTGCGAAAGGCCGCCATACCCAAAACGTCCATTAGCAACAGCACCGGCATCAGTATTGCGGCCGCCTGCGGCACACTGACGGAAAGTGCCATCAGGGGCACTGCCAGCGATCCAAAACTCGCACCAAACCCGCTTTTGCTCACGCCCATCAGCAGAACTGCAGGGACCGCGACCAGGTAAAAAAAGGGATCAGTGATGATGGACAGTGGCACAAGAGAGAATGAGTGTGTATCAGCGCAAGAGGTTCTGGTGCCGAGTCTTTCGTCTACCAAAATCCCCACGAAAGCGGCAGTCCAGCAATTTGCATCGTCGTTCTCGCGAAGGCCGAAACGACAAATATGTCGGTGGAACAAATTTGCGCTAGTGCATGCAGTGTAATTGTGCACCCATCATGATTCGTTTAAGCTCAGCGCTATGTTCAGTCCCTCACAAGCCGATGTCAGGCGATTTTTTTGTACGACCTACTCCAAGGCCAAGGCCGGACAGGGGCTGGAGGCGATTGAAATCATTGCCAGCCAATGGATGGACGAGCATCCCGAATACGCGGCAGATTTTGCCGACCTGGAAGCCGCACTGCGGTCCATGGGTAGCGCGGACGCGGTCCGTACCAATCCGTTCTTGCACCTCTCCATGCACCTGTCGATCAGCGAGCAATTCAGTATTGACCAGCCACGTGGCATACGCCAGGCGGTGGAGTTGTTGACCCACCGGCGCAACTCCCTGCACCTTGCC
>JAIPCE010000170.1 GCA_021738345.1 Rhodoferax sp. | reverse complement strand
GCCAGGCTCCAATGTCAAGGGCAAAAACCCCCTCAAAGACCAGCGTGTGCGCAAAGCGCTGTACCAAGCGATTGATATCGACAGCATTAGCCGCGTGACCATGCGCGGCTTGTCGCAGCCCACTGGCGCTCTGGTGGCGCCCCAGGTCAATGGTTGGACCGAAGGGGTTCATCAACGTCACCCCTACGACCCAGAGTCCGCCAAGAAGCAACTCGCCGATGCGGGTTACCCGACTGGCTTTGAGGTTGACTTCGCCTGCCCCAACAACCGTTACATCAACGACGAGGAAATTTGCCAGGCGGTTACCGCCATGTGGGCCAAGGTGGGGGTCAAAGCCAAGCTGCGCACACTGCCGCTGGTGACCTATTTCCCCATGATCCAGCGCTTTGAGGCGAGTATCTACATGCTGGGCTGGGGTGTGCCGACTTTCGATGCCCTGTACAGCCTGCAGTCCCTTACCCGTTCCTTGGGTACGGGCGGCGACGGCAACTACAACGTCGGACGCTATAGCAACCAACGTATGGACTACTTGGTGGACCGGGTCAAGGCAGAAACCGACTTGCCAGTGCGCAACCGCATGCTGACCGAAGCATTGCAACTGCAAAACGACACGGTGGCCCATATTCCCCTGCACAACCAGGTCATTCCCTGGGCCATGAAGAAAAATATTGACGTGGTGCACCGCTCTGACAACCGGTTGGACTGGCGTCTGATCAAGGTCAATTGAGCTTGGCGACACCAATCGCACGGACTTAAGCGCACTTGCTTGCCAAATCGCCCCTTCGCCCTGAAATCGCCCGTTCGTCCTGAGCGGGGTCGAAGGGCCAATGAGGCTTCCACAAGCTCAGCCCGAACGGAAATCCAGTGCCAGTGGCCTGGCGACACCTTTTGAGGCCTGCCGGCTGAGGCCTTAAACTCACTGCGTGCAACGGCCAGTGCATCTGACCGTTGCGTTTTTTGTCCGCCAAAGACCGCCCACGAAATGCTTGCCTTTATCTTGCGTCGCCTGTTTCAGTCCATCATCGTGATGGTGACGGTCGCTTTCATTGCCTTCATGCTGTTTCAGTATGTCGGCGATCCGGTGGTGTTTTTGCTGGGCCAAGATGCCACGGCCGAGCAAATTCAGGAATTGCGTGCCGGTTTGGGGCTGGACCAGTCGTTTTTTGTGCAGTTTGTCCACTTTTTGGGCAACGCCGTGCAAGGCGAATTTGGCTTGAGCCTGCGCCAGGGTGCCAAGGTGTCGCGCCTGATCGCCGAGCGTTTTCCCGCCACACTCGAACTGGCCCTGGTGGCCGCCCTGATGGCGCTGCTGATTGGCATTCCCATGGGCGTGTATGCCGCACTGCGTAGGGGCAGCGTCCTGAGCCAGTTGCTTATGACCATCTCGCTGCTCGGCGTGTCCCTACCGACCTTCCTGATTGGAATCCTGTTGATTTTGCTGTTTGCTGTGACGCTGGGTTGGTTTCCCAGCTTTGGGCGCGGCGAGGTGGTGCAAATGGGCTGGTGGAGCAGTGGCCTGGTGACCGCCAAGGGCTGGCACCACATTGTGCTGCCCGCCACCACCCTGGCGATTTTTCAGCTAACCCTGATCATGCGCCTGGTACGTGCCGAAATGCTTGAGGTGCTACGCACCGACTACATCAAGTTTGCGCGCGCCCGGGGTCTGAGCAACCGCGCCATCCATTTCAGCCACGCACTTAAAAACACGCTGGTTCCAGTGATGACTATCACCGGCTTGCAGCTTGGGGGCCTGATTGCCTTTGCCATCATTACCGAGACGGTTTTTCAGTGGCCCGGCATGGGTTTGCTGTTTATCCAGGCAGTGACTTTTGCCGACATTCCGGTGATGGCTGCCTATTTGTGCCTGATCTCGCTGATCTTTGTGGTCATCAACCTGGTGGTGGACCTGCTCTACTTTGTGGTTGACCCACGCCTTAGGGTCGATGGTGCGGCGGGTCACTGACCCGTGTCCCTATGGCTGCATGCCTTTACCTCAACCCATTACAAATCGCCCCATGACCTCTGTTTTCGCCCGCATGTGGCACAGCGATGTCGGCTACAGCTTTCGGACCTCGCCGGTCGCAATCGGTGCCGCACTGGTGGCCTTGCTCTGCATTTTTTGCTCGGTATTTGCCGGATTTGTAGCGCCACACAACCCGTTTGACCTGGTCACACTCGAGCTCAGCGATGCGCGTCTGCCCCCCGCGTGGTCGACTGGTGGTTCAAGCAAATACCTTTTGGGCACTGACGATCAGGGGCGCGACATCCTTTCGGCTCTTATGTACGGCGCGCGCATTTCGCTCGCAGTGGGTTTCGCCTCGGTGGTGCTGTCGGTGCTCATCGGTGTGGCGCTGGGGCTGCTGGCCGGTTTTTACGGTGGCTGGATCGACTCCGCACTGATGCGACTGTGCGATGTAATGCTGTCCTTCCCCGCCATTTTGGTGGCCTTACTGATCGCTGGCGTGGGCCGGGCACTGTTTCCGAATGCGCAAGATTCTCTGGCATTGGGCGTGCTGATCGTCTCGATCACACTCACAGGCTGGGTGCAATACGCACGCACGGTGCGCGGCTCCACGCTGGTGGAGCGCAACAAAGAGTACGTGCAGGCGGCGCGGGTCACGGGTGTGGCACCCATGCGCATCATGCGCCGCCACGTGCTGCCAAACGTCATGGGTCCGGTCCTGGTGTTGGCCACGATTCAGGTAGCGACTGCCATCATTACCGAGGCCACGCTGTCGTTTCTGGGGGTCGGTGCACCGCCCACATCGCCTTCCCTGGGCACCTTAATTCGCATCGGCAATGACTATCTGTTTTCTGGCGAGTGGTGGATCACGGTCTTCCCCGGTCTGATGCTGGTCCTCATCGCCCTGAGCGTGAATCTGCTCGGCGACTGGCTGCGCGACGCCACCAACCCGCGCCTGCGCTGAACCCACACACACCATGAGTCTTCTACAAGTTAATAATCTGATCGTCGAGTTCCCGGGGCGCCACGGCACGCTGCGTGCGATCGACGATATCTCATTTGACATTGCGCCCGGTGAAATCCTGGGCGTGGTCGGCGAGTCGGGCGCGGGAAAGTCCCTGACCGGAGCCGCCATTATTGGCCTGCTCGAGCCCCCCGGGCGCATTGGCGGGGGGCAAATCATTCTGGAAGGCGAGCGCATAGACGGGCTGCCTTATGAGCGCATGCGCCACATCCGTGGCCGCAAAATTGGCGCGATTTTTCAGGACCCACTGACCTCGCTCAACCCGCTCTATACCGTAGGGCAGCAGCTCGTAGAGACGATTCAGACCCACCTGCCCCTGAACCCCAAGCAGGCCCGCGAACGCGCGATTTCTTTGCTGCAAGACACCGGCATTCCGGCGGCGGAGCAGCGCATGGAGCACTACCCGCACCAGTTCTCGGGTGGCATGCGCCAGCGCGTGGTGATTGCCCTGGCGCTGGCCGCCGAACCCAAGCTGATCGTGGCCGACGAACCCACCACGGCGCTCGATGTGTCGATCCAGGCGCAAATCATCACACTGCTAAAAAGCGTCTGCCAGCAGCACGGTGCAGCCGTCATGCTGATCACCCATGACATGGGCGTGATCGCCGAAACCTGTGACCGTGTCGCGGTGATGTATGCCGGGCGCATTGCCGAAATCGGCCCGGTGCACGCGGTCATCAACCACCCCTCGCACCCGTACACCGAAGGTTTGATGGCCGCTATTCCCGACATCACCCAGGACCGCGAACGTCTGAACCAGATTGACGGCGCCATGCCGCGCCTGAACGCCATTCCGACAGGCTGCGCCTTTAACCCGCGTTGCCCCAAAGTGCTGGAGCGGTGCCGGCAAGATCGACCCAGCCTGATGACCGCCAATGCGACACAGTCCGCGTGCTGGCTCCACGCCGGGAGTGCCGCATGAGCACACTCAATGCGTCTGGCGTCCCCCTGGTCCAAGCCCATGACTTGGCCAAGACCTTTGATGTCTCGCCACCCTGGTTGAACCGGGTCCTGGAAGGTAAGCCGCGCCTGCTGCTAAACGCCGTGGACGGCGTGAGTTTCGATATCGAAAAGGGCAAAACCCTGGCCCTGGTTGGTGAGTCTGGCTGTGGCAAAAGCACGGTCGCGCGCTTGCTGGTGGGCCTGTATGAGCCGACCCGTGGCCACCTGACTTTCGACGGGCAGGATGCGCATGCCATCTTCAAAACGGCGCAGGCTGCCCCGCTGCGTCGGCGCATTCAGATGATTTTTCAGGACCCCTATGCATCCCTCAACCCGCGCTGGATTGTGGAAGACATTGTGGGCGAGCCGCTCAAAGAGCACGGCCTGATCACCGATGCCACCGAGCTTAAGGCACGCGTGGGCGAGTTGCTCAAGTCCGTTGGCTTGAGCCCGCTGGACATGGTGAAGTATCCGCACCAGTTCTCGGGCGGCCAGCGCCAGCGCATCTCCATTGCCCGCGCCCTGGCCACCGAGCCCGAGTTTTTGGTCTGCGACGAGCCCACCTCCGCGTTGGATGTCAGCGTGCAAGCCCAGGTGCTCAACATCATGAAAGACCTGCAGCGCGAGCGTGGTCTGACCTACCTGTTCATTTCCCACAACCTGGCCGTGGTGCGGCATGTGAGCGACCAGGTCGGTGTGATGTACCTGGGGCGTCTGGTGGAGCTGGCCGACAAGCACATGCTGTTTGACAGTCCGCGCCACCCGTATACCCGGATGCTGATCGATGCCATCCCCAAGATGCACGACACAGGGCGCGCCCGCACCCCGGTGCAGGGCGAGGTACCTAACCCGCTGAACCCTCCTAGCGGTTGCACCTTTCATCCGCGCTGCCCGCATGTCAACGACCGCTGCAAAGCCGAGCGCCCGGCCCTGCTGACCATTTCTGGCGTCAAAATTGCCTGCCACGCGGTGGAGGAGGGGCGCGTTTGATGCGGGCTAGCCCGCTAGGCGCGAGGATGCGTCATCGCCTTAGATATGGCAACGATCAGCAACGACGCATGGCTGCAAAAGACACGCTTTCATTGATCGGTTTTGGTGAAACGGACTACTAGGCAGCTTGAAGTCACACCGCGGCCTTCGGCGGCAAAGCGTACAGCGTCGGGGCATCTCTGGGGAGTGCCGTCGCGTGCACAATCGGCTTTATGAAGAAGTTTTTCAACACCACTGGCCCGTGCTTTCCGGAACGTCATTACATGGTGGATCCATTGAAGCGGCTACGCGGTGTAGAGTCGCTGATCGATCAAGGGCAGTACTTTGTGATCCACGCTCCACGCCAGACCGGCAAAACCACCTTTGGCCTGGCCTTGATGGAAAAGCTCAACGCCGAGGGCCGCTACACGGTACTGGTCAGCTCGATCCAACCCGCAGCCCAGGGGCGCGACCCAGTGCAGGCGATGAAGATCGCTGCACAATGCATTGCACAAGACAGTCGCCTGTACCTGCCTGTGGCTGAGCAATCGCCAGTCGTGGATGCCAGCCAACAATTTCCAGAAAACGGACTTTTCCATTACCTGCAGCAATGGTCACTGACCAACACCAAGCCCATTGTGCTGTTGCTCGACGAGGTGGATGCGCTGCTGGATGACAACTTTCTGGCCATGCTCTACCAATTGCGAGCGGGTTTTACTGCGCGCGCGAAAGGGGGTTTTCCGCAATCCATCGGTCTTATCGGCCTGCGCGACGTGCGCGACTACAAAATCCGCATCCGACCCGAGTCGCAAAGCATAGGCACGGGTAGCCCGTTCAACGTCAAGGCCGAATCGTTCTTCATGGAGCGGCTCAGCCCGGCAGAGATTACCGATTTGCTGGGGCAGCACACGGCGGTCACCGGACAGGTTTTTGAGCCCGACGCCATCGCTGCCATCGAACACTTGTCGCAGGGGCAGGCCTGGTTGGTCAATGCCTTGGCCTACCACATCGTGCAGCGCATTCTGGACAACGACAGTAGCCAACCCGTCACCAAAGAACTGGTGTGGGAAGCCAAGGAAGTGCTGATACAGCGGCGTGACACGCATCTGGACTCGCTCATTGACAAGCTCAAGGAAGACCGGGTGCGCGGCATCGTCAACGCCATCATCAACGGCAGCGAGCTTAGCGACGACCGCCTCAACGATGCGCTGGCCTACTGCCAGGACCTGGGCATCGTGAGCCGCAAGCCGCCCATTCGGTTTGCCAACCCGATCTACCAGGAAATCATTCCGCGGGTCATGAGCTACCACTGGCAACTGTCGATCCCACAGGACGATGCCGACCCCTTCTGGTACATCAAGGACGGCCAACTCGACATGGATGCGCTACTCAAGGCGTTTCAAAAGTTTTACCGTCGGCACTCCGAAGCGTGGTTGTCGAAGTACGATTTCCGGGAGGTGGGACGCCAGTTGCTGCTGATGGCATTTTTGCAGCGCATTGTCAACGGCGGTGGCAGCATCACGCGGGAGATGGCCATCGGCAACGGCCGGGCCGATCTGGTGGTGCAATACGCTGAGAAAACTCATGTGCTGGAGCTCAAACTCAAGTACCACAGTGTCAGTCAGGAAGAGGGAATGGAGCAACTCAGCCGCTACCTCACACGCCTGGACCAAGGCCATGGTTATCTGCTGCTGTTTGAGCTCGATGACGCAGTGCCTTGGGACACACGCATTCAGTGGCAAGAGCGGCAATGCGAAGGCAAGTCCATCACGCTGGTGGGCCTGTGAAGCCGTCTGCGCGTGGGCCACGATGACCCGGTCCAAAAGACTGCACAGCGCGCTTTGCGCCTCGCATTGCATCGATTCAAAACTCCCCTCGTTGTCCGGTTTATTTTTGCTCGGTCCCTAACAGCGCCTTGCGCCGCAGGATGCGGTCTGCCATGTCGGTTTGCCCGGCCTGTCGGGCATAGCGCTCCTGCACACCGAGCCAGGCCAGCAAGGGGCGGCGCCAGCCTTGGCTGGAGGCAGTATCCACTGCACGGGCGACCTGAGCCGGACTGGCCTTGCCTGACTGAAACAATACCCCGGTGGCCACCAGCAGCGACAGAGGGTCGTCGATCGACTGCAACGCGTCAGGGTTGGTGGCGCTGGACCGGGCGGCGATCTGCTGGTTGGGCGGCAGCAGCGCAATGTTCGCTGGCGCGATGTGGCCGCCCAGGTAATCGGCGTAAATTTTCTGCGCTTCCAAAGCATCCGGGCGCAAGGTTTCAAAGCCGGCGCAAGGCCCAAAGACCAGACTTGCCACCCGCGCTGCACAGTGCGACAACTCGGCGGCGGCCAGCAGGTCGGGGCGTCCGGTGCTGGCAATGTGCTGGCGTGCCCGAGCAAGCTCTGCCGCTTCGACCCGGTCATTGCCTTCGAGGTACGCCGCAATCGACCGGTCCAGCGCACCCCGGGCTTGAATTTGCCAATCGGCCACTTTGGGGGCACTGGAGCAAGCGACTAGCGCGCACACCGCGACCCACACCATTGTTTTCATGGGGCGCGCGTGGGTCATGGCAAACGAATCTCCGTGTCACGAACAAAAGGCCATTTGCGGTTGACTTCGGTCACCAGGGACTCAATTTTGCGCAAATTGGCCTCGACCTCGGCCCTGAGTGCCCCCAGATCGGTGGTAGCACTGCGGGCATTGCCACTGATAGCCTGGGCGTCTTTGAGAATGGTGTCGACCTGTCGCAGGCTTTCGCGGGATTCGCCCAGCAGGGTATTGAGTTGCACGATGGTGGCACGGGTTTGCGGCATGACCCCTTGGTCGCCAAAAATCTGGGCGTCGGCATGGGCTACCATGCTGTCGAGTCTTGCCACGAGTGCGTTGCTCCGGTCAATCGTGGTAATGATTTTCTTCGCGTCTTTCTCACTGCCTAACAGCACCGCGAGCGCGCCGCCCGGTCCGTTGAGCTTGCTGCTAAGGGTGTTCAGGTTGGCCAGACTGGCACCCAAGGGTCCATCCGCGTGGGTCAGCGCGCCCAGATTCTCCAGCAATTCCTTGGTGGCAGAAATGAGCTTGGGAAGTTCGGCGCTCACATCGCCTTGCAACACCGTGCGCACCGCGCCGTCCGGCAGCGCCGGGTCCGTGTGCTGGCCGGTATAGGCGCGGATGCTGGGGCTACCGACCACCCCACGCACCAGGGTAAACACGCTGCTGCTGCGCAACCAATGTGCATCTTTGGTGGCTACATCCACCAGAATTCGGACTTTGCCACTGCGGTCGAGCTCAATATGGCTGACGCGCCCGATCGGAAAGCCCGAGAAGCTCATGTCCATGCCGACAAAGACACCTTCTGAATCCTCTGCGATCAGCACCAGGCGCTGGGTCGATTCAAACGCGCCACGGGCGTAGAGCAAAAACAGCGCCGAGCTGCACAACAGCAGCACGGTAAACACCACCAAGGCGCGCACCTTCCAGGCCAGCGCAGGGTTGGGGGACGACGGGGGAGGGTCTGGTGCATTCATCGAAGGAGGGTCAACAGTGGGGATCAGGAGTACATGACAAGCGTTTATTGCACGGGCGTCAATAGTAGTTGCCAACCAGCGAGACCAGTTCAATGAGCAACAAGACCAGCAGCATGCGAACCAGTTCCCGCGTCTCGGCGTGGGTACGTACACTGGCTTTGGTAGGAGTGCGGCGCTCAAGCAGCGCCGATGCCATGGGAATCAGCGACACGGCCAGACAAAACAGCAGGGTCTTGAGGGCGAATACCAGCGTCACTGCCGGACTGAATATTTGGCCAAACATGCGGGTATAGCTTGCCAAACCTGACAAACTCAGCCCATACGCCGTCAGGTAGGCCACCAACGGCACCAGCACGCCACTCAGCGCCGCCAGGGTGATACCGGCAAACAGCCCCGCCAGTACGCGTGGCATCACCTCGGACTGAAGGGCATCCAGGCTCCGCGGGTCCGGCAACTGAGCCTGGCGCTGTGCCAGCTCGGCAGCATCGGGAATTGTGCAGCGCATGGCGACAAACAACGCACCGGTCAGCGGAATGAGCTCCAGCACCAGCACCCGGATCACCAACTGCAAGGCATAAAAGGACAGCCCGTAACTCATGGCCGTGACGAGGACGATGCGTGTCAGCACCACGGTCACCAGCGCACTGATCACCGAAAACCCCAAAAGGATCGGTGCGGTATTTCGATAGATGTACTGGGCAAACACGGCCTGCCTGCCTGAACGGTAAGTCGACGGCGACAAGGCCAGCACCAGCAACACGGCACCCCAATAACCCAGGTGCCGCCACTCCAGCAGCCAGGCGTACACCAGGCGCGCTGGTCGCAGCACGCTGCCAGATGTCAGCACGGCCACTCGCCTCATGGCTGCCCAGAGTCTGCTGAGACCCAGTGGTCTCGTGCCAGGATGTTTGTGATGTACATCAGTGGGGTCCGGATGAAAAAGCGACGCCATGAGCATAGCACCAGGCCCTCCCATACCGTGAACACACGGCAATTACTGCTAAGGTTACGGGTTTCGGCCCCAAGGGGTCTTCATGCAAGGAGAACGTGATGGCAATGGATGTGGTGGATTACGAGATTTTTGGCTCGGAGATGCAGTATGTGGAGGTGGAACTCGACCCCGGCGAGGCCGCTGTGGGTGAAGCCGGAGCAATGATGTACATGCAGGAGGGCATCGCCATGGACACCGTGTTTGGCGACGGTGCACAGCAAGGCGGCTTCTTTTCCAAGCTCATGGGCGCCGGCAAGCGCCTGATCAGCGGTGAGGGGTTGTTCACCACGGTATTCCAGAACTCGGGCACCAGCAAGCAGCGCGTGGCATTTGCCGCACCCTATCCTGGCAAGATCATTCCCATGAATCTGGCCCTACTCGGTGGCACCCTGATTTGCCAGAAAGACTCTTTTCTGTGTGCCGCCAAGGGGGTCTCGCTGGGCATTGCGTTTCAAAAAAAACTGGGGGTTGGGTTGTTTGGCGGTGAGGGCTTCATCATGCAAAAGCTCGAAGGCGAAGGCATGGCGTTTGTGCATGCCGGCGGCACGCTGATGGAACGTACGCTGGCACCGGGTGAGGTATTGCGCGTCGACACCGGCTGCGTGGTCGCGTTCCAGCCCAGCGTGGACTTTGATATCCAGTTTGTCGGCAAGATCAAGTCCGCCCTCTTCGGCGGCGAGGGCCTGTTTTTTGCGACTCTGCGCGGTCCCGGCAAGATTTGGCTGCAGTCGCTGCCACTGTCGCGCCTGGCCAACCGCATCATCCTGTCAGCCCCCGCCGCCGGCGGCCGCTCCGCCGACCAGGGCTCGATCCTCGGCGGTGGCGTACTCGGGGGCCTGATTGGGGGTGGGCGCGACGACTAAGGGATGCAGAAACAGCCAATGTACCGTTTCTGGCGGCACTGACGGGCGCATTGCGTTGTTACCCTTCGTTTATGTGCCAAGCCACACTGCATTCAGGGTGCCTCGCACTGCATCCCGCCAGCACCACCATAAACGGTACCTCAGCTATTTCCGCACCCCTAAACGGGGGCGGCTTTGGGCTTTGTATTGGGTCTGTGATTCGAAGGCAGAGGTGCCACACCGCAAGTCACCCAGACCCGATTGTCCGGTTCAGAGCCCCAACAAGCGAAGGCGCTTGCCGCACCGGTGGCGACGCAATAGTGCCGGTCGGAGCGGCGCAAGCGGTGCAATGGGCAATGGTGCCGGTCGGAGCGGCGCAAGCGGTGCAATGGGGGTCAGATCCCGATTCAGGAAGATAACTTGGACGGAGCGCGAAATACCACAACGAAATCGG
>JAIPCE010000169.1 GCA_021738345.1 Rhodoferax sp. | reverse complement strand
ATCGAGATATTGGCCCACAAATGCCAGACCGGCATGGGAACTCAGGTCGTAGGGGAGCTTTTTGATAATGAATTCGGTCATACTGCTGTTCACCTTCTGGGTGAAAGGTATTTTACCACTAAGTCATTGATTTATAAAGAGAATTCGGAACTTTTATCGATGAAGTCACGGATTCAGGTTTAAATCAGCCTGGTGGCTGTTTGGTGGTGGGGAGAGCCAATTAGGTCTCAGCATCGCGACATGGGAAGTCGCAGACAGAACTGTTAGAAAACTATTTTTTAAGCGACATATCATGTCGCTGTCAGGGCGCAAACTGCCTCATCCGTCCATTCCACAGGAGCCCATGATGAGCCAGATGCCCAGTTTTTTAAAGTTCGGTAACAAGCCAAATGCCGGACACTCCGACGACGCCTTCCTTATGGACGACTACAAACCCTTGCTGGGCTTGTGGCTGATTGACCTGAGTTTGACCCGCAAGTGGGTGGAAAAGCCGCCATCCGGCTCGCTGGGCGGCACCTTTGGCGATGCCGACTTTATAGAGGTCACCGGCTTGCCGGCGCTTGAAAAGCTGTTGATGGAGGATATGGAGTGGGATGATCCGTTTGATGGGGTTGAGGACTTTGACGACGTCATTGCATCGGAACATGTGCTGAAGTCGCCGGTGCGGCGCAAAACACGGGCCAAGCCAAAGCGCCAGAGTGTGCGTGACCTCAAAAGCAAGGTGTTGGCCCTGCTGAGGCACCGTCGCAAGGAGTTTCTTGCGCAGGGGCTCAAGCCCGATTTGCCGCTGCTTCAAAATGTGGAGCGCCTCGGCCGCATGATGGGCCTCGATGCGACTGAACATGCAGTGCTCACCTTTGCCGCCTGCACCAGTTGTTTTGGCGTCTTTAGAGCGGCGCTGATGCCCAATGATATTGAGGTCTCTGACGACGGGGCCGCCCGCATCTTGGCGGCCCTTACCGGACACCCGGCAGATCTGGTGCGCAAGGCGCTCCGACGCGACAGCCTTTTGCTGACATCGGGCCTGATTCGCATCAAACACGATGAAGAAAGCCTGGAAAACAAAATCTCGCTGGTACGTGAGCTGCAAGGCGTCATGCTCGATGAGCTCGCCAGCGACGACGAGCTGAGCCGCCGCGTATTACGCCCCACCAAGGCTGGCACCCTCACGCTGGACGACTTTCCACACCTGGCGGATGATGCGCAACTGTCGCTCGCCTATCTGTCGGGTGTGATGCAAACCCGCGCGCCGGGTGCCAATATTCTCTTCTACGGCCCGCCCGGCACCGGCAAGACCGAGTTCGCCAAGGCCTTGGCCGCGCAAGCCGGTCTGAACCTGTTTGACATTGGCTACGCCGATGAAGACGGCAACCCCATCGACGGCGAGCAGCGGCTGCACAGCCTCAACTTTTGCCAACGGGCACTCAAAGGCAAAGGCCACGCCGCCCTGCTGTTTGATGAAGTGGAAGACGTGTTACCTGGCAAGCCTGATGTCAGCCTGTTTGGCATGGTGTTTAGCAACAAGTCTGAAACCAAGGGCGGCAAAGCCTGGATCAACCGCTCACTGGAAGAAAACCTGGTGCCCACCCTGTGGATCACCAACGATGCCAATATTGACCCGGCTTACTTGCGCCGTTTTGACTATTCGGTAGCCATGCGCATACCACCACGCAAAGTGCGCAGCAGAATCGCCGAGGAACACCTAGGCAAGCACGCACCCAACGCCGCCGCCGTCTCGGCCATTGCCGAGCTTGACGATTTGCTACCCGCCCAACTAGAACGCGCAGCGCGTGTCGCCCGCCTGAGTGGATTGGTAATGCCCGAGCGGGCATGGCAACACGCCGAAATGGCCATCGAACGCAGCCGCTCCTTGCTGGGCCAAACCCGCAAAAACCTCAAAGCCAGGCCGCACACCCAATACAGCCTGGACTACCTGAACACCAACGCCAACCTCCCCTCCATCCTCGCCGGTCTGCGCGTTCGCCCGCACGCCAGCTTGTGCCTCTACGGCCCGTCGGGCACCGGCAAAAGCCAGTTGGCCCGCCATATTGCCGATGAGCTGGGCAAGCCAATACTCATCAAACGCGCATCCGACCTTTTGGATAAATACGTCGGCGGAACCGAACAGCGGATTGCTGCCATGTTTGAGCAAACGCTGGACGAAGATGCGGTGTTACTGCTAGACGAAGCTGACAGTTTTCTGTCAGACCGCAGCGGTGCCGAGCGCCAGTGGGAAGTAACCCAGACCAACGAACTGCTGACGCAGTTGGAGTGCTTTGAAGGATTGTTCTTTGCGACGACGAATTTGATGGATAAACTGGATGCTGCTTGCTTGCGGCGGTTTAGTCATAAGGTGAAGTTTGACTATTTGAATCCAGATCAACGTATGGCGATGTTTGTGCAGGAGTATTGCCGCTTGGGGGGTGATCAGGCGGATACTGTGGGTGTTGAAGAGCAGGTACGCCGGATGGAAGGGTTGACGCCGGGGGATTTTGCAGTGGTGGGGAGGAATTTTGCGCCATTAGGCCCGTACACAGGCACCGTTCAGCGTGTAGTTGAATCGTTAATGTCGGAGATTTCTGTCAAACAACGTGGCAAAAGCAAGTTGGGATTTTAGTAGCAAGGGTTCTCATTACTGTTTTTAAACTTTGTGGAAAAGGGATTGGTATGAAAAAAATGGTCATCGATTTAATAGAAAGCAGTGAAATAAATCTTGAAACGTTTGAGCGATTATTTCAATCGATGCAACTGTCCACAGCAATTACTGAAGTCTACCCCGCTGATGCAGGATTACATTTGGATCGAGATGCTTATCTTACCGTAAATTATCCAGATAGTTTGCCCGTAATTGTCTGGTTTGACACTCAAGTCAGGTCGCTGTTAAGGTTCCGTGTTGTCGTATTTAAAAGGAAGGAACTTGAGGAATTTACCCGAGAAGAAATGGAATTTCTACCAACTCATGGAGAGCTGGCCAACCAGCAGCTAAATTTTTTTGGCGCATTATCCACCGGGGGTCTGGATATAACTCTTGAATATAAACTTCCGTACGGTGAAAGAATACTCGGGTCGACCATCACATTGGTTGCGCAACATATCTCAAGAGGGGGGAAGTTAGCCAAAGAAGTTCTTTCGTAGTAGCGATACTATCAATTCATTCAAATACATTTAGGAATATATGGCCCGCGCAATAGCAATCTCCGTATCCCCCGTGCCAGCTGCACACGTTGCGCAACAAGTGCTCAACAAATACAGGACTCGACTGACCGAGAAAGCAATTTGTCTGACTACGCCAGTTCCAAAAATGGTCCCACTCTCAACGATTGGACTATCCGAGGGTCAGGAAGCATTCCTAAAAAAATATGAAAGACGAACCGAAAAGGACGGTTTGTATTCACATCAAGCGACGGTTGTTGGTGCGATAAAAGACCGAAAAAAGGAAATCTGTAATATTGTGATGACAACGGCGACTGGTTCAGGGAAAAGTCTTGCGTTTTGGGTATGGGCGTACGAAATATTGTGCCGCAGCAAAGATACGACTGTGCTCGCCACTTTTCCCACCCAAGCTCTTCTTTGGGGTCAGGCGAAGCGACTGGCCGCGATGTCTGAACCAAATACCTTAATAGAGTATTCAGGTTTAGACGACATCGCTTTTGCGGGCACGATTAAGGTCGGTCAGAAAACTATTCCATGGTCTGTTTGGTATGGTACCAGCGGATGCGAGTTCATGAAAACACATGAAAAATCTAAGTCTTTCAGCAACGCACGTATAAGGATTTCCACGGTCGATAAGGCTCACTGGAATTTGATGCGCGAAGACCATTCGTACTTTCTTAAGACTCTAAGCGGTGTCATTATCGACGAAGCACATTCTTGGCACGGGTTGTCAGGTGCCAATGTTCGCAGAATGATCGACCGAATGCGACTTTCGCTGGACGTGCTTGATTCAAAACAGCCAGCATTTTTTCTGGCATCAGCCACGCTGGCGAATGCTTCTAAGTTTGCCGAAGATTTGACTGGCATCTCCGCGAAGGCATTTTTCGAAATTAACGATAGTGGTGCCGTGAAAGCTTCTCTAGTTAGCTCTCAGGACGTACCGAAATTGCTCAAATCTAAAGCTACAGTCGGTCTACTTAGGCGATATGTCTTTCTTATTAAGCCCGATCCGAAGCCACTGTCGGCTAGTGCCGTACTCGGGAATGCAGTGCTGCTTGGAAAGGATGCGAATGCACTTTGTTTTGTTCAAAGCAAGTTTGTCGGCCATCGATTACGCCAAGATTTGGTTAAACAACTTCCTGAACGGGAGGTGATTGCTTACGATGCTGATCTCCCAGCTAAAGGTAGGCGCGTACTTGAGCGAGATCTCTTCGATGGGGTTGGCAAGTCAAAGGTCATCGTAGGAACGAGTGCTTTGGAGCTTGGGGTAGATCTACCGACCCTCGACATTGTTGTTATGGATGATCTTCCTCCGCGACGCTGTGATCTGCTCCAGCGCCTGGGCCGGGTAGGTCGCTCCTCTGATCGACCTGGGCTTGCCGTGCTTTGCTTGGGATATTCACCGACCGACGAACGACTGATTGAGACACCCTTGGAAGCGGTCTCGGTTGACAACATGAAGCCTCTGCCGTTACCTCTGCATCTGGATGTCGTGCGACTCCAATCGATGGCCGCCGCCCTTTATGAATGGAAAGCACGACTGACCCAAAACAAGGCCTTACTAAGAAAATTCAATTGCGCGCTAACAAATTACTACGGTGCCGCGCCCACGTTTTATCAACTGAAGAGCCAGTTAAGTCAGGAATTGGGTGGCCTTGTCGACATGGATGCGAGTGCGTGGTACTACAAGGGCTTCCGAGTTAGTGCCTCGCAGGGGAAAGTGAATCTCATCCTTGATGGTACAAATACCGTGGTCGCCACAATCGAAGATATGGCGATTTTCCGAGATGCGCATCCTGAAGGAATTTACTTAGGACATCGAGGAGTTTGTTTTCGGGTGAAGAACTACGTTGGAAAGTGGAACGTGGCAGAGTGGCAAAGTCCGGATGGGGTTGTACTCGGTAAATTTATGAAAGGACTCGATCACATTGTTGTAACACCTGAGACACCAACTTTGGCAACCCGTGGTCGATGGACTGACGCGTTCAAGCTCACGGAAAGTAAGGACTTACCGGAGCCGCACGATAAGCCGACTAAAGGTTCTCTAATTTTCGGTATTTTCGAATTTATCAGACAGTTCAACGGTTATCAGGAAATTGATCTTCAAGGTAAGCAGAAAACAAAGATTGTGTCATTGACGGAGATTTCGAAACGGTTTGGCGTAGCCCGTGACATAGGCGCAGATTTTCCCTTTCTCCATCGCTTTTCTTATCGCACCAAAGGCTGGACATGGAATATCGTTAATGTGCTTAAAAAAAAGGACGTTCGTGACAAAATAGCGCCCGTACTTGGCTCACTGCTCCAGGGATATATCTGTGATGCAGTCGAGTGTTCCCGGAATGACTTACAGGTGACGATGGCCGCAAATGAGGCGGAACTTCGGGTAGTGGACGCGACTCCAGGTGGAAACGGTCTCAGCGAAGCACTGCTCTCCGGCGGTCGAGTTGCACAGGCATGGCAAACAGCACTCAAACAAATCAAGGCGCACGGTGCGAACCAGGCAGTTTTTCGACGCTTCATTGCTGAAGAATGTCGTGTCGACGTAAACGACAGCCAAATCACATACAAGGAACTTTGCGATGCAATCAAGCTCATGGCAAACGCTTGGTAAGGGTAGCATCCTTGGTCATTTGACAGCTGACGTGAGGAAAGCGTCGGCTAAAGTCTGCATCGTTGGTCCTTGGATCGACAAATTTTTTGCTGATGCGGTCGTGGCTGTGTTATCAAAAAACATTGTGCTTCGGGTAGTTACGCGGCCCGGAAGTGGTGCCACTTCAAGCTTTTTGCCGCAGGCACTTGCTTCACGGGCTATCTTTGGATCCCGTGTAAATACTGAGATTCGACTGTTGGATAACCTTCATGCCAAGCTTATTTTGATTGATGATCGTCTTGTGTATTGTGGCAGCGCTAACTGGTACCGATATAGCCTTGAAGAGAGCGTGGAGGTGGTGATGCGTGGTCCTGCAAATGAGGCAAGCGGCGTACTTGATCAGATGCAACTCATTTGGGAACAGTCGAGTGTTGAAGATGCAAAGACTAGCAAAACGGTAAATCCGCTGGCAAGCAGTGATGGCTATCGCGAAGAAGTTATTGATGCGATTGCCGCCGCCAAGTTAAGGGAAGTGCCTGGTTCTTTCGTAATTAGGCAAAGTTCAAGGCGGCGCAAATAAGTGCCATGATCAAATCAACAGAAACCAAAAGATGACCATGCAAAACAGTGCAACCAAGCCGTCGAATCAAACTCGACGCATGTGGATTGATAAGGAACTGCGGCGAGTCGTCCCTCGTTTTAAGTCCGGATTTACCTGCGATGAGCAGGCTGACATCGCGCTCGCCTACCACGATGGCGATCCAGTTGATGTTCTTGGGATTCTCCCAACAGGTATGGGCAAAAGTTTATGCTATCTCCTTCCAACTCATCTATGGGCTCAGGAGAATCGCGCCGCCTTGACAGTGGTTGTCTCGCCCCTGATTGCTCTTATGCAGGATGCACTTGACAAGGTGAGCGAGCATAACGACCAAGCAGGAGAATTCCAACTCAAGGTTGCCCAGCTTAATTCTGGTGTTGATGTGGAACAACGTCGAAAAATTCGTAGCAGTATCCGTAAAGGTGATCTCAACCTTCTGTTTCTTGGGCCTGAAACGTTAGTGCAACCATGGACGTATGAGATGCTTGCTGACGCGACCCGTAGCGGCGCGTTGCGCGGACTTGTGATCGATGAGGCGCACATGATTCTTGAATGGGGCGGTGAATTTCGCCCCGACTTTCGTCGTATCGGCCCCATACGCAAATTGCTGCAAGAAGCGGCACCGGTCGAACAACCACTCCGCACATTGTTGTTGACTGCCACATTGGCACCTGATTCTCGTCCCCAATTGCTCTCTGCGCTCGGTATTGAGGATGACATTCATGAAATTGAGCACAAGGCTATTCGCGCCGAGCATCAACTACACGTTCAAAAGTTTAAAAATGAAGCACAAAAACTACAGCAGGTAGTCAAGGATGTACGCAAACTAAGCAAGAAAGGGGCGGGCATTATTTATTGTGCCAAGCGCGATGATTGTGAGCAAATTTCTGAAATGCTTAACGATGCTGGCTTAGGACCTGCGCGTCACTTCCATGGGGGAACTCCGATTATTCAGCGTCAGGAAGTTCTTCGAGGATTTCGAAAAAACAATCCATTGATCGTAGTTGCTACCGACGCTTTTGGCTTAGGTATTGATAAGCAAGATGTCAGATGGGTACTTCATTTTTCGATGCCAGAATCCATTGATCAATACTATCAAGAGATTGGCCGGAGTGGACGGGACGGCAAGTCGAGCGAGGCACTTTTATATTATTCTCCTGCGGACAAAGGGCTAGCGAAGAGGAACAAACTAAAGACCTTAACGACTGAGAAGTTTGACGCACGACTCAGGTGCATGCGAAAAGGGTCACTCGTGCTCAGTAAAACTGGTCGCAATACCTTGAGGTTGATTGAAGAACAGACGGTGCCGGATTACAAGGATGCTGACGATGGTGGTCCAAGTAAACAAGCTCTGCGAGCGCATACGATTTGGAACTACGCGGTGCTTGTTAGGGCGCATGAACTTGGCTGGATAGAACTGGGGCCAGACATTGTTTTCACAGCGACATGTCGATGGGCACGGAGCGGCAGTCTGGCAGCGGCAAAAAAAATTGCACCAACCTTGGGGCAGTGCGGGATCCTTGGCAAGCTACGTGTTGATCGCAATGTCAAACTCAAACTCGGAGAAGCAGCGGAGGCTCATGCCGTTGATCCACGCATACTTCAGCGCGAGCTGTTCGATTTAATCCTGAAAAAAATGCTGCGTCTGCCTGACGATGCTCCCTCTTGGGATACACGCGTATTGGTAACAGATATAACGAATCGAAATACCAAGTTACTACATGAAGATGTAGCTTTGCGCCTTGAGCGTCAGCAAGCAGGTTCGCAACAGGTAGAACTTATGGCTGCATACGCTAAGGGTGGTAGGTGCCGCCGGAATCATTTTTATAGAGCCTATGGCTACGACAATTTAATTCCTATTGGTGGTTGCGGGCGTTGTGATGTTTGTTGTGGATAGTAGAGCCCCCACAACCCCATGCATGTATTTTTCGACACCGAATTCACCGGCTTGACTTCCGACCCGTGCCTGTTGTCGATTGGCCTAATGGTCGACAACGGTGACACGCTGTACCTCGAATTCACCGACGGCTGGCAGGAGTCAGCCTGTTCCACCTGGGTCAGGCAGCACATTTTGCCGACCCTCTGGCAAGGCGAACGTCTGACCCGTCGCGCGGCTGGGCAGCGGATTTTTGACTGGCTGCTGTCGCTTGATGCGCCGCTGATCCTGCTGGCCGATTCGGACTACGACACCGCGCTGCTGACTGAGTTGTTGCAGCAATGCGGCCTGACGCACGACAGCTTTCGCATCCAACAGCTTGCTTTCACCGGCAAGCCCCAGGCGCTTGAATTTGAAGTGGCCAAACGGCGCTACCTCGCATCGCAGAATCTCGCGCCACACCATGCCCTGAGCGACGCGGCGGCGCTGTGCGCGGCTTGGCAGCAGACTATGGGCCAAGCTTAGGCATCAAAAAAGCCTCCATCCCTTATGCAGCAAGCGCTGGCAGCTATCAATGATGAAGCTATGTCTGCACTTCCATACCACTGCATTTGATCACCGACAGCCCTGATGGCCACCTCAAACTCCCCCACCCCGGCCACGGGGTGAGAGCTGCCTAAGCCCACTTTTCACTGCCTCGGCCAGGCTCTGTAAAGACGTTACCGTCACGCCCTCACTTTTGAGGGAAACCGGATTGAACGTCTTGAAACCACATCGACAAACGACCATAGCGACACTTCTGGAGCTGGGCAATAGCCACCGCCAAATTGAACGTGTAACAGGTATTGATCGCAAAACCATTCGCGCCTATCACCAGCGCATAGAGCAGCAGAAGTCAAACTCCCCCGGGGTGGCCACCGGCACTCCCGATCAAACTCCCCCACCCCGGCCACCGGATGGGCTCAAGTCAATGGTCTCCATCTGCGAGCCCCACCGTACTTTCATCGAAACCCAGCTGCGGCTCAAGCGAAACTTCATGTCCATCTACCAAGACCTGGTGGATAGCCATGGATTTACGGGGGCCTACAACAGTGTCAAGCGCTTCTGCGGTGGCTTGTGCAAACGCGAGCCGGAACAGTTTGACCGACTGGAATTTGCCCCCGGCGAGTAATGGCAAGCTTGCCAATATTCGCCTGGAGCAAAGTCAAGCGTCAGATAGGCCTGGGTCGCACGTGGGCGAACGCGATGCACGTAGTCCTTGACGATGGTGAGGCCACCGTCATAACCGGCCTCAACCAGGCGTTGGTAGATTTGCTGGGCGCTGTAGGGGTGGGTGTCAAGCCAGCGCACGATTTGGCCTTTGTAGGCGTCAAGCTTGCTGGTGCGGGGTGTTTTACTGGCACGGGGCTGGAACTGCTGGATGCTTGCCCATTTGGTGACGGTGCGCACATTGAGGCCTAGCGCCTGTGCGGTCTGGGCGGGGGTGAGGCTTTGGCGGCCCAGGTGGTCGTGTATCTTGCAGTAGGTTTCATAGTTGAGCATGGCGGCGCCCCAGTTCAAGGAGTTGGGCCAGACTCACGGGGGTGCTGTGAGTGCGTATGTTTGGCGTCGCTGTTGAAGGCCGGGCGTGCTCGAGGGGTGAGTGGTGGTGCGGGTATGTCTGGGGGCTGCGTGGGTGATGCCGGTGGTGGTGGTACCGTGGGTGATGCCGGTGATGCTGCTGCAGGTGGTGTTGGTGCACGTCTTGCTGGCAGGGACAGCACCTGGTAGAGCGGTGCCTGCCAGGCAATCAAGTCGAGTTCGATGAGCTGGCTGCGTGCGGCTACCAACTCCGCCTCACTCAGGTGCAGCCGAGTCGCCAGGGTGCAGGCGCTGTAGTAGCTCAGGCCCTGGTGGTCGGCCACGGTGACGAGAAACAGATACAGCGCAGCGCTTTGGCTGGTGCAGCGGTCAATCAGGTGGTGCTGCACCAGCGTGTGGTCAACCCAGCTGAATTGTTCTGGAACGATGCGCACGCGTTCATGGCGCAGCACTTGTTTGATGGTCTTCATGGTGGCTCCGGTAGGTGATGTCGGTGCCAATTTGTACCAAGCGGGCCATTGCTTGGTCTATGTCATCTTGTAACGCAAAGCCGAACACATGGGCGATAAGCCCGGTGAGCATTGGCTTTAAGGTGTTGAAGGCATCTTGTAACGCAGGTGTTGCAGGTGTCTCACCACGTTTGCTACTTTCTTCAATGGAATCAATCACTTGCGCACTCGAGGTATCTTGTAACGCAGGAGATGACTTGCGCCGCCCTCGGCTATAGCCGGGGTGGGCCGCGCGCCAGGCTTGTACCCGGGCGACGTGTGCGGGGTCAGAGAAGTAGTTGACGTTTTGCGGTTTGGCCAGCCAGGCGACTTGGGATGCGGCCTTGCTGGCGCCTCGGCAATCGGGTTTGCTGCAGTAGTGTTGTCGCTCCAAGTTGCGCCGATCAGGATCGAAAAACTCGCAGCAATTCATGCACTTACGTTGTCCGCACTTGGCCACAGGCACTCCTCAGGCGGGATCAGCAAGGCAGCCCCCATGGCAACTT
>JAIPCE010000168.1 GCA_021738345.1 Rhodoferax sp. | reverse complement strand
GGTTGGTGGCGGGCACGCCGGTGCTCAGGTACACCGCCGACACAATGGCTTTTTTGTCGATGGCCATATTGATGGCCTTGCGCACACGCACATCGTCAAACGGTTTTTTGGTGGTGTTGTAGGCCAAATAGCCGACGTTCAATCCAGGCTGCTCCAGTACCATTACTTTGGGGTCTTTGCGTATCGCATCGAGGTCCGCGGGGTTCGGGTAGGGCATGACGTGGCACTCGCCCTTTTGCAGCTTGGCCCAGCGCACCGAGGCGTCGGGAGTGATCGAGAAAATCAGGTCGTCAATCTTGGCCTTGCCAGCCCAATACTGGGGAAAGGCCTTGTAGCGAATGATCGCGTCCTTTTGGTATTGCACCAACTGGAACGGGCCGGTGCCAATTGGCTCCTGGTCAATTTTCTCGGGGGTACCGGCCTTCAACATGGCAATCGCGTACTCCTTGGACTGCACACCGGCAAATTGCATGGCCAGGTTGGACAGGAAGGGGGCTTCGGGCTTGTTGAGCGTGACCTTGACCGTGTATTCGTCGACCTTGTCCACCGATTTGAGCAGTTTGGGCATGCCCATGTCGTTGAAATACGAGTGGTTGGGGCTGGTGACCTTGAAGTAGGGGTCGTTTTCTTTCCACTGGCGCTCGAACATGAACAGTACATCGTCGGCGTTAAAGTCGCGGGTTGGCGTGAAATTCTTGTTGGAATGCCACTTCACGTCCTTGCGCAGGTAAAAGGTGTACTCGGTGCCGTCCTTGGACACCGTCCATTTGGTGGCCAGATTCGGGACAACGGTGGTTCCACCGCGCTCGAAGTCGGCCAGATTGTCATAAATCTGCTCATTGGCATCGAACGAGGTGCCCGTGGTGTTGATGCCGGGGTAAAAATTCTCGGGGCTGCCCTCAGAGCAATAGACCAAAGTCTTGGCAGACACCGGTGCCATGGCCATGAGCACAGGCAGGGACAGGGCGCACAGCAAAGCTACTTTGCTGGGGCGGAACCGGACGGAAGTACCGGAAGAACGGAACATAGGAAACTCCTGAAAAATGCGCCTTAATGGCGCTCGCAAAAATTCAGCCCTTGCTAAGGCATGTAACAAGTTCACTGAACCTGCATGTTAAGCGATAGCACATCATTTTTCGGGGCGGTGCGTGCTAGGCCAAGCGGGCCGCCTCAAAGCAGGCGACTTGGCGTCCGTGTAGCAACTGCAATTCGGGGCGCTCGGCGCGGCAGCGCTCGGTGGCGTGCGGGCAGCGCGTGGAAAAGACACAGCCGCGCGGCGGGTTGAGGGGAGAGGGCAGCTCGCCCTTGAGCACGCTGCGCTGCTGAGCCGGGCCAGAACCCGCGAGGCCCGGTGTGGATGCGAGCAGCGCCTGGGTGTAGGGGTGCAAAGGGCGCTCGAAAATCGCGGATTTTTCCCCGTGCTCGACGGTGTGGCCCAGGTACATGACCAGCACGTCGTGCGCAATGTGGCGCACCACACCGAGGTCGTGCGAGATAAACAAATAGGCTAGACCGAGGTCCTGCTGCAGATCCGCCAATAAATTAAGCACCTGGGCCTGGATCGATACATCGAGCGCAGACACCGGCTCGTCAGCGACCACCACGGACGGATTGAGCATCAGCGCGCGCGCAATGGCGATGCGTTGGCGCTGTCCACCCGAGAACATGTGGGGGTAACGCTCGTAGTGCTCAGGGCGTAGGCCCACCAGTGCCAGCATGGCGCGTGCCTTCTCGGCGCGTTGTGCGGCCGCAAGCGTGGTGTTGATTTCCAGCGGCGCCTCCAGAATTTGCCCTATGCGTTTGCGCGGATTAAGCGACCCGTAGGGGTTTTGAAACACCAACTGCACTTTTTGCCGCAAGGCCATTTTTTCCTGCGCCGAGGCGGCCACCACATCGACACCGTCAATCTGCAAGGCACCCTGGCTGGGTGCTTCGATCAGCGAGACCATGCGTGCCAGGGTCGATTTGCCACAGCCTGATTCGCCCACCACAGCCAAGGTCTTGCCGGCCTGCACCGAAAACGACACGCCGCTAACCGCCTGCAACTGATCGGGTGTGCGCAAAAAGCCTTTGCTGATGGCGTAAACCCGGTGCAACTGCTCAGCCTGAACGACGAGCTTTGCCTGTCCCTTTGAGACTGCGATGGCACTCATGCTGCTGCCCTTTGGAGTGTCAACGCGGCTGGCCCGGCTAGCGGGAAATGACAGCGCACCGCCCCGTCACTTGACGCGCGCAAGGGCGGTCGTGCCTGGCAGGTGCCGTGTTGGGCATGCTCGCAGCGCGGTGCAAACAGACAGCCCGTTGGGCGGTCGTACAGGCCAGGCACCATACCAGGGATGGTGGCCAGACGCGAGCGGCCATCGCTGCGCTCAGGCATGGCCGCCATCAGGGCCTCGGTGTAGGGATGCTGCGGCTCATTGAACAAGGCGCTGGCCGGGCGCTGCTCCATAATTTGGCCTGCATACATGACCGCCACACGCTGTGCCATTTCACTCACCACGCCCATGTTATGGGTAATCAGGACCAGCGCCATGCCGCGGTCTTTTTGCAGGCTACGCAGCAAGTCGAGAATTTGCGCCTGAATCGTCACGTCCAGTGCGGTCGTAGGCTCGTCGGCAATCAAGAGCTTGGGATTGCAGGCAATTGCCATCGCGATCATGACGCGTTGGCTCATACCGCCCGAGAGCTGGTGTGGAAAGATCGCCAGACGGCTCTCGGGTGCCGGAATGCCCACCTGCTCCAGCAGCTCGATAGAGCGCTTACGTGCTGCAGCATTGTCCATGCCCAGATGCAGTTTCAGGGTTTCGGCCAGTTGAAACCCCACGGTAAAACAGGGGTTCAGGCTGGTGGTCGGGTCCTGAAAGATCATCGCCAGGTCTTTGCCAGTGAGCCGGCGGCGCTGCCGATCCGACAAGCTAAGCAGGTCATGCCCGTCAAAGCGCAAGGTGTCGGCGCGTACCTGACCCGGGTAGGCAACCAGCCCCATCAGTGCCATCATGGTCACACTCTTGCCAGAGCCGGACTCGCCCACGATGCCCAGTACTTCACCAGGTTCGAGAGACAAACTGACGCCCTCCACCGCGTGCATGACGGCGCTGTGCGACGGAAAGTCCACCGACAGGTTTTCAATTTCAAGAAGTGCCATGGACGGAACTAGCGCTTAAGCTTGGGGTCGAGCGCGTCGCGCAAGCCGTCGCCGAGCAGGTTAAAGGCCAATACAGTGATCAGAATCATCAGACCCGGAAAAGTCACTACCCACCAGGCCCGCAGCACAAATTCGCGCGCATCGGCCAACATGGTGCCCCATTCGGGCGAGGGCGGCTGCGCACCCAGCCCCAAAAAGCCAAGGGCGGCGGCATCCAAAATGGCGGTCGAGATACCGAGTGACGCCTGCACGATCAGCGGTGCTGTGCAATTGGGTAGCACTTCGCTGAACATCACCCGCAGGTGCCCGGCCCCACCCATGCGCGCCGCCGTGACATAGTCTTTGGACATCTCGGAAATCACTGCCGCCCGCGTGATGCGCACATAGTGCGGCAGCACCACAATCGACACCGCCAGCATGGCATTCATGAGCCCCGGTCCCAAAATCGCCACAATCACAATCGCCAGCAGCAGGCTTGGCAGTGTCAGCAAGATGTCCATCAGGCGCATGATGGCAATCTCAAAAATACCCCGAAAATACCCGGCTAGCAGCCCCAGAACCGTGCCTACAAGCACCGACACCGCGACCACCGCAATACCGATGGTCAGCGACAGCCGGGCACCATGGATCAGGCGCGACAAAATATCGCGCCCGATCGCGTCCGTGCCCAGCAGGTGTGCCGTCGACCCGCCAGCCTGCCACGCGGGCGGCACCAAAAACACGCTGTTGTCGGTCTGAAAGGGCGGGTAGGGTGCGACCACATCGGCAAAGGCAGCAAGTAGCAGCACGGCCAGCACAATAATCAATCCGCCCATGGCACCCCGGTTGGCGCTGAAATAGCGCCAGAAGTCGATGAGCGGATGCGCCGGAGCGGCTTGCTGTGGCGCAATAGCAGGAGAAGCATGGGTCATTTAGGATGCCTGATGCGCGGATTGATGATGCCGTACGCGACATCCACCAGCAAATTGACCGCCATCACCACGGCCCCCAACAGCAGCATGCCGCCTTGCAGCACCGGGTAGTCGCGCCGGCTGATGGCCTCAATGAGCCACTTGCCCACGCCCGGCCACGAAAAAATAGTTTCGGTCAGAATGGCACCGGTAAACAGCACGCCCACCTGCAGGCCAATCACGGTGATCACCGGAATCAGGGCGTTGCGCAGCGCATGCACAGACACTACGCGCAGCCCCGAGAGCCCCTTGGCGCGTGCGGTGCGTATGTAGTCTTCACCCAGCACCTCGAGCATGGCCGAGCGCGTCATGCGCGCAATCACGGCCAAAGGATTGGTGCCCAGCACAATCGTGGGCAGAATCAGGTGTGACGCAGCGGACCAAAATGCGGCGTGGTCGCCGACCAGCAGCGTGTCTATCAGCAGAAAACCGGTGACGGGCTCAATAAAGTGCTGCACCGCAATGCGACCCGAGACCGGGGTCATGTCAAGTTGCACCGAAAACAGCAAAATCAGCAACAGGCCCCACCAGAAAATCGGCATCGAGTAACCGGTGAGCGAGACCCCCATCACGCCATGGTCCAGCACAGAATTGCGCTTGACCGCCGCGATGATGCCCGCCGGTAACCCTATGACCAGCGCAAACACAATCGCGCACAGTGCCAGCTCGATGGTGGCCGGAAACAGCGCCGAGAACTCGTGCAGCACCGGGGTTTGGGTGATGATGGACTTGCCCAGGTCGCCCTGCAGTACTTTGGCAATGTAAATGCCATATTGCACGATGACCGGGCGGTCGAGTCCGTAGGCCTGCAGCAGCTCGGCGTGGCGCGCCGCGTCAATACCGCGCTCGCCCGCCAGGGTTTCAATCGGATCACCCGGCACCATGCGGATCAGGAAAAACGCCAGCAGGGTCATGCCGAAAAAAGTCGGAATGACCAAACTCAGGCGCGTGAAGATAAAGCGCAACATGGGTCAGTGAAGCCAAAAAATAGGCCGGTCGAACCGGCCTGGTGTTCGCTAGCTAGCGGGCGTTATTTGAGGTGCTTGCCGATCAGGCCAGCCATCTCAAACATAGAGACCTGCATCTTGCCAAACACTTCCTTCAACTTGGCATCGGCATTGATCATGCGCTTGTTGACGGCATCCTGCAGCTTGTTCTTCTTGATGTACACCCACATTTTGCTCACCACCTCGGTGCGCGGCAGGGGTGCGGCACCCACCACAGCGGCCAGGGCGGCGCTCGGAGTCAGGGCTTTCATAAATGCTGCATTGACGGTGCGCTTTTTGGCGGGAGCTGCCTTGGCGGGAGCTGCCTTTGCAGGAGCTGCTTTTGCAGGAGCGGCCTTTTTGGCGGGTGCTTTTGCAGCGGCCTTTTCTGCTGGTGCGGCTGTTGCCTTGGCGGGAGCAGCGGCAGCCTTGGCGGGAGCAGCTTTCTTGGCAGGGGCCGCAGCCTTTTTCGCAGGAGCCGCCTTCTTTGCGGGGGCGGCTTCTTTCGCCGGTGCTTTTTTCGCAGTTGCCATGGTTGATTGTCCTTCTTGAAGTTGATTAATCACCAGTAAAAGTCAGCCTTCCCACTGGTAACCCGCATGCTACTGGAGAAAAAGCGGGTTTCCAAGAGGGAAAACCGCTTTTTCACGTCGCCATGTTGTTTTTTACATTGGAAAATGACGACACCAGCTTAAAAGGAGTCTTCAGCGATGCAAAAAGTGTTTTCCACCTGCGATTTGAGTGACGAGCACAAGAATGACAGCAGCGGCAACTTTCGGGTCCTGCCGCCGGTTTTCCGCGGGTTTGGTGGTGTCAGCAATTTTTTTGGTCCGGTGGTGACGGTCAAGTGTTTTGAAGACAACAGCCTGGTCAAAGCCGCCGTCGACACCTCGGGTCTGGTCGAAACTGCGCACGGGCTCGTCGGTCAAATCTTGGTTGTTGATGGCGGGGCGTCCCTGCGCCGTGCGCTACTCGGCGGCAACCTGGGTGCTGCAGCAGCCCGCAATGGATGGTCTGGGGTGGTGATCGATGGGTGTGTGCGTGACATTGTCGAGTTGGCCGACCTTGCGCTTGGCATTCGCGCTCTGGCGGCAATGCCATTGCCCACCGAAAAGCGCAACCAGGGGCAAGCCGGTGTCGTTGTGCAGATTCAGGGGGTCACGATCCGACCCGGCGACTGGCTATTTGCCGACGAGGACGGAATGGTGGTCACCGCAAATCCACCGCTTTAACGCCGTTGCCAGGTGCCGGCAACGTGGCGAGCACCACGCCCACCAAGGCAATAGCAAACGCCACGATTTGGGTCATGCCGAGCTTTTCACCCAGCACCAGCACGCCCACCAGTGCGGTCGCAATCGGCAGCATGACGGTAAACACCCCTGCCTGGGCGGCGGGGACGGTTTTGAGGCCGGTCATCCAAAGCCACACCGTCCAGACACTTGCGGCCAGTGCATAAAACACCAGCAGCACCCAGGCCTGCACCGGCACGGTGCCGAATTCAAAACCCCATGCCGCGTAAAGACCTAGCGGTGTCATAAGCAAAAAGCCCCACAGGTTGATCAGTGCCGTAATGCGTTTGGGTGACAGCGTACCAGTCAATTTTTTCCCTATGACCGCATAGGCCGCCTCGCACAACACCGCCGCAAACACCAAAGAGTTGCCCAGCAGCGCATTGCCCGCAGTGTTTGGGTTGTTGGTCGGCATGTGCGCGCTATCGCCCTTGGTAAGCGCCAACAGCCCAATACCAAGCGCCCCGCAGGCGACCGAGGCCCAGACCCGCAGCCCAATGTGCTCGCGCAAAAAGACCCAGCTCATCAGGGCTACCACCGCGGGAATCGTAGCCATGATGACACCCGCTGACAGCGCGCTGGTCATGCTGACACCAAACAGCATGCAGATCGTGAACATGAAGTTGCCCAGAAAAGACTCCAGAAACAACAGACGTTTGGTGTTGCCAGACATGGCTAGTTCGTTGGCTGGCCGTTTCAACCAGTGCACCATCGCTAATCCGCCAATTCCAAAGCGCAGCCAGGCCAGCAAAAACACCGGCAGTGCCGCCACCAGTGGCTTTGACAAAGCCACATAGCTGCCAACCAGTGACATGCTAAGTGCCAGAAAAAAATATGCGAGCCAGCGCGGCGGGGGAGGGAGGGGAGGCGAGTGCAATGGCATCCCGCCATCATGCCTCAATCGCCGTGGAATGTCGGGGTGTGAGTCGCGTTGCGGCACTTGCTGGCGAGCAAAGAGCTCCAGCGCAAGCAGGGGAGGAAAGCACCGCACCGAGCGCGGGGAAGGAAAGTGGGGTCAGATCCGAATTCAGGACAAAAACCTCAACGGCGACCAGCAACGTTGAACGAAATTCGGCTCTGACCCCAGTTTCCGTCTAAGTCGGAGAAAAACGCAGCACAAGCGCGACAGCAGGCGCACAGCAGAGGAAAGTGGGGTCGGATCCGAATTCAGGACAAGAACCTCGACGGCGACAAGAAAAGCTGAACGAAATTCGGCTCTGACCCCAATTTCCGCCCCAACCGAAGAAAAACGCAGCACAAGCGGGACATTATGTGCAACCCAGTCCCTAGCCCAGACGATATTTTCATGCGCCGACTGGCAAACGCAGAAAATGCGGTAACTTCGCGGGCAAGGAGCAAATAACGAGCAATGACCCCCCAACAATTCATAGCCAAATGGGGCGCACCCGGCGGTGTGGCTGGCCCTGCGTATGCGCTCAATGAAGAGCAGGGTGCACAAAGCCACTTTCTGGATTTGTGCGAATTACTGGGTGTACCCAAACCCGGCAGCGCTGACGGCTATCGTTTTGAAGAAAAAAGCACCGTCATTGGCGGCAAGGCCGGCTACGCCGATGTATTCATGCGTGGTGTCTTTGCCTGGGAAAACAAAGCTCCCGGCAAAAACCTCGATGCCGCGCTCAAGCAGCTACTCACCTACAGTCTGGCCTTGGCGAGTCCACCCATTCTGGTGGTGTCAGACCGACTGCTGATTCGCATCCACACCCAGTTCACCGGCCACCCCAGCCAAACCCACACGGTTTTGCTAGACGAACTCGATCAGCCCGACAAGCTCGCTCTGTTGCGTCGCATCTGGACCGCGCCAGAGAGCTTCAAACCCCGCCTTACCAACCGCGACATCACCGAACAGGCCGCCAAAAGCTTTGCAAACCTGGCCGATGGACTGCGCCGGCGCGGGCAAGACCCTGATCGGGTTGCCCATTTCCTGACCCAATGCCTGTTTTGTTTTTTTGCCGAAGATGTGGGACTGTTACCTAGGCGTATGTTCGAAGGCTTGGTCAACAACAAGAACCTCACTGCCGACAAACTCACCCGGGGATTGGTCAATTTGCTGACGGTCATGCGCGATGGCGGGCTGTATGGCAACGACGATATACCGTGGTTTAACGGTGGCTTGTTCCAGTCTGTACACGTGCCAGAGCTCAGTATTCTGGAAGTGAGCGAATTGCGCAATGCGGCAGCGCTAAACTGGAGCGCGATCGACGTTTCTATCTTTGGCACTTTGTTTGAGCGCGGTCTGGACCCCTCCAAGCGCAGTCAGTTGGGCGCACATTACACCGATACGGCCACCATTGCCCGCATTGTGGAGCCGTTGCTGACACGTCCACTGATGCAAAAGTGGGCCGTGATGGCCTCCGAAATCCAGGCGCTGATGGCCAAAAGCAAGCGGCGCGGCGACAAAAACCACCGCGCCGCCCAGGACAAGTTTGTGCTGTGGCTGGAGTCTCTCAAAGCCTATCGGGTGCTGGATCCGGCCTGTGGCAGCGGAAACTTTCTCTATCTGGCGCTCAAAGCACTCAAGGACATCGAGCACCAAAGTCACTTGGATGCTGCCGCCCTGGGCCTGGACCGACAGGCCGACCTGGTGACCGGGCCGCACAACGTGCTCGGCATTGAGCTCAATGGTTACGCCGCTGAGCTGGCGCGCGTGACCGTGTGGATCGGTGAATTGCAATGGCGCATCGACCATGGCTACGATTTCAAAATCAACCCAGTGCTGGACCCCCTGGACCACATCGAATGCCGGGATGCGCTGCTGTGTTTTGAGGGGGGTGAAGTGGGCTCCGACGTGGATGCTCGGTCTGGGCAGGTCTATGGGCCGTTTGCTGATCGCGCCAACAGCGCACCGAGCGCTGGGGAGCAAAGCAATGCACCGAGCGCAGGGAAGGAAAGCACCGCACCGAGCGTAGGGGATGAAAGCAGTGCACCGAGCAGAGGGGATGAAAGCACGGCACCGAGCGCGGGGGAGCAAAGCAAGGCAGCGAGCGCAGGGAAGGAAAGTGGGGTCGGATCCGAATTCAGGACAAAACCCTCAACGGCGACCAGCAACGTTGAACGAAATTCGGCTCTGACCCCAGTTTCCGTCGCAGCCGGAGAAAAAGCTCCGACCTCGATCAACCGGCCAAGCTGTCCAATTTCGGTCTCATCCGAAGGCAAACGAATCTCAGAAGCCACCTGGCCAAAAGCCGACATCGTCATTGGCAATCCGCCGTTTTTGGGTGGCAGCAAAAAGCGCGGTGAGTTGGGGGGCGATTACTTCGAAGCGCTCGAATCCGTCTTCGCGGGACGCGTTCCTGCCGGCGCTGACCTGGTTTGCTATTGGTTTGACAAGGCGCGTCTTGCCATTGAGGGGAGTCACTTGAACGCTGCGGGCCTGGTTTCCACAAACTCCTTACGCGGGGGTGCCAATCGCAAAGTGCTGGATGCAATTTGTGAACGTAGCCGCATTTTTGACGCCTGGAGCGATGAAGCCTGGGTCAATGACGGTGCTGCCGTGCGTGTGTCTTTAGTCTGCTTTGGCCATGGTACCGGTGCAAAACTTGACGGCGTACAAGTAGAGGCCATCCATTCCGACCTGACACCTGCCCATGCAGACGGGAGCGGGGCCGACCTCACTGCTGCTGCGCAATTGCCTGAAACCGCTGATACTTGCTTTATGGGGGCGTCCAAAAAAGCGCCATTTGATATTGCTGGGGAGCAGGCGCGCCAATGGCTGCAGCAGCCAAACCCGAACGGTCAATCCAACGCGCGGGTGCTGCGGCCCTTGTGCAACGGCATCGACTTGACTCGCCGCTGGGGCGACCGCTGGATCGTTGATTTTGGTACCCACATGCCCGAGGCGGACGCTATGCTGTTTGAGGCTCCGTTTGCTTATGTGGCAAAGGTTGTGCGACCGATAGCAGTGAAGAATAGCGACAAGCAAGTAGCACGCAATTGGTGGCGGCACGCACGACCACGCGTGGACATGCGTGCCGCACTGGCCCCGCTTGCTCGCTACATCATCACAGCAGCCGTTTCCAAGCACCGTTGCTTCATATGGATGCACGCCGCAGTGCTGCCGGATCAGGCGACGCTGGCCATCGCCCGCTCCGACGACACCACCTTTGGCATCCTGCATAGTCGTTTTCATGAGCTCTGGTCCTTGCGCTTGGGTACATCGCTAGAGGATAGACCCCGCTACACCCCCACAACCTGTTTTGAAACCTTCCCGTTCCCCGACGGGCTAACTCCGGCTGACACAGCGTACCAGCGGACAGAGACGCTAGAGAATGGGGCGGTTATTCCTGTGTTTGCTGGGCAAAGTCAGGGTGCAATTTCTCCGACTGGGGCTGAAACTGGGGTCAGAGCCGAATTTCGTTCAACGTTGCAGCCCGCCGGTGAGGTTGCTGCCCCGAATTCGGATCCGACC
>JAIPCE010000167.1 GCA_021738345.1 Rhodoferax sp. | reverse complement strand
TGTGCAGGACTGCGCTGTGATTGGTGTTCCCGATGAAAAGTGGGGCGAAGCGGTCAAGGCCGTGGTGGAGCTCAATGCCGGCCACACCGTCACTGCCCAAGAATTGATCGCCCTGTGCAAAGAAAAGCTCGGCAGCGTCATGGCACCCAAAACCGTGGACTTCATTGCCCAGCTGCCGCGCAGCATGGTGGGCAAGGTACTGAAGAAAGACTTGCGTGCCGAGTACTGGAAGGACTCCGCACGCAAGATCTAAATGCACCCATGAATCGCACCCTGAGAGCACACCCACCCATTTTTAACGTAATCACAGAATATTTACTATGAGCACTATTTACATTGCCGGCATCGCCATGACCGTTTTCGGACGGCACTTTGATCGCAGCCTGGAAGACCTGGCAGGCGAGGCGCTGCAAGGTGCCCTTAAAGATGCCGGCTGCAAAATATCGGACATCGGCACCGCCTACTACGCCGGTATCACCAATGGCCCGCTGCAAGGCCAATTGGCTATTCCCGGCCAGGTGGTAATGAGCAAAATCGGCATTGAGCAAATCCCGATCTTCAATATCGACAACGGCTGTGCTGCCGGTAGTTCCGCTGTGCATCTGGCGATCCAGTCGCTCAAGGCGGGAGCCACCGACGTGGCTTTGGCGCTGGGCTGCGAAAAGATGAATGTCGCTGACAAAACCAGAGGCATTGCCATCATGGAAGGTGGCTGGGACGTGGCGCGTGCCGATGAAAACTACAAAACCCTGATGAAAATGGGCGAGGGCGTCGATCTGCCTCCGGGCACCGAATCGGAAAAGCCCTTCAGCAAGTTCATGTCGATTTACGCCGCCATGTGCCGCTTCCACATGAAGACATTTGGCACCACGCAACGCCAGATCGCTGCCATCTCGGCCAAGAACCACGAGCATTCCACGCGCAACCTCTATTCGCAGTTTCGCAAGTCATTCTCCATTGACCAGATTCTCGCTGCGCCGCCCATCACCTACCCGCTGACGCTGCCCATGTGCGCACCGATTACCGACGGTTCCGCCGCCGTGATCCTATGCACCGAAGAAGGTCTCAAGCGCATCGGCGCAGACAAGTCGCGTGCCATCAAGGTGGCCGCCAGCGTGATCCGCAGTTTCAGCAATCGTCGCTATGACCAACCGGAGCTCCACTTGGCGCATCTGGCCGCCAATCAAGCCTATGAAATCGCGGGCCTCGGCCCCAACGACATGCATGTGGCCGAAGTGCATGACGCGGCCGCCATGGGCGAGATCATTCAGGCTGAAAACCTTGGCTTCGTGCCCTTGGGCCAAGGTGGTCCTGCCGCCGAGCGCGGCGATTTCACCTTGGGCGGCCGTATTCCAATCAATGTGTCAGGCGGTCTGGAATCGAAGGGACACCCCATCGGCGCTACAGGCATTGGCCAGTTGTATGAACTGGTGATCCAGCTGCGTGGTGAAGCCGGCGACCGCCAGGTGCAGGGCGCGCGTCATGCGATTCAGGAAAACGGCGGCGGCATGATCGGAGTCGAAGAGGGCGCAGTGGCAGTGCATATTCTCTCCAAGTAAAACGGATCGACCCATGCCAACAAATGACGCTCCTACACTGGCAACGCTTTCGCAGTGGGTAGGCAAAGAATTAGGAATATCCCAGTGGGTCACCGTAGACCAGGCACGCATCAATGCATTTGCCGATTGCACGGGCGACCGCCAATGGATCCACGTGGATGTGGAGCGTGCAGCCAAAGACAGCCCCTTCGGGACCACTATCGCGCATGGTTACCTTACCTATTCCATGCTCGCCCAGTTTGCATTTGACATATTTGTTAGTCCACTCGGCGTGAGCCAAGCACTGAATTACGGTGGAGACAAATTGCGCTTTCTGGCGCCGGTCAAAAGTGGTGCACGCATCCGCGACCGCATGACCTTGACCGCACTGGAGGACAAAGGCCAGGGGCGACTGTTGGTGACCACAGAGCATACGGTGGAAATCGAAAATGAGGCCAAACCCGCACTGATAGCCAGCACCCTCGCACTGATCATTGCACCATGAGCACAGCCAAAGCCAAACCACTACGCAAGCAGGCCAAGCGCCGCGTCGTTGACAACAGCCTGGAAGATGCCGCGGCGCGCAACACCTTGGCCGTGAGCCCTTTTGTGGGCATCCGCATGGCCGACCTAGGCGAAGGCGTGCAAGCCTTGCTCAGTGCCGTTACCAAGGAGCCTGCCAATGCAGCGCGCCATCTGATCTCTGGTACCAAGGCGGTGGTCCGGGCGATCAAGGGGCAATCGGACTACACCCCCGATCCCAAGGACAAGCGCTTTGCCGATTCGGCGTGGCAAACCAGTGCCATCCACAAACGCCTGATGCAATCGCATGCCACGCTGTACCAGGCGCTGGCAAAGTATATTGATGCCACGACCCTGGGACAGCGCGATAAAGCCCGTGCCCAATTGGCTGTATCCGTAGTTCTGGATGCGATAGCACCCAGCAATACCTTGTTCAACCCCAGTTCACTCAAGCGTGCGGTGGACACCGGCGGGGCCAGCTGGGTCAAAGGCTTCAAGAATCTGGTCCACGATATGCGGCATAACCACGGCTTGCCCGCATCAGTAGACAAATCCAAGTTCAAAGTCGGTGTGAACCTGGCGACCTGCCCCGGAAAAGTTGTGTTTCGCAACGAAGTGCTGGAGCTCATCCAGTACCAGTCCCAAACCGAGACCGTTTTTCAACGCCCCCTGTTGATTTGCCCTCCGCAGGTCAACAAATACTATGCCCTGGACTTGTCGCCAGAGAAAAGTCTGATCCGGTTTGCAGTGCAACAGGGCATTCAACTGTTTGCTGTGAGCTGGCGCAACCCGACCGCAGAGCAGCGCGACTGGAACATGTCCAGCTACATTGAAGCGCTCGACGCGGCCGTGGATGCCAGCTGCCAAATTACCGGCAGCCCGGACATCTCGCTGTGGGGAGCCTGTTCTGGCGGCATGACCACTGCCGCTTATCTGGGTTGGCTTGCGGCCACCGGCCAGCACAAAGTGGCCAACATCACTTCACCGGTGTGTGTGCTAGATCCGGAAAATTTTCAGGACACCACCATGGGCCTGCTCTTGACGGATGAAAGCGTGGCTGCCTTCAAGGCCTCAACGCGCCGCAAAGGGGTGCTCGAAGGCAGTGAACTCGCGAGCATTTTTGCCTGGCTACGTCCCAATGACCTGATCTGGAACTATTGGATCAACAACTACCTGCTGGGCAACGACCCACCGGCCTTTGACATCTTGTACTGGAACGCGGACACCACGCGTCTGCCAGCGGCGTTTCACTGCGATCTGCTCGACATCATGCAAAAAAGCCCCTACGCCCATGCCAACCGCATGACCGTGCTGGGCGAATCCATCGACATGAAAAAGGTCGATGTGCATGCCTATGTCGTTGCCGGCATCACCGACCACATCACGCCCTGGAAAGCGTGTTACCAGACGGCACGCATTTACGGCAAGAAAAGCGTCTTCACCTTGGCCAATGCCGGACACCTGCAAAGCCTGCTGAACCCGCCAGGTGCAGCCAAGTCGTTTTTCTTTTCCGGTAATGCCCATAGTGGCGATGGAGAGTCCTGGGTAAACCAGGCGGCTCGACACGAGGGAAGTTGGTGGCCCCACTGGATGGAGTGGTTGCAGGCAATCTCTGGTGAACGCATCGCCGCGCCCAGGCGCCTAGGCAGCCGAAAGCACAAGCCGATCATGGATGCGCCCGGCGAATACGTGTTCCAAACCTAAACGTCTCCATGCACTTGCAAATTAGCCCTCAGGGCTCCACGCGGCCTGCACTGTCGCTTTTGAGCGATGTGCAGATCGACCCGGCGTCGGGCCTGCACATCGGCTACCTCACCCTGGGGGCGCAGCTTCTGCGTGTGGGCATACGCCCTGGTGCGCCCTCGTCGTCGCCCCCGTTGCTGATCTTCAATGGCATTGGCGCGAACATGGAGCTGGTCATCCCCCTACTGTCTGCACTAGCAGAAATCGAAGCCATCATCTTCGATGTGCCCGGCGCTGGAAAGTCGCCTCCCCCCAAAAGGCCTTACCGCTTATTCGGCATGGCGCGTCTGTCACGCAAACTCCTGGAGCACCTGGGCTACACAAAGGTGGATGTGATGGGGGTTTCATGGGGGGGTGGTCTGGCACAGCAATATGCCATTCAGTATCCCAAGTGCGTGCGCAAACTCATACTTGCAGCAACTTCGATGGGAGCCGCCGCCATGGTACCGGGGCACCCGCGCGTCCTGCTCAAGATGCTCAATCCAAAACGCTATTCCGAGCTCGGTTACATGCGCCGTTTCGGCCCCAAACTCTACGGTGGAACCTTGCGTGAACATCCGCACGCGATCGACGTTTTCACCCGGCATGTGCGTGGTGGTGATGCCAAAGGCTACCGCTACCAACTACTGGCCATGGCCGGCTGGACCAGCCTGCCCTGGTTATGGCGTATTCGCCATCCGGTGCTGATTCTGGCGGGCAATGACGATCCGCTGGTGCCCCTGATCAACGCCAGGTTGCATGCATTTTTGCTGCACGATGCGCGTCTGCACATCATTGAGGATGGGCACCTGTTTCTCCTCACCAAGGCGCATCACATTGCCCGACTGATTGCGGGATTTCTGGACAAATGAGAACCGTCATACTTTAAATGTAGCCACCGTTTGTGCCAGGGCTTTTGACTGGTCCTGCATGCTTTGTGCTGCGGCCATCGCTTGCTCGGCCAGGGCCACGTTCTGCTGCGTCATTTCGTCCATCTGCGTTATAGAGTGGTTCACGACCTCGATTCCAGCGCTTTGACCTTGGCTGGCCTCGGACATTTCGCTCATGATGCTTGCGACGTGCTTGACAGAGGCCACAATTTTTTCCGTGGTTTGCCCGGCATCGTGTACGAGCTTGCTGCCAAGATCCACCTTCGAAACGGAATCTTCAATGAGTGTCTTGATCTCTTTGGCTGCCTTCGCACTTCTATGCGCAAGATTGCGAACTTCTTCTGCCACCACCGCGAAACCCCGCCCTTGTTCACCCGCCCGCGCAGCCTCAACTGCGGCATTGAGTGCCAGGATATTCGTTTGAAAAGCAATTCCGTCGATGACTCCGATAATCGCCACGATTTTTTCTGATCTGTCTTTGATAGACGCCATCGTCGTTATGACCCGTTCGACTTCAGAGCCCCCTTGCAATGCATGGTCTGATGCCGAAAGCACCAGGGAATTGACCTGGCGCGCATTGTCCGCGTTGCGTTGGACGATCTGCATCAAGTCCTCCATCGACGACGCCGTTTCTTTGAGCGCGCTGGCTTGCGATTCGGTGCGAGAAGAGAGGTAGGCGTTACCAGAGGCGATTTCAGACGAGCCTGCCATGATGGAGTCGGAGCTGTGGCGTACATTCCCGACAATTTCGGAGAGGCTTCCATTCATTTGGCGCAAGGCCTCGAATAGCTGCCCAATCTCGTCCTTGCTTCCCGACTCGATACGCGATGTGAGGTCGCCTGTTGCTACCCGACGGGCAACATCCAGGGCCTCCTGTAGCGGCCCCGTAATGCCACGCGTCACCCACAGTGCACCGATACTGCATACGAGCACCGCAACTCCTGTCATCACGAAAATCAACTAGCGGGCACTGTCTTGAGCGTGGTGTCCATCTTCGGCTGCCAATTGGGCAAAGTTCTGATTGAGTTCAATCAGACCGTCGAGTTGGGCTTGAATGGATTGGCTCTGCCGCCGCACCTAGTCATCAATGCGAGAGAAAGACCTCGTGCCCGCCACAAGCCGATCCCAGTCCTTCTCTTTGGCAAGTTCTTTCAGTGTCGCAATGACTGCAGCGTTTGCATCGAGGTAAACCTTCCAGTCCGTCTGCAGTACCTCCCACTTTTGTTGCTCCTTGTCGAGTTTTGGCAACTTTTCGTACTCGGCAAAAAAGCTGAGGACTTTCTCATCGGCATCCAGCTTTGTCTTTAGAACATCGACGAAGAATGCATTGCCTTCCTCGACCCCCACCTGCTTGTCGGCCATGGCATCGAAGGAGGCGACGTCAAACCCCATTGCAATCCTGTTCTCGGAGATGGATGCCAACTGCCATATTCGCATCCGCATCAGGTTGGTAATGGAGGGAAGTCGCTCTGTACTCAAACTGGTCAGCTGCGCACCCACGTTGCGCGTAGCAAGCCAACCCGACGTTGCAACAATCAACAGCAAAGTGGCAACCACACCGGAGAATACGACCAGCTTTAATATGACTGACAAACTATTCATGGGGTGTGATCACTTTCATTTACGCGGCAGCGCCTATTTCCACGTCCAGCGTTTCAATGCGGGCCGTCGAATTCTGTGCAATTTCGGCGGGGTTGTGCGAGGCCGAGGTACAGACGAACAACTGCCGACCGTCTGCTCCGCCCAGCGCTACCGCGAAAGCATCGGTGGCCAGCTGCACACGGTGGGTGATCTTTCCACCTTCTTGCACTCGGAGAATGTTGTCTTTGCCTTCTGGATTGGCGACCCAAATGGCACCTTCGGCATCGAGGCAGATGCCATCCGGGTGGGTTCCCTCGGGCAGCTCGGCCCACACGCGGCGGTTGTGCAAGTTGCCATCGGCTGCTATTTCAAACGCCGTCAGGCGTTGTGCCATGCATTCGGCCACCACCAGGGCTTTGCCGTCGGGCGTGATCACCATGCCGTTCGGGAACGTGAGTTGGTCCGCGACCACCGATGCACTGCCGTCCGGCTCGACCTTAACAATGACGCAGGTGTTGACGGGTTGGTTGGCAGGGTCGAAAAAGTTATAGCCGATGTCGCCCACATACATGCGGCCCTGGCGGTCCACGATGCCATCGCTCAGGCAAAACACGGTGAGCGCGGTGAGGTCAGCAGTGGCTTGGAGCGTCTTGCCGTCCCAGCGGTAAATCTTGCGTGCAAGGGCATCGCCAAAGATCAGGGTGCCGTCGTCAGCAATGCCAAACCCGTTGGGCAGAAAGGGCAGGTCGAGGACGGTGGTTAGTGTGCCGTCCAGCTCTACCGTCTTGATGGCCTTGCCATGGATGTCCAGAAACCACAGCTTGCCATCGTGCCAGCGCGGGCTCTCGGTAAATTTCAGACCTTGGTTGTTTTGAACCAGAATTTTTGTTGCAGCGGTCATGGCGAATTTCGGTAGTTGAAGAGAGCTTGCAGTCTCTTCGAACCGGAGCCGTCGCGCTATCGGGATTCCGCAATTCCTGTATGCAAACTCTTGCTTCTATGCCTTGCTGGATTGGCGCCGCAGCGTATTGGAGGGGAGTTCGTCAAAGCAGTTTTTGTAAGCGCGTGAAAATTCGCCAAAGTGCCAGAAACCCCAGTTCAACGCCTCTTCGGTCACAGTGGTGGTGCCGGGGCGCGCTTGCAACAAGGCATGGTGCACACGGTGCAAACGGATGCGTGTCAGGTAGGCGGTGGGGCTCAGTCCCATGACCGCACCAAATGCGTACTCCAGAGTCCGCTCGCTCACACCTGCAGCACGACACAGATCGGTCACATAGAGGCGTTCATCGGCATGCGCCAGGGCGAATCGCTCGGCAGAGCGAACAATATCGCTTTGCAGCTGGAGGGTGCGCTCACGTCGTTCCGGCTCCAGTTTGCGTGTGCCTGAAAGTGTCGTCAGCAGGGTGTCTACCAGGTCGGCCTGTGCGGCCACGCGCTGCTCTTTAGAACTGTTGAAGAGCCCGGGGTTCTCTGTTGCCATATCCACCAGCCGCTTGCCCCAGCCAAAAAGGCTGCCCGCCACATCGGTACCCACGCGAAGCACTTCGGTTTCGCGGGGCAATTCAAAGTTGTCCACCAATTCACGCACCTTCAAATGCGCACTGACATCATCGGGGCGCAACAGGAAGACAATGCTCTCGTATCCCGGGTCACTTACCAAGCTGATGCTGGTGGACGCTGGAACCGCCAGCATGATGTCATGGCGCACCTGCAAGCCATTTACCGTGCCGCTCGCTTCAGGACCAAACGACAGGTAAGCAATGCGGTCGCTAGGCAAACTGGGGCGGGAGCGCAGGCGCAAGTTGGTGCAATGGTAAACCACAATGCAACCTTCCAGGCGTATGACCACCTGGCGCGCCTGGAGCGGCTTCGATTGCAAACGTACCAAATCTTGGTCGATCACCTGAAAACCAGCCTGAGCCATCGACTGGTTGTCGATAGTCCTGATTTCTACTGCAGGCGGGGTTACGGCGATGACGGTTTGGAGCATGACGCGACTATGCGCAGGTTTGTCGCCCGTGTCCAGTACCTGGGAAGAAACACAGTGCAGGTGCGAGCGGTTCGGGCGCAAGGTGGGTGCTTCCGTGAATTCTTGGATGTAAGCAGCAGTGTTCAAATTCATGGCTCAGGCTCCTTGCAGGTGGGCGGTCTCGCGCGGAAACTTTCAATCCACCGCAGAGGCCACGCTGGTTTCAAGATTCCAAAATTGGAGTGTCCTTCTCGTCGGGGCTTCGGAACTATCGGAATTCCGAAAATGTAGGGTTTGCACTTAGTACATTGGAGAAACTAAATCCACTTTTCTTCAAGTTTCACAGTTCTGCGCATTTCACTGTAAGCGATGGCAAATGACCGATGCGTCAGCTATGCACTCAGCTTTTCAAGCATCGCAACGTCCGCTTAAGAAAGGATTGTTCCCCACGGATACTTTTAGCTCATGTCAACACCTGGTCAGGTCCAGAATTTGATTTTGACGAAATCACCGCCAGTTAGCTGCCGGTCGCCCTGGAGAAACGAGTGCCCGGTTTGGAGCAGGCAAATCGGAATCGGCTACTTCGCCTTTGGGTCTCTTGCTGACCGTCAGGTTGAAATATCATAAGCCCGCTTCTGGCCCAACTCGGCTGCCCGGGTTCGCGATGTGATGACCACAAAGCTGACCGTCGTTTTGTGAGATCCAATGCCCGGTTTGGAGAAGCCAGATCGCCAACCTCTAATTCCGCATAAGGGTCTGCTGCAGTCCGCCAAAATACCTTTGATTGGCCCGAAATAGCGGTCACTATAAATCGGAATCGCCGGTCACGGCGGGCCGGAATACCCAAGCAAAGGTACCTGGCAGTTACCGCAAATAATGGGGGTTTCCCTCCCTTACCTGCTGTCCGATATTCGAATCAACTTAAAGTCCCCAGGAATCATATGGCAAGAATTATTGTCGACTCCCGAGAAAGCACTAGTGGGCTGATTCAATTGCTCCTGAACCGTGGGGCCGAGGTGATTGTTGAAGAGCTTGAATGCGGTGATTACGTCCTGGCTGACGGAGTCGCTGTAGAAAGAAAAACGGCTGAGGATTTTGCAGGTTCCATCATGGACCGTAGACTCTTCTTGCAAGTCGAAATACTGAAAGACGCATACGAAAGGGTCTTCATAATGGTCGAAGGGGACCCGTTCGATACCCAGTCCGCGATTTCGCCTGAGGCGATTGTTGGCGCATTGTCGTATATCTCCGTCATTGAGCGCCTTCCAGTGGTATCGACGAGAGACGGAGATCATTCGGCACAGATGCTGCTGACCATGCAACGCCACGCCGTAGAGGGTCTGGGCTACGAGGTCCCCCTAAGAGCATCAAAGCCCAAGAGTCGGGCAACTCAAGCCCAGTTTCTAATTGAGGGACTGCCTAGCATCGGACCAACTGCTGCTAAGAAATTGCTCAAGCACTTCGCAAGTGCCAGCGAGGTTCTATCCGCCACTCCCGAACAGCTCAGGAAGGTGCCTGGCATTGGCCCTAAAACTATTCAGACCATTCGAGAAGTTCTTGAGTTCCAGGTTTGACGTTGAACCTGCATTCACCGGGATAGCGGCTGCCGATGACTATTGCGGCTGCGCACTGGTGAGTGGCAGCCACATATGAATCTTGGCCTTGTAGCCACTTGATGTCCTTATGGCCATGGGTTCGGTGCCAAAGACTTCAAAGCCAAAACTGCGATAAAGCTTGAGCGCAGGCTCGTTGCCTTCAGTCACTGTCAGGTTGAGCAGATGGAGGCCGGGCATGGCCCGGGCATGCGCTACTGCGGCCGCAAGCAATAATTTGCCTGTACCTGCTCCCCTCGCGTGAGGCCTCACATACATGCCAATGACAGCTCCTTTGTGCCGAGTCTTGGGCTTGGTTGCAAACTCGAGTGCTACTGTTCCCACAAGATCCTGACCCACAATTGCCCCAAATGCTGCACTTAGGCCCCTTGCGCCTGCGATACGATTAACCCAAAACGACTCGGGTTCCGCCGCACGTTCTTCTGCAGTTGACGTATACGCGTCAGCCGCCAGCGTATATGCTTCAAGCATCATGATTCGGTATTGCGGCGCATCCGAGGCCTTCAAAAGTTCAATCTGCATTCAAGTCGGAGCTTTCTTGAGAGCCAGGGAATCGTCCGAGTGAAGCAGAATTTTCCCCATACTCACCCGAGGCTCGACGGTGTACCCGAGCGCTTCGTAGAATGCCGCCACATTCGCGTTGCCCCCCAGAATTTGCAGATTGATTTTCACGCAGCCGAGCTTCGAGAGCGCTTGTTCTGCGTGGCGCACGAGTTCTGCGCCCAAGCCTTTCTGACGCATCTTGGGATGCACTGCCACCGAATACAACCAACCGCGGTGTCCGTCGTAACCCGCCAGAACCGTACCGACCACATCGCCGGCTTCCTGCGCCACGAAAAAGAGTCCGTCCTGCACGGCCAACTTCTTGTCGATGGCTAGTTCAGGGGAGTTGTGTGGCGCCTCGTAACCGAAAACCGTCCTCCACAGTGCAATGACAGCTTGTCTATGCGGCCCGTCGGAGTACGTGATGATGGAATGCATGGTGACGAAAAATAGTTTGAAACG
>JAIPCE010000166.1 GCA_021738345.1 Rhodoferax sp. | reverse complement strand
CGCGCTGGAAGCGCTCCCCAATCCACCGGCCGACGTGGAAATGGTCCACTTTTTGACCAATGGCGCCATTCCCCATGACGTGGCGGGCAAACCGACCACCAAGTACCGACATCGCTGCTTTTTTGTCGGATCGGATGTCCGCGCCGCGATCAAATTGGGCATTGCCGAGTACCTGCCGATTTCCATTGCCAGGGTTCCCGAGTTGTTCAACATCGGGCGCATCCGGCTCGACGTGGCGATTATTCAGGTCTCGATGCCCGACCGCTTTGGCTACATGAGCCTGGGCGTGTCGGTGGACATTGTTGCGGCGGCGGTCCAAAACGCCAAATTGGTCATCGCCGAGGTCAACCCCCACATGCCCTGGACCATGGGCGACTCGGCCATCCACCACAGCCAGATCCACCGGTTGGTGAAGGTCGATTCGCCGATGATTGAATATGTGCACCAAGTGACCGAAGAAGACGTGGTGGAGCAGATCGCGCGCTATATTGCCAGCACGATTGAGGACGGCTCCACCCTGCAAATCGGCCTGGGCCGTATTCCCAATGAAGCGCTGAAATACCTTGAAGACCGCAAGGATCTGGGCATTCACTCCGATGTGATTACCGACGCGATCATTCCCCTGCTGGAAAAAGGCATCTTGACGGGCAAGCAAAAGACGCAACAAAAGGGCAAAATTGTGACGAGTCTGGCGCTGGGAACACGCCAGCTCTACGACATTCTGGACCGTAACCCCTTGTTTTCGTTCCAACCCATGGAAGTGGTCTGCAACCCCATCACCATTGCGTCGCAGCGCAAGATGGTGTCTGTGACCCAGGCATTTGCGGTCGACTTGACCGGTCAGGTTTGCTCGGACCAGTTCGAGGGTGAGTTTTATAGCGGCATTGCGGCACAGGGCGAATTCTTGCGCGGCGCGTCACGTTCGCCAGGCGGCAAGCCCATCATCTGCCTTGCGTCAACGACCGATGACGGAGAAACCTCACGCATCCGACCCCTGTTGCTGGCGGGCGAAGGCGTGACCGTGGCGCGCGCGGATGTGCACTATGTCATTACCGAATACGGCATTGCCTATCTGTTTGGCAAACCCATGCGCGAACGGGCGATAGCGCTGATTCAATTGGCGCACCCCAAGTTTCGGCAACAACTGCTCGAAGACGCAAAAAAGCTGGGGTATCTGGCGACCGACCAGACCCTCAAGAGCATGCGCGCCTACCCGGTCGAAGAAGAGCGCGTGGTCCACCTGAAGAACAATGTCGCCGTGATGCTGCGACCGGCACGCGCGTCAGATGCCGACAGCATTCGGGAACTCTTCTTCAAGCTGCCGGCAGACGACATTTACACCCGGTTTTTCCGTCGCGTGCAAAAGCTGTCGAACAAGGACATACAGCGCCTATGCAACTTCAGTTATGACAATGAAGTAGGTTTTGTGGCGGTGACCGGTCCGCGCGAACAAGAGGTCATGGTGGGACAGTCGTGCTACTTCATCAACCTCACGACCAATCTGGCAGAAACCGCGTTTTTGGTCGATCCGGCCTGGCAAGGTACCGGCTTGGGCAGTGCGATGCAACAGCGCATGGTGGAACACGCCAAAGCGCGCGGCCTGCGCGGCTTTGTGGCCGAAATATTGCCCGAAAACACCAAGATGATCGCGCTGGCCCGCAAGGGTTCGACCCAGGTGTCGGTAGAACGTGATGAAGAGACGGTGCACGTGACGATGCTGTTCTGAGAGCACAAAAAAACCGCTCAGCGAGCGGCTTTTTATATAAGCAGGTCTGAGGCATGGCGAGACTCGTCATGCCCGCGCAGGCGGGAATCCAGAGCTCTGCACGCTCTTGGATGCCCCCCTGATTCCTTTAGGGACGGATTATTTGCCGCCAGGAATCTTTCCCTCAACGCCCTTGACGTAGAAGCTCAGGCCACCGAGAAACTTGTCGTCGGCCACCGCATCTTTGGCGATTTGCTCCTTGCCGGTGTTGTCCACAATCGGACCTTTCCAGATCATGTAGCTGCCGTCTTTCAGGCCAGCCTTGATTTCGTCGACCTTAGCCTTGGTGTCTGCAGGAACGTCTTCGGCAATCGAGACGATGTCGATGGCACCTTCCTTGACACCCCACCAGCTGCTGCCGGTCGCCCACTTGCCTTCCAGTGCTTCTTTGGTGGCCTTGATGTAGTACGGACCCCAGTTGATCACAGCCGACGCCAAATGCGCCTTGGGACCATAGGCGGTCATGTCGGAGTCCCAACCAAAGGCGCGCTTACCCTTGTCCTGGGCGGTTTTCAGCACGGCAGGCGAGTCGGTGTTCTGGAACAGCACGTCAGCACCGCCATTGATCAGGCTGGTGGCGGCTTCGGTTTCCTTGGGCGGGTTAAACCACTCGTTGACCCACACCACCTTGGTCTTTACCTTGGGGTTGCTCAACTGCGCGCCCAGCGTAAAGCTGTTGATATTGCGAATGACCTCGGGAATTGGCACGGAAGCCACCACACCCAGGGTGTTGGACTTGGTCATCTTGCCAGCGATCACCCCCGCCATATAGGCACCTTCGTAGGTACGGCTGTCGTAGGTGCGCATGTTCTCGGCGGTCTTGTAGCCGGTGGCGTGCTCGAACTTCACGTCCTTGACGTCGGCCGCCACCTTGAGCATGGGCTCCATATAGCCAAAGGTGGTGCCAAAAATCAACTTGTTGCCCTGACCGGCCATGTCGCGGATGACACGCTCGGCATCTGCGGACTCGGGCACGTTTTCAACAAACGAGGTCACGATCTTGTCACCAAACTCTTTTTCCAGCGCCTTGCGACCATTGTCGTGGGCAAAAGTCCATCCGCCATCGCCCACCGGGCCGACATAGGCAAAGCCAATTTTGAGGGGCGCGGGCTTGGGTGCAGGAGCCGATGCCACGGGTGCCGGCGCGGGTGCAGGAGCAGGTGCCGGCTCTTCCTTTTTGCCGCAACCCACCAGAGTGGCAGCGGCCACGGCGGAAAGTGCAGCGGCTTTGAGCAGCGAACGTTTTTGCAAATCTGTCATGTCAAGTCCTTGTGAGCGATTGGAAGTACGAAGGTTAAAAAGAAGATGAATTATCAACGCAATGGGATAAGCCATGCCACCGAGCCAATACAGCAACAATGGAGCAAGTTACATGCCGAACTTCTGCCGCACAGGTTGACCACCACCTTGGCGCCTAATCGAGGCATCGATCTCTCCCCGATTTGCACACCAAAGTCGCGCCGGTTTGACAGTCAAAGAAGAAGACCTCTTTTGCACCAGCAAAGTCATCATCGGTGGGAGACTGTCCAAAGCGGGACAACCCAAACTGCCCATTCGCCTCATTGCAAGGCTGGTCTACCTCAAGAACAATTCAATTGTGTGCGTACAAATGGTTCACGAAAGGTGTAAATATTCCGTCACCAACCAACCGAAGATCACCGATGGGCGCGACCGCCAACAAAGAAAGCCGCCTGAACATCCGCTGCAACACCCATGCCCGTGCCTTGCTTGACCTGGCAGCCTCTTACGCCCACCAGAGCGTTTCAGAGTTTGTCTTGTCCCATGCGCTGGCTTCGGCTGAAAAAGTGGTTCAGCAGCAGGAGTCCATCACCTTGAAGCCAGAAGACCTCGCTGCCTTTTTAGCCATGCTTGATGCGCCCGCCGCGCCCAATGCCGCCTTGCAAGAGGCGTTGCGCCAGCGTAATGCACGGGTCGTGTTGTGGACCGAGTGCGCATTTGCGCGCTGGATAAATCCGTTGAGACAACCGGTTTTCACTGTGGGCAGCCCGCGCTGGTGCCGATTGCCGAACTCGACGACCTGATGCCCGGGCAACTGTAGCGGGCGGCGTGGGCGGCTCGCCTGTGCGCCCTGTCCACGCCCGAGCTGGCCCGGCACTATTCAGAGCAAACATTGCGACACAGCCGCGCCGTGCTGGGGCAAAGCGGCAAAAACCTTAAGGCTACGGAGCACACCGAGCAACGCATCGCTGCCATGTTCGAGCAGGCGCTGGATGAAGATGCGGTGCCGCTGCTCGACGAGGCCTCAAGAATTCAGCCGCCTGGGTGGCACACTTGAGGAGGCGGAAACTGTGGCGGATCAGGTCAGGCGGGTTGAAAACCTGGCACCAGGGGACTTTGCCGTGATTGGCAGGAACCGGGTAGACTTGCATAAGCGGCTGACAGCGGCTGAATTTTTGCACTTCCTGGAGCAGGAGGTTGCGGTGAAGCTGCATGGGAAAGGTCGGGTTGGGTTTGTTTGATCACTATCGAAACGACGAGATTGACGCACAATCAACCCATGTTGACCATCGTCGAAACCCGCCTGTTCCAGCGCACCTGGCCGCACTATTGGGCGGAAGACGAGCGCGGTGAGTTCTGTGCATTTATCTCAGAGAACCCGGAAGCTGGTGATGTCGTTGCGCAATCCGGCGGCGTTCGCAAAGTCCGCTGGTCACGCGCCGGGTCAGGCAAGTCTGGCGGTGTGCGAGTGATTTACTTTACGCGCATCGAAGCCGGGGAAGTTGTTTTGTTATTCATGTATGCCAAGGGCAAACTCGACACGCTCAAGGCATCTACCCTGAAGGAATTACGCGATGCCACCGAAAAATACATCCAAGCCAATGACCGATGCTGAATTAGAGGCTTGGGAATCCAGCCGAGACCTTGAGGCTGAGCTGGTTGAATCTGCCCGCCAAATGGCCGAAGGCCAGACCTCAGTGGTTTACTCGCCTGTCATTGCGGCACGTCAAGCCTCGGGGATTTCTAAGGCGCAGTTTGCCGCGCTCCTTGGGGTTACCGTTCGCACACTGCAAGGCTGGGAGCAAGGTCGCAAGCAGCCCACTGGCGCGGCCCGGGCGCTGATCGCCATTGCGCAAATGAACCCCAAAATTCTTGCCGAGCTTGCGCGTGATGAGCGGTTTGCTGTTGTGGCGTAAGCCTGATTCTTTTGATAACGTAGCTAGGATTTTTGTGGCGAATTTGGTAGATATGTCCAAGCCAAGTTTGCACTGCAAACAGCCGTTGAACTTGGGCTACAAACCACCGCTGTTGGTAACTGCCGATGATTTACTGGAGGCCTTATGGAACGATTAACACCCCCCGCCAATTTATTGACACCAGAATCATTCACTTCAGTACTGGGTCAACACGATCCCTTGCTGCAAGAACTGTGGGCCATCAAAGCGCAAATCAACAAAGATGCCCAGTACAGCGTGGACATCAGGTTCAAGCAGTTGCAAGGTATGAATTGGGAAGTCGCACGCTCGCGCTTGGAAAATGCAGCCAGATAGGAAAAAGGCAGGCGGTACATCCCGCCGACCCTCGGCCAAGGTGAACGGTTGACCCGGTGCCCAGCACGGCAGCGAATTTTTGATTTACGTCCCCGGGTAAAACGGCTTCCCGATGGCCGCGGGCATGTTAATACGAATCCAGCGCGGGTTGCGCGAGATCAGGGCCAGCACCACGATGGTGGCCAGGTAGGGCAGCATGCTGAGCACCTGGCTGGGTACCTCAACCCCGATACCCTGCAAATGGAACTGCAACATGGTCACACCACCAAACAAATAAGCACCTAGCAATACCCGTGTCGGGCGCCAAGTGGCAAAGGTGGTCAGGGCCAGCGCAATCCAGCCCTTGCCGGCCACCATGCCCTCAACCCACAAGGGCGTGTAGATGATGGAAATGTAGGCACCGGCAAGTCCACACAGCGCCCCACCGACGACCACCGCACCCAGGCGAATCCAGCGCACCCGGTAGCCCAGCGCATGAGCAGACTCGGGGCTCTCGCCGACGCTGCGCAAGATCAGTCCGGAACGGGTACGGTACAAAAACCAGACCAAAGCGGCAGCAAACAGCACCGTCAGGTAGACCAGCGGATGCTGGCGAAACAACGCCGGCCCCACCAGGGGAATGTCGGACAGCAGCGGAATATCGAAATTGCCGCGCTCGGGGATTTTTTCCTGCACATAACTGATGCCTGCAAAAGCCGAAAAGCCCGCGCCAAACAGGCTTAAGGCCAGGCCCGTGGCGTACTGGTTGGTATTGAGCCAGATCACCAGGGCGCCAAAAATGGCGGCCATGACCGCCCCCGCCAGCATGCCGGCCAGAAAACCCATGGTGTCGCTGCCAGTGTGCACCACGGTGGCAAAGCCAGCAATGGCGGCGCACAGCATCATGCCCTCGGCACCCAGGTTGACAATGCCGGCTTTCTCGTTGATCAATAGCCCCAGCGAGGCAATGGCCAGCACGGTGCCGGCATTGAGCGTCGCGGCAATCAGCAGCGCATACGAGTCCATTATTTCGCTCCTCCCACAGGCAGTGGCGCGGCTGCGTCAACCCAGCGCAGCCGGTAGTTCACCAGGGTGTCACACGCCAGCAGGGTAAATAACAGCAGCCCCTGAAACACCCCGGTCAATGACTTGGGCAAACCCATGCGCGATTGCGCCAGCTCCCCGCCGATATAGAACATGCTCATCAAAATGGCCGAAAACACCATGCCCACCGGGTGCAGTCGGCCGACATAGGCCACGATGATGGCGGCAAAACCATAGCCTGCCGGTACATACGGTGTGAGTTGGCCGATAGGACCGGCCACCTCGAGCGCACCGGCCAGCCCCGCCATACCCCCTGATATCAGCAGCGCGGTCCACAGCGCGCGCCGCGACGAAAACCCGGCATAGCGCGACGCCGCGGGGGCCAACCCACCCACCTGCTGCGCAAAACCGGCACGCGTACGAAACAAAAACACCCAGATACCCACCACTCCAACCAGCGCCAGCGCCACGCCGATACTCACCCGTGAACCGTCAAACAAGCGGGGAATGCGCGTCACCGCATCAAAGGTTTTGGTTTGGGGAAAATTGTAGCCCTGGGGATCTTTCCAGGGGCCGTAGACCAAATACCCCAGCACTTGCACTGCCACATACACCAGCATCAGGCTGACCAATATCTCGTTGGCGTTGAAGCGGTCCCGCAGCAATGCTGTCAAGCTAGCCCACGCCATTCCTCCCAAAATACCGCCCAGAATGATGAACAGCACAATCCAGCGCCCGGTCGTGCTGTCTGCCATCAGGGCCACACCGCTGGCGGCAATCGCGCCCAAAATATACTGCCCTTCGGCACCGATGTTCCAGACATTGGATCGAAAACACACCGCCAGCCCCAGCGCAATCAGCAGCAATGGCGTGGCCTTGACCACCAACTCGCCCACCGCATAGCCACTTTTGATGGGTTCCCAGAAGAACACCTGCAATCCGCGCACCGGGTCCTTGCCCAGCAAGGCAAACAAGATGATGCCGATGACCACGGTACACACCAGTGCCAGCAGGGGCGAGCCATAACTCCAGAATGCAGACGGCTGCGGACGTGCCTCCAGTTTGAGCTTAGGCATGGTGCGGCACCCCCATGTTTGCGCTGTGATCCCAGAGACCGCTCATCCATTCGCCTATCTTCTCGATCGTGGCTTCAGCCAGCGGAATGCTCGGTGACAACTTGCCACGTGCAATCACATGCATGCGGTCACAGACCTCAAATAGTTCTTCGAGTTCTTCACTCACGACCAGAACGGCGCAACCGGCATTGCGCAAGGCCAGGATTTCGCCACGAATCTGCGCGGCTGCGCCCACATCGACGCCCCAGGTAGGCTGCGACACAATCAACAGCTTGGGGTTGGCGTCGATCTCCCGCCCGACGATGAACTTCTGCAAATTACCCCCTGACAAGGATTTGGCGAGGGCAGCTGGCCCGCCCGCCTTGACCATGAACTGGCTGATGATGCGCGCCGCATGGGCCCGCAACTCTTTGACCCGAATCCAGCCGCCGGCAAAGCGCGGCATCGAGATCGACTCGGTGCGTGTCAGCAGCATATTGTGTGCCAGGCTCAGTGTCGGCACCGCGCCGCGTCCCAGTCGCTCCTCGGGGACAAAGTGCAGGCCCATCTTGCGCCGCCGCCCCGGGTGCATGTGCGACACATCGATCTCTCCCATGTGAATGCTGCCACGAGGTGCCCGATCGTCTTCGCCACTCAAGGCATACAGCAATTCCCTTTGCCCATTGCCAGAAACCCCCGCGATGCCGAGCACCTCACCGGACCGTATGTGCAAATGGATGTCTTCGAGGTCGACACCAAACTGGTCCTCGCGCGGCAGGTTCAAGCCCTTGACCAGCATCACCGCCGAGCCCGGCTTTTGCGGCCGGTGTTCGAGCTGTGGCGGCTCCGAGCCAATCATCATCCGCGACAGCGAGGCATTCGACTCTTCCTTGGGGTTGCAGACGCCGGTCACCTTGCCACCGCGCAACACGGTGCAGGCATTGCAGAGCTCACGAATTTCGTGCAGTTTGTGCGAGATATACAAAATGCTGCAGCCCTCGGAGGCAAGCTTCTTGAGCACCACAAACAACTTTTCCACCGCTTGCGGCGTGAGCACCGAGGTGGGCTCATCAAGGATCAGCAGCTCAGGGCGGGTCAAAAGGGCGCGAATAATTTCAACCCGTTGCATTTCCCCCACACTCAAGGTGTGCACCGGCCGCGAGGGATCGATGTCGAGCCCGTATTCCGTGGCCTTGGCAAGAATGCTGGCCGTGACTTGCTCCAGCGAATTCCGCGTGAGACCGAGCCACACGTTTTCGGCCACCGTCATGGTGTCAAACAGGTTGAAATGCTGAAACACCATGCTGATGCCGTTGGCCCGTGCATCCTTGGGGTTGCGGATCCGCATCAACTGCCCGTTGAGCCTAAGCTCCCCAGCGTCGGGCTGGATCGCGCCATAGATGATCTTCATCAGGGTCGATTTGCCGGCACCGTTTTCACCGAGCACCGCATGGGTTTCGCCGGGCATGACGGTCAACGACACTTCACTGTTGGCGACCACGCCGGGGTAGCCTTTGGTAATGCCGGTCAATTGAAGTCTGGGTGTGTGCATGGGGTCACTTTACAGAAGGAATGCCAAAGACCTAAACCGGACAAGCCGGAACCGAACAACCGTTCAAATTCTTCTCATTATTTACAAAGTTTGAATTTGTTAGAGACTAAAACTTGTTCTATGCTAAACGACATGAAGAATCAAACTTTGAAATTTTTGCGCAACGGCAAAATCGTCAGCCTGGACGGCGTGGACCCGAGTCGCACCCTGCTGGAGGTGCTGCGCGAAGACCTGCACTGCAGCGGCACCAAAGAGGGGTGCGGCGAAGGCGACTGTGGTGCCTGCACCGTGGTGGTGGGCGAGGCCCAGGGAAAAACGCTCAAGACCAGTGCCATCAACAGTTGCATTCGGCTGGCGCATTCCATCCATGGCATGGCCGTGTGGACGGTGGAAGACCTCACCAACGCCGACGGCAGTTTGCACCCGGTACAACAGGCGGTGGTCGACTGCCATGGTTCGCAATGCGGGTTTTGCACGCCCGGCTTTGTCATGAGCCTGTTTGGCCTGTACCAAAACCACACCGCCCAGGGCAAGACCGTATCGCGCGAGCAAGCGCAGCAGGCCCTGTCGGGCAACCTGTGCCGGTGCACCGGGTACCGCCCACTGCTAGATGCAGCACAGACCATGCAAAACCTGCCCGCCGTGCCCACCAACAGCGCACAGGTTGTCGCACAGTTGCGCCAGCTCGCCGACTCCATAGCGCCGTCGCCGGCGCATGCGGCCTACAAAGCACCCAACAATCTTGGCGATCTGCTGGCCGCACGCCAGCGCAATCCCCAGGCCCAGCTCGTGGCGGGCTGCACCGATGTAGGGCTTTGGGTTACCAAGGGACACCGGCAGTTTGAACAGGTGCTGGACATCACCCAGGTCGCCGAGCTGCGCCAGATCGAGCGCTACCCGCACCACCTTGCCATCGGGGCAGCGGTCACCTTGACCGATGCCTTCGCTGCACTGGTTGCCGAGCGGCCGCAGTTACAGGAGTTTGCACAGCGCTTTGCCGGGCTGCCAGTGCGCAACAGTGGGACACTGGGCGGCAATGTTGCCAATGGCTCGCCGATTGGCGACTCGATGCCGCTGCTAATCGCCTTGGGCGCCAATGTAGTGCTGTTGCGACGCAAAGGCATGGGTATGGCACACCGCGAGTTGCAGCTAGAAGACCTGTACACCGGTTACCGGCAGAACGTGATGGCTCCAGATGAGGTTTTGGCCTGGATCAAGGTGCCCAGACCGGTCAAGACAAATGCCCGTCGCAAGCCTGTCGCACCCTGCGAGCGTGGCGAGTTTTTGCGGGTTTACAAAGTCTCCAAGCGCTTCGAGGACGATATTTCAGCAGTCTGCCTGGCAGTGCGCCTGCAGATCGAAAAGGGTGTGGTGCAAACGGCCTCGATCGGTGTTGGCGGGGTGGCGGCTACTCCGGTGCGTGCACGTCTGACCGAAGCCGCCCTGCGCGGCCAGACCTGGAACCCTGCAACAGTCGAGGCGGCAACGCAGGTGTTGTGCAAGGAATTCAGCCCCATCAGCGACATGCGTGCCTCGGCCGCCTACCGCCGTACCGTCCTGGGCAACTTGATGCAGCGCTACTGGTTGGAGAGCCAGGGTGAAAAGAGCACCCGGCTGCATCAAATTGATGTACAGGAACTTGAGGGGCTGCCGCTTGATCTGGAAGGAGCCAGCGCATGAGTGCCCTTGCCCCAACCCAGGCCGCAAACCAAACCGCTACCATGGCAGCTAGCACAGCGCCCGGCACGCGCGCCAGTGGAAGCTCCAGGCCGCATGAGAGCGCGGCCGCCCAGGTGGCGGGTGCGGCCACCTATATTGACGACATGCCCGAAGTGCGTGGCACCTTGCACGCCGCACCGATTCTTTCGCCGGTCGCCCACGGGCGTCTGCGCGGCGTGAATGCCGCCGTCGCCCTGGCGCTGCCCGGTGTGGTCGATGTGGTGCTGGCCGCAGATGTGCCCGGTG
>JAIPCE010000165.1 GCA_021738345.1 Rhodoferax sp. | reverse complement strand
TGGGATTGCCGGCGGGTACCATGCGCAGTCCCTCCACCACAAAACGACCGATTTCGATGTTGTCCAGGGCATCCGAGGCTTCACCCTGGTACACCGTGACGTCCACCGCCTCCTGGTTGTCGTACATGGTGTAGAACACCTCGCTGCGTGAGGCCGGAATCGGCGTGTTGCGGCGAATCAGCGGCACAAAACAGTAGGGATAGTCCCGCCCACCGAGGTCACCGACCGAGCTGGTGCCAAAGGTGTAGGGCGTGACGTCAATCAGCACGGTCGGGCTGGTCCCGCCAGCGATGGTTTCACCCTGGATTGCGGCACCCATGGCGACGCACAGGTCGGGGTCAATCTCGCCATGGGGCTGGATGCCGGTGAGCGCTTCCAGCAGGCGCGCCACCATCGGCGTGCGGGTCGCACCCCCAACCAGCAGCACTTCGTCAATCTGCCCCACCCCCAGCCGGGCGCCAGTGAGTGCGACATGCACGGCATCCATGGTCTCGGTGATGTAAGGCTGAATCATGGCCTCGTATTCGTGGCGCGAAATTTCCAGCGACAAATGCACCGGTGTGCCGTCTTTTTCAAACAGAAATTCTTCGGCCAAGGTGGCGTAGGGGCGGTCTGACAACGCAATCTTGGCGGCTTCTGCCGCACGTTGCAGGCGCGCCATGGCAATCGGTGACGCAGCGGCCGTGGCGGCATCGATACCATGCACGGTGCTCAGGTGCGCCAGTACAAAGTCCACAATGCAGCGGTCAAAATCGTCGCCACCCAGGTGGTTGTTGCCGTGGCTGGCCAGCACCTCGACTACATCACCCTCCATGTTCACAACCGACACGTCAAAGGTGCCGCCGCCCAGGTCGTAGACCAGTGCCTTGCGAGCCTTGCCGGCTTGCGCAGTCGCTGCGGCGCTGCCACTGCGGTGGGCGCCGTACGCCAGTGCCGCGGCAGTGGGTTCGTTCAGTATGCGCACCACCTCCAGCCCGGCGATTTCGCCCGCGTCGCGGGTGGCCTGCCTTTGGGCATCCGAAAAATAGGCCGGCACGGTGATCACGGCACGGGTGACCGGACAACCCAGGTGCGTTTCGGCAACTTTTTTCAGCCGCAGCAGGATCATGGCAGAAATTTCTGGCGGGCTGTAGGGCGTGTCGCCCAGCATCAACTGCGTCGCCTCACCCATGCGCCGTTTGACCGAACGTATCGTGCGCTCGGGGTGCAGCACATACTGATTACGCGCAGGCGCACCGACCAGCAGCGCGTTGTCGTCACCGAGACCCACCACCGAGGGCAGGATGGGGACCCCAGGGTCGATTTCCAGAACCTCGATGCGGCCGTTTCTGACGATGGCTATTTCCGAATTGGTGGTGCCCAGGTCAATTCCCACAATGGTGTCGTTCATGCTGTCGTTTCCTTCTTGTTCACAATGACTTCGGCCAGCCGCAGCAGCTCGTCGTCGCGCAGATAACCGCAGCGCGCCACGCTGAGCACTTGGCCGGCGCTGCGCTGCGCATCGTGTTTCACGCCGACCACGCGCATGGTGTTGGGGTCGAGCGGCTGACCGATGGCCTCGATGGGGCGTACATGACGTTCCAGCAGCGCGTCATCAAGTCGGCTCAGCGTCAGCGCGATGCCCTCACCCAGGGCCTGCGCGAGCCGTGTTTCCTTGGCCGCCAGGCGAGAAAAGAACCCTGGCTGGTAACCCTCAAAAGCCACCATGGCGGCAGCAATGCGGTCTCGCAAATCGATGAAATCCAGCAATAGGCGGCGCTCTGCCTGGCGTTGTGTGGCGCCCTGAGCCTCTCGGGCACGTTCCAGGTCGCGGGAGAGTCGCTTGTTTTGCTCTCCGAGCAATTCGCTCAGTGCGCGCATCTCGTCGAGCGTGGTCTTGAACTGACGTGCCTGCACGCGCACCTCGTTGCGCAACACCGACAATTCGCTGAACAACAAGGCCAGATTGACGAGCGGCTCGCCGGTCTCGTCGTCGGCCGCAGTGTCATCGTCCGGGTCCCAGCCGTCCAGGCAGGCGCGAAACTCTTCGATCAGACGCTCTTTGGCCTCAGTGTCCATCGCGACCGCCTTTGAGTACGCGCTGCAAGGTTGCGACACTGGGACGGCGCGGCGAAAACTCAGTCTCCAGCAGGTGCAGCATGCCGTCCGGAGTGGGCGGCTCCCGGTTGAACAGGTCGTGCGCCAACCGCAAGCGCGCTGTGGCCACGGCATCAAAGGCTTTGCGCAGGGCGGCAAAGCGCTCGGCATCTCGCTCTGGTGGCCAAAGGCGCACGGCGGCCAGATAGGCGGCGCGAACCGCAGCGTCATCGGCACTGCGCGAGATGCCGAGTAACTGGTAGGGATCACTCATCGAATAGACTTCCTTGGCCCGGGGCGGGCGGTGTGTTTTTATCGCTCTTGACGGGAACTGCCGGCGGCGCCGAACCAACAGCCACAGATAACAGGTCAACGACGTGATCGAGGATGCGGCTGACAAAAAGCTTGTGGTTGCCGGCGGATTCACGCTCGACCTGCTGGTAGACAGCCTCACCGAGATCTCGGCGCGCATTATTCAGGAAAGCTTTTTCGCTACCTAAACTGATGGACGCTTCCATCATGGCGCGAAGCGCAGCCGGGGGCAACTTGGACAGATCAAAAGGTAGATTCGGCATTGCGATCGGCGACAGTTTTGCGTCAGCGAAACCGAAGCGGGTTTCATCGTCTTCGATCAGGGCCTCGATACGCATGACAAGTCGCATGTCTTTGAGCGCCCGCGCGCTTATACCGGCATTTTCAAGATCCTGAAAGTCACGTTTGGATTTGATTGCCCGCTCTACGAAAAAGCGCGCGGCCACTGCATGGTAGACAAAAATCGGCTGGTCAGGCCAGCGCTTGCGTGCCGTGTTGGCGAATTTTTCGAGCAGATCATGCATTTTGTGGCGACTAAATGCTTCGCAAATGCGCTCGAGATGATTGGCCTCAAGAACTGGCATCGACGCGACTTTGCCGATCGCGGGGCGCCACGGGGCCAAAGGGTCCATGCCCTTGCGGCTGCTCGGTTCTGTCAGCTCCAGCGCTTGTACCAGCTCAAGCACCTCCTCTACCGTCAACTCGGTAGCAGCCGTGAGGCCGGCCTCGTTCAGCAGCAGGAGTCCTCTTTGCCGGTCAAAGCGCACAAAGACACTCTGCGCTTCGCGCAGCAAACGCCAGCCAGCGGCCAAACCGCCGCCCCAGGTGGAGGCTGCAAGCCTGGCCAAACGCAAACGCTCAGCGCTACCCCCCACCTCGGCCCAGGCCTGTAACAGGTACATACGACCTTGGTCGGCTGCTGAATCCAGCCAGGTGGCGGCTTCGAGGATTTCTTTTTTGGCAGAATCTGGCTTGGCGGTCGCGAGCTGTTTCACCGCATGCGACAAATGGGCGTTACCCAGCAGGGTGCGTACTTTGCGATTCAGGGGGTCTAGCGCCAGCAGTCGCCGTGCGGTTGTGGCCGCCTTTTTGAAGGAACCCGCCGCCAGCGCGGTCTCCACCGCCTCGGTCAGTACGCCTGCATCATCTCCAAAGTGGGTCAACGCCACATCGACCTGTTCGCGGGCGCGCTTCAAGTTGCCGATGCGACGCCAATGCTGCGCCATGCGGATCTGGGCCGCACAGTCCTTCGCGTCGAATGCCAGGCTGCGCTCCAGCATGTCCACACCTTCAGGGTCCAGCAGGCCGTCGCTGGAAAGATGCGCGGGTGACAGCGCCATGTGGCGCAATACCAGGGCCGCGCGCAGCCTGTCCAAGGCGTCGCCGCTGGCAAAAAGTTGGTCTGCGGCGTCGCTCCAATGGGTTTCGGCGTGGTCCCACTCGCCGCTGATTTCTACTGCCAGGGCCGTAGCGCACTCCTGCGCCGCTCGCGTCGGACTGCCGAACATGCGTGGGTTGTCACAACCGCGCCGCGTTGCCCAGGGGGCCAGCCATTGCCACACTGCGGTAGCGAACGGCTTGGGGAGATCGCGCGCATGGCGTTGCACCAGATCAAACAAGGCTGCGGGCGCGAGCGAGGCGTTGGCTTCAGCAAGCGCCCGTAGCAAGGGAGTGAAGGCCGGCGGACACCCCAGCAGGTCCAGCGCCATCGCCTGTTGCGAGCCGTTCAGGGTGGCCCAAAGCTGCAGTCTTTCAGTACCTGCAGATAGCACCGTCCGCAAGGGCGCGGCGAGCTGCTCGAAGGGGCCATCCGGCGGCAATCGGGCCAGCGCCGACCGGGCGGATTCCTGATCGGTTTCCCACAGCACCAGGCCCTTGAGCAGGCTGCGCAAGTCGCGGTAGGGTGATCGAAAGGGCAGCTTGGCCAGCGCGTTTTCCAGTGCCGGTGCATCGTTGCCGGAATACGCACCAAATGCCGCCAGTGCCGCCGGGCGGTGCAGCAGCAACAGCGAGTCGGCGGGTAGCCGCGCCAAGGTGTCGTCGCTGGCCACCAACAGGGCCGCTGCCAATTGCGCTTCCAGGCGGGTGAATGCTTCATTGGCCAAGCCGTCGGCGTGCGTGGCGTCGCTGGTGCGCAAGCCTGACAGATAGTCCAGCACGTCGGCCACGCGGCCTGCGCTGATCAGCCAGCCCGCATAGGGCCCCTCCCAGAGCGGTGCGCCGCAGAGCTCGGCGCGACTACGCCAGAGGGCGATGCCCTCTTCCAGCAGTCCCTTGGCGGCCAGTCCCTTGGCACGCCCAGCGTAGGCACTTGCCAAGGCCGCCAGCCACTCGGGCCGTCGCTCCGTCTTCAACAGCGTCTTGTAGACGGCAATGGCATCGCGGTAACGCCCTTTCTCCAGATGCACCTGCGCCGTATGTTCTTGCGCAAGGACGTTGCTGGCATCGACGGGAGGCGGTTTGACGGGGAAGTTCGGCTTCTTGGACATGATAGTGGTAGGTAACACGGTGCCAGATCGAAAGTTGCGAGGCCCAAGTCGGTGGGTCTCCCGTCAAAAACTCAAGATCGGATGTGTTCGCTATTTTCCACGTGTAAGGGGATTTTCATCAGGTCTTGGATAAATTTAGTCCGCAAAAAATCTATCAACCCCAAAGGGCTTGTCCACAAATAACATGCACATTTGGCTCGTCAGCTTTGGGCGCACTGCGTCGTTGCAAATCGTTTGTGCAGCCGTGCTGCACGGCGCGCTTTGCGCCTCGCATTGCATCCCAACTCTGACGGCCAAATTCCAGGCCTTCTTGCAAGCCTTGTTGTTTCCATTGTTGCGTCCATTCGACAGCTGTTTCTGCGGGCAAGGTCTTTACCTCCAATAAATCGCCCAATTGGGGAACAACCGGCGCATCCACACCGCAAAGGCGCGGCACAAGGAGTCTTGTGCTGGCGCGCTTAGCCAGTTTATCAAGGCCGTGACGATTTGCGTCATGTTAGCGGTGTTTTGGCTTTTTTACAGGCTGAATAGGGTCGCAGAGAGGTTGCGCAGAGCCAGCGGGCCACTTTTGTCAATGGCACCTTCGCCGAGCAGCAGGTATTGCCAGCTCCCAAGACAGTCCACTGGATAAATGATCAGCTAGCAGGTGTCAGCCAGTGAGCCCATGGAAGATCACACTAGCCTTCTCGCAGCCACAAACCCGTGGCTGCCACAGACCCACAACAAGCAAAGGACCTGCCATGACTCAACCCACAATTCTGCTGTCACCCCTCAAACCCGCCATTCCTGCCCAGGGTGGAGCCATCGACATCATGGTCCGTGTACAAGGACCAGAGCAACCAGAGGGTGACAAAGCCAAAGTGACACCCAAGCGCCTTTCCCTGGTGGTCGACCGCTCCGGCAGCATGAGTGGTCAGCCGCTGTTTGAGGCACTGAAATGCGTCCAGCACATTGGTAGCTGCATGACTCCGCAAGACAGCGTCTCCGTGGTCTTGTACGACGATAAGGTGAACGTTCTGATGCCCCTGGGGCCAGTGACTTCCCAAGATGCCCTGAAGCGACTGCTCTCCACGGTGCAAGACGGTGGAAGCACCAATCTGTTTGGCGGTTGGGAAGAGGGTGCCAAACAATTGGAAAAAGCGCAGGACTCCAGCATTTCAAGGGTCATCCTTTTGTCGGACGGGCAGGCAAACCACGGCCTGGTAGACCAGGCTGCCATCGAGGCGCATTGCAGAGAATGGCTGGCCAAAGGTGTCAGTACCACCACGGTCGGTCTGGGCCGTGGGTTTAACGAAGACCTGATGATTGCCATGGCCAAAGCGGGTGGCGGTCAGCAGTATTACGGTCAGACGGCTGCGGACCTGTTCGACAGCTTTGACGAAGAACTGTCATTGCTGCAGGCGCTGTGCCTTCGTCAACTCAGTCTCAAGCTCATTCCCGCTCAGGGTGTCATCATCGAACCCTTGGGTGTGTTTGACCAGAATGCCGATGGCACCTATCAGTTGAGCGATCTGGCGTGGGGTGCAGAGTCCTGGTTGGCGGTGCGCTTGCACATCAGTCCCACCGCAGCCGGCCAAAATCGCGATTTATTGGCAGCTACTGTGCAGGGCAAGACGCTGGACGGACAGATCGTTACGACGCATGCCGCCATGCTGAGTCTGCCGGCAATGGATCAGACGGGGTATCAGGCCTTGTCAGTCGATGAGGACATGCAACGTCGCCTGCAAGAGGTCGAATTCGCCAAGTCCAGTCTGGAGCTCTCCCGTCTGGTTAACGCGGGCGATATCACTGCAGCTCGTGCGCTGGTGAAGGACCTGGAAAAGCGTTTTGGGCAGCACCCGTGGCTGCAGGCCAAGCTGACGCGCCTTCGCGAGCTTGCAGACCGGGACCCGCAAATGATGAGCAAAGAAGCACGCTTTAGCTCACGCAAGATGTCCAAGAGGTTGGTGGCAAATTTTGAAGTCGCGTTTTCAGGCGATGAGACTGATCTCGAGATCCCTGCATTTCTGAGGAAGAAGTCGGAGGAGGGGAAGGGGCGGAGGGGGCCAGGCAACTCGTCTCTTTAATCGCTTGAAAATCGATATGTTACAAGGCAGGAACCGATGCATTCGTGGTAGCTATCGACCGCTATTCGTTAGCAGTGCGTGTAGTTGGTGAGTTTAGGCAGAACCAGCGCAGGGACGATCTCACGCAGCAGTACCTTAATAAGCTCGACTGCAAGGAACTTGTGCTGTAAGGGGTGGGAAAACAGCCAATGTACTGTTTCTGGCGGCACTGAGGGGCGCATTGCGTTGTTACCCTTTTTCGATGTGTCAAGGCACCTCGCACTCATCCGACCAGCACCTAGCACTGCATCCGGCCAGCACCACCATAAACCGGTATATCAGCCATTTCGCACCTCTGAGCGTGTAGATGGTCAAGTCTTGCTGGCTGTATCTATGTCCAAGGTCGAGCAGCAGCCTGTTAACACTCGGCGCGATAATTACACCGACAATGACCGATGTTGATCCGATCTCTAACGTTTCAACTCTTTTACCTAGGTTGCAAAAAATGACAATTCAAAAATATGAAGTAAATCAATACATGATCGGGAGCTTGCTCTCTAAGGTACGTGAAGGTGAGATAGCTATTCCTGAGATTCAGAGGCCATTTGTGTGGGATGCCTCACAGGTTAGAGATCTGCTGGATTCCTTGTACAAAGGCTATCCCATCGGCTATTTAATCGCATGGCGCAATCCAGACATAAAGCTAAAGGATGGTGGATTCGCCCAAGGCAGAATGATTCTCATCGATGGACAGCAACGTGTAACAGCTTTAGCTGCAGCGGTATTGGGACACCAAGTTGTAAACAAAGACTATCGCAAAGTTCACATCCGAATTGCATTCAATCCAATCAAGGAAGAGTTCAAGGTTGCAGATGCTGCCATCGTCAAGGACACGGCGTGGATTCCAGACGTGTCTACGATAATCGGGGGACAGGTAGGGCTTTTGAAGGCTGTGCGTGATTACCAAAAGGTCAATCCAAATGTGGAGGAGGAAAAAATTGAAAATGCACTGACAGCGCTGGGTGACGTAGCCAAGAAGCAAGTTGGTCTCATCGAGTTGGCGCATGAACTTGATATTGAAACAGTCACGGAAATTTTCATACGCATAAACTCCAAAGGAACAGTACTTTCCCAAGCTGACTTTGTTATGTCAAAGATTGCGGCAGACAGCAAGTACGGCGGTCCTTCTTTAAGGAAGGCAATCGATTACTTCTGCCATCTATCTGTAGAGCCTGGTTTTCATGCACAGATTAAAGAAAACGATCCAGAATTTGCCGCGACCGATTACTTTCCAAGGATGGCTTGGTTAAAGGGCGATAACGAAAACCTTTACGACCCCAGCTACGTTGATGTTTTGCGTGTGACATTTGGAATAGAATTTGGTCGCGGAAAGCTTTCAGATCTCGTTAGTCTACTTTCAGGTAGAAATTTCGTAACTAAGCAATATGAGGAAGATATTTCTGAAGCATCGTTCCTGAAACTTTCTGAAGGTGTATTTCAGTATATAAATGAAACGAATTTCAAGCGCTTTGTCATCATCATCAAATCTGCTGGGTTTATCGTTAATTCAATGGTACGCTCTCAGAATGCGTTGAATTTTGCATATGCGCTTTATTTGGGGTTGCGACGCAAAGGCGGAAATGAGGCTTTGATTGAGAAATTGGTACGACGCTGGTTCGTGCTTTCTATTCTTACAGGACGTTTCTCAGGTGCTGCTGAATCCCAGTTCGAAAAAGATATTCGTTTAGTGAATGAACCAGATTTCTCAGAGGTATTGGCGCGCACTGAGCAGGCAGAGTTATCAGATGCATATTGGGAGTTTGGCCTAGTCCAGTCACTGGAGGTGTCAGCAACCAGCCATCCGTTGTTTTGGGTTTTTGTTGCTGCCCAAATTAAGGCGAACGATAAGGGACTCCTGTCTAGCGATGTCACAGTGGGACAGTTGGTTGCACATTTAGGTGACGTGCACCACATTTTTCCAAGGAAAATGCTGAAGGATGCTGGCAAATCTCGCTCTGAATACAATCAGATTGCAAACTATGTTTATACTCAGGACTCTATAAATATAAAAATTGGGAGTAAGTCGCCACACGTTTATTTTGCGAAAGTTCTTTCACAGTGTAATGGTGGTCCTCTGACCTATGGTGCAATCAACACGGAGCAGTTATTGCGTGAAAACTTGACTGCCAACTGTTTGCCAGAAGCGACGCTGTCAATGGGCATCGCTGATTATGCGGAGTTCTTGCGGCAACGACGCATATTGATGGCGGAAAAAATCAGGGCTTACTATTTCGGTTTGTAGAGCTTATCTATGGTCGTTACACGCAGCGCTACTACCTGCGCAAACAGTTTCAAATTGATTGAACACGGCATAACAGCGATCGGCCCCAAGCAATGTGTGTTTTGCACCCTATCACCATCACGGGTGATAGATGAAAACACCACGGCCATCTTGATTCGAGATGGCTTTCCCGTTTCCCCTGGGCATACCCTTGTGATACCAAAGCGGCACACAGGCTCGTTCTTTGACATGTCGGACAAGGAGCGAAGCGACCTTCTTGCCCTGTTGGACAGCGCCAAACTCGCGTTGGACAACGAGTTTCAGCCACAGGGCTACAACATTGGCATCAACGACGGCCCTGCGGCCGGTCAGACTGTGCCGCATTTGCACGTGCACCTAATCCCACGGTTTGATGAGGACGTGCCAGATCCGCGGGGTGGGGTGCGATGGGTGATTCCGCATAAAGCGAAATACTGGCCATGACGCGTGACGAGGTCATTTCGGCGTTTAACACCATTCGCGTGTGGCAAAGCGGTGATCGGCGCGCAGTGCACAAGCCACTGCTGGTCTTGTTGGCGCTGTCCCGCGTGAACGACATTACTGCCCGAACGATGGATTGGAACGATGCCGAGCCCTTGCTGAAAAATCTGTTGGAGGAGTTTGGTCCGGATGGTTCGTCCAACACTCGGCATTACCCGTTCTGGCATTTGCAGACCGATGGACTTTGGAAGCTGGATGGTCCTCCCGTTATTCTGAATCGCCCACCGGGCGCGACACCAACATTGACGGAGCTGCGTCAGAACCATGTTCGCGGGGGCTTTCCCATACCCATATACAACGCGTTCAAGGCCGATGCCAACCTTATCGACATCGTGGCCCAGCGCATTGTGGATGCGCATTTTCCGGAAAGCATTCGCGGGGATGTGCTGGACGCTGTGGGTCTGGCACCAGTAGAGTCAATGGGAATTACCAAGGATGCACAGCGCAAACGTGATCCGGCGTTTCGGGCCAAGGTGCTGTTGGCTTACCAGTACCGCTGTGCCATTTGCGGCCACGACCTGCGCATGGGCCACCAGTTGATCGGATTGGAGGCTGCGCACATCAAGTGGTTCCAAGCCAATGGCCCAGACGAAGTGCCCAATGGTATTGCCATGTGCTCACTGCACCACAAGGTGTTTGACCTGGGTGCATTCAAGATTCTTCCTGAGACATATCAATTGGTCTTTAGCCAGCATCTCAATGGCAGTGAGGCGGCATCCCAACGCATGTTGGCGTACCACGGCGCTGGATTGATTCTGCCGCAAGCAAATGAGTATCTGCCGCATCCGGTTAACCTGGATTGGCATGCAAGGCAGGTGTTCAAAAGCCCTGCGCGAAGCGATTGAAAGAATGATATGGTGGATCGAATTGGAATCCGGCTGCATGGAGCATGTGCACGGTGCCAAGCGACTTGAAGCTTCACTAAGCCCTATCAAGGGGAGCGCAATATGAGCGATAGTGCACGCCTTTACGCCTACAAGGCGCTTTTTGAAGCCAAGAGGCTAGTCACCCGCGCCGACATGATGGAGGTCGCCGAGGTTTCGCTCGCCACCTTCAAGCGCGACATTGCCAAGCTGCGTGACCAGTTGGGTATGCCCATCCTCTTCGATAAGGACCGTGGCGGCTACTACCTGGACCGCAAAA
>JAIPCE010000164.1 GCA_021738345.1 Rhodoferax sp. | reverse complement strand
GCACCTATTTGACGGAGCCGGCCATGGCCGCCACCGTGGGGTCCGTCATTTTTGTCGTGGTGGTGGTCGGTGGCATGGGTTCTCTGTCAGGGGCATTCCTGGCCTCGGTGCTGATCGGAGTGATCCAGACTTTTGCCGTCGCCTTTGACTATTCTGTGGCAACCGTGGCACAGCAAATGGGCATTCAGCTGGGCGCGGCCGCTTTGGGCAATACCTTGGTCAAGTTGACCTTGGCACAAGTTGCACCGATCTTGCCTTTCCTGTTTTTGGTGCTGATCTTGATTTTTCGCCCCAAGGGTCTGCTGGGGACGCGCGAGGGGTAGACCTGCTTTCCATAGTGGACCGTTTGCGTCTGTATCAACTCCTTATGAACACTTACTAGGTTGACCTGTGTCTAGTCTTTTTTCTTTCCAATCGATCATGTCGGGCCGTTGGCCGACTTGGGCGCTGTTCGCGCTGCTTCTGCTCGTGGCACCGTTTGTATTTACCAGTGGTCTGGCCATCACGGTGCTGTCACAAATGGGGATTGCCATCATTGCCTGCCTGTCCTACAACATGTTGCTGGGGCAGGGTGGCATGCTGAGTTTTGGCCATGCCGTCTATACCGGATTGGGGTCCTTTGTCGCCATCCATGCCTTGAATTCGGTGTCCGACGGATCGTTTCCCATTCCGGTGTCCACGGTGCCTTTGGTCGGTGGCATCGCTGGTATGGGTTTTGCGTTTTTGTTTGGCTATGTCACAACTCGCAAGGCCGGCACCACCTTTGCCATGATTACCCTGGGCATGGGGGAGCTGGTGTTTGCCATGTCCTTGATGGTGCCCGAGTTTTTTGGCGGCGAGGGGGGCGTGTCGGGCAACCGGGTGATTGGCAAGGCGGTGATGGGCATCACTTTCGGGCCACCCACCCAAGTGTATTTTTTGATTGCGATTTATACCTTTCTTGCGGTGGTCGCCATGTATGCGTTTACCCAGACCCCGTTGGGTCGCATGCTCAACGCGGTGCGCGACAACCCCGAGCGGGTGGAATTTGTTGGCTACAACACCCAACGGGTGCGTTACACCGCCTTCATCATCGCCGGTTTCTTTGCCGGTATTTCGGGGGGGCTGGCGGCGCTGAACTTTGAAATTGTGACCGCCGAGGTGGTCGGCGCAGCTCGTTCCGGGGCCTACCTGTTGTTCACCTTTTTGGGCGGTGCCACTTTCTTTTTTGGTCCCATCATTGGTGCGGTGCTGATGGTGCTGGCGTTTGTATTGTTTAGCGAGTTCACCAAGGCCTGGCTGCTGTACCTCGGGCTTATTTTCCTGTTCATGGTGATGTATGCACCCGGTGGAATCGCCAGTTTGCTCATGATGAATGTGCGCGTGGCGGCATTTGGCAAGCTCAAGCAATTGCTGCCTAGCTATGCCGCCATGGCTGTCACATTGGTCATTGCTCTGGTGGGTGCGTCCGCAATGGTCGAGATGGTCTACCACCTGCAGCTCAGCGCCGGGCAGGGCAGCCAATTGCCCTATATGGGAGCTACCCTCGATGCTGCAGCACCCGTGAGCTGGATCGGGGCCGTGGTGGTGATGGGGGTGGGCCTGGGGCTGTTTGAGTGGGTGCGACGACGCTTTGCGGTCAAATGGGGTCACATTCAGGAGTTCATTGAGCAGGAAATGCACCGGAGGGCATCGTGATGGCCGCCGACAATGCGGGCTACGCGCTGGAGCTCAAAGACCTGCGCAAGAGTTTTGGCAAGGCCGAAATCATCCGGGGTGTCAACCTGGGCGTGAAGCCCGGTGAGCGGGTGGCCATTATTGGCCCCAATGGCGCAGGGAAGTCCACCTTGTTCAATCTGATCAGTGGCCGATTTCCGCCTTCGAGTGGCCAAGTATTTCTCAACGGCACCGCCATTCAGGGCCTCAAACCCTTCGAGATCAATCGTCTGGGGCTCTCGCGCAGCTTTCAGATCACCAATATCTTTCCCAAGCTCAGTGTTTTCGAGAACCTGCGTTGCAGCGTGTTGTGGAGCCTGGGCTATCGTTACACGTTTTTGAAGTTTCTGTCCGGCCTGACCGATGCCAATGCGCGCGCCACTGAGCTCATGGCCATGATCAATCTCGACAAGAAACGCGACGTGCTGGCCATGAACCTGACCTACGCCGAGCAGCGTGCGCTGGAAATTGGCATCACCATAGGCGGCGGTGCCAACGTGATCTTGCTTGACGAACCCACGGCCGGCATGAGCAAGAGTGAAACCACCCGCTTTATCAGCCTGATCCGTTCGGTCACCGAGGGCAAGACGCTGCTGACCGTCGAGCATGACATGGGCGTAGTGTTTGGTCTGGCCGACAAGATTGCCGTGGTGGTGTATGGCGAAGTCCTGGCGTTTGACACCCCCGATGCGGTGCGCGCCAATGCCAAGGTGCAGGAGGCTTACCTGGGCTCAAGCGTGGCCGATGCGCAGGTGGGAGGGCATTGAATATGTTACGGGTATCGAATTTGCAGGCCTTTTATGGCAAGAGCCATGTACTGCATGGTGTCGAGATGGACGTCAAAGAGGGTGAAATTGTGGCGCTGCTGGGGCGTAACGGGTCCGGGCGGTCGACCACGGCCAAGGCCATCATGGGGCTGGTTGATTGCCACGGTTCGGTGGTCTGGAAAGGTCAAGAGTCGTTGGGGCACAAGACTTTTGAGATTGCGCACCAGGGCATTGGCTATGTGCCCGAAAATCGCGACATTTTCCCCAAGCTCACGGTGCACCAGAATCTGTTGCTGGGCCAAAAACGGGGCAAAAAAAACGCGCGTTGGGGCTTTGACGACATGTACCGCATGTTTCCCCGGCTCAAGGAGCGCGAGCACACCGAGGCCGGTGTCTTGTCGGGTGGCGAGCAGCAAATGCTCACGCTGTGCCGCACCCTCATGGGCGACCCCGACCTCATCATCATTGACGAACCGACCGAGGGCCTGGCGCCCAAAATTGTTGAGCTCGTCGCCGAGTACCTGCAAGAGTTGCGCAAACGGGGAGTATCGGTGCTGCTGATTGAACAAAAGCTCACAATCGCGATGAAGATTTCCGATCGCTGCTTTGTCATGGGCCATGGCAGCATCGTCTTCGAAGGCACACCCGAGCAACTGCGCAACAACATCGACATCCGCAAGGAGTGGCTCGAGGTGTGAGCTGGTTTGTCCCAGCCGTGACAAGTACGCATGTCGATGCCGCAATTAGCCCTACAATTTTGAAAAAGAACGATCGTTCTATTTCCATAGAAACCACCAACTCAGAGGAATGCAAGCATGACCGCCCACTACCAAGTCCACGGTGACATCGCCGTCATCACCATGAATAATCCGCCGGTCAACGGGCTGGGTCTGTCGACACGCCTGGGAATTACCGATGGTATGGCCCTGGCCAATGCAGATGCGGCGGTTAAAGCCATAGTCATTACCGGAGCCGGCAAGGCGTTTTCGGGCGGTGCGGACATCAAGGAATTCGGCACCGACAAGGCCCTGCAAGAGCCCAATCTGAACAGTGTGATCGGGGTGCTGGAAAATTCTGACAAGCCGGTGATCGCCGCCATCCACTCGGTGGTGATGGGCGGCGGCCTCGAATTGGCGCTGGGTTGCCATTACCGCATTGCAGCCCCCGGCACCAGTGTGGCGCTGCCAGAGGTCAAATTGGGCTTGCTGCCCGGCGCGGGTGGCACCCAGCGCTTGCCCCGCGTGCTCGGTGTCGAGCCAGCGCTCAACATGATCGTCAGCGGCGAGGCCATCAAGAGTGAGATGCTGGCCATGCTTCCAGGACAAAAGCTGTTTGACAAAATGGCCGCATCCGCTGAGTCTCTGGCCGAAGAAGCACTGGCCTTTGCCCGTTCGGTGGCCGATGCGCGTCCGCTGCCCTTGGTGCGTAAGCTGCCATGCAAGCATCCACAAGGCGACGCTTATTTTCAATTTGCCCGCAACATGGTCAAGGGCATGTCCAAGAACTTTCCTGCACCCGCCAAGTGTGTCGATGCGGTGGAAGCCGCGACCAAGAAAAAGTTTGAAGACGGCATGGCCACGGAGCGCGAGATTTTCATCAACCTGATGTGGACTCCCGAGAGCAAGTCTCTGCGCCACCTGTTCCTGGCCGAGCGCGCCGCGTCCAAGATTCCCGATGTGCCATCTGACACCGCGCAGCGGGCGATTCAATCGATTGCCGTGATAGGTGCGGGTACCATGGGCGGCGGCATCACCATGAACTTCCTCAATGCGGGCATTCCGGTCAAGATGCTCGAAATGAAGCAAGAGGCACTGGACCGTGGCATTGCGACCATTCGCAAAAACTACGAAGCCCAGGTCAAGAAGGGCAAACTCAAGGCCGACAAATACGAGCAGCGCATGGCGCTATTGAGTACCACTCTCAATTACGACGACCTGACCGGTACCGACATGGTGATCGAGGCGGTGTTCGAGGAAATCGGTGTCAAAGAGGCGGTGTTCAAGGAGCTTGACCGGGTCATGAAGCCGGGTGCCATTTTGGCCTCCAACACCTCGACGCTCGACGTCAACAAGATTGCGTCATTTACCAAACGCCCAGAAGATGTGGTGGGTTTGCATTTTTTCAGCCCCGCCAATGTGATGAAGCTGCTCGAAGTGGTACGTGGCGAAAAGACCGCCCGGGACGTCATGGCGACGGTCATGGCGGTGGCCAAGAAAATCAAGAAGACGGCGGTGGTGTCAGGTGTTTGCGACGGCTTCATTGGCAACCGCATGATCGAACAATACGGACGCCAAGGCGGCTTTTTGCTCGACGAGGGCTGCACGCCCGCACAGGTCGACAAGGCGATAGAGAAATTTGGTTTTGCCATGGGCCCGTTCCGCATGGGCGACCTTGCCGGCAATGACATTGGCTGGGCGATTCGCAAGCGCCGCTACCAGGAAAAGCCGAACATGAAATACAGCAAGACCGCAGACTTGCTGTGCGAGAAGGGTAGGTTTGGCCAAAAGACCGGTGCCGGTTGGTACGACTACGTGGCAGGCAAGCGCGACGCGATTCCCAACGCTGAGGTCGTGGCCATGATCGAGGCACACCGCACATCCCTGGGCATTACGCCGCGCAAGATTTCTGACGAGGAAATTGTGCAGCGCTTGGTGTTTTCGTTGGTCAACGAGGCGGCGCATATTCTGGAAGAGGGTATTGCCAACAAGGCCAGCGACATCGACATTGTCTACATCTTCGGCTACGGTTTCCCGGCGCACCGCGGTGGTCCGATGAACTATGCCGACCAGGTGGGCTTGTTCAATGTGGTGCAAGCCATGAACCGTTTTGCCCGCAATCCCATGGACGACGCCAATTTCTGGAAGCCCGCGCCATTGCTGGCGAGACTGGTGGCTGAAGGCAAAACATTCAACTAACAAGCGATTTGGGTCAGATCCCAATTCAGGACAGAAACCGCACCGGAGACCGTGCCAGCGAACAAAATGGGGCTCTGACCCCAAGATCGCGGCACCTCCGGAGTGAACCACAATCAGGAGTAAGCAAACATGACATCCGCTGTAATCGTATCCACTGCCCGCACCCCTCTGGCCAAGAGCTGGAAAGGATCCTTCAACATGACCCATGGCGCCACTCTGGGCGGCCACGCGGTGCAGCACGCCATTCAACGCGCCGGCATCGAACCCGGTGAGGTAGACGATGTGCTCATGGGTTGCGCCACACCCGAAGGTGCCACCGGTGCCAATATCGCGCGTCAGATTGCCCTGCGCGCCGGCTGCCCGGTAACCACCTCGGGCATGACCATCAACCGCTTTTGCTCCTCCGGTCTGCAAACCATTGCGATGGCATCACAGCGCGTCATTGCCAACGAGGGCGACATTTATGTCGCTGGGGGAGTCGAAGCCATCTCGTGCGTGCAGCAGGAAATGAACCAGCACATGCTGGCCGACCCCTGGCTGGTAAAAAACAAGCCAGAGATCTACTGGAACATGCTGCAGACCGCCGAAAACGTGGCCAAGCGCTACAGCATTGGTCGCGAGGTGATGGATGAATACGGTGCCGCTAGCCAACAAAAAGCCGGTGCCGCACTGGCCGCCGGATTGTTCAAGGATGAAATTGCGCCGATCACGGTCACCATGGGTGTTGCCGACAAGGTCATGGGCCTGATGACCAAGCAAGTGACGGTAAGCGACGATGAAGGCATACGTGCCGAAACCACCTATGACGGCATCAAGGGTCTGCGGTCCGCCGTGCCTGGCGGCCTGATTTCTGCCGGCAATGCCAGCCAGTTTTCCGACGGTGGCGGTGCCGTGGTGGTGATGCACGAAAAAGTTGCCGAGAAGAAGGGTTTGAGGCCGCTGGGCCGTTTCCTGGGTTTTGCGGTGGCCGGTTGCGAGCCTGATGAGATGGGCATCGGCCCGGTGTTTGCCATCCCCAAGGTGCTGGCGCGTCTGGGCTTGAATATCAGCGACATAGACTTGTGGGAACTCAACGAAGCCTTTGCCGTGCAGGTGATTTATTGCCGTGACAAGCTCGGCATCCCGGGGGACCGGCTCAATGTGAATGGCGGTGCCATTGCCGTCGGACACCCCTATGGTGTGAGTGGTCAGCGATTGACGGGTCACGCACTGATTGAAGGCAAGCGCCGCGGTGCCAAGCGGGTCTGCGTGACCATGTGCATTGGTGGTGGCATGGGGGCGGCGGGGATATTTGAGGTGTTGTGAGTCACTGCGCTGCCAAGTTTTGTCGGTGTGATGAAGGCGGCGGCATGGTTAGGTGGCAGGAGTGAAGCCAACGCTAGCAGTTGGCATGGTATGGGCACCAGAGCGAAGTAAAAGAGAAGGCCGTAGGTCGGGGGCCATGACCGGCGCTACCCATACCATGGCGATTGCGGCGATAGAAACAGCTTAGGATTCATTACTATTTTTGGTTCACAAACACCATGACCCTGCGTACCACGATTGACTTCCTGCTCCATGACTGGTTAAACACAACAGCCTTGTCAGAGCGAGAGCGTTTCTCAGACCATACGCGTGAGACTTTTGATGCGGTGTTGGATACCTGCGAGCGCATCGCCCGCGAAAAATATGCACCATTCAACCGGCTGGTCGACACCCAAGAGCCGCACTTTGACGGTGAAAAAGTGATTCTGCCGCAGGCCACGCACGATGCGCAAAGGGCCTATGCAGAGTCTGGCATGCTCAGTGCCGCACAAGATTACGAGATGGGCGGCATGCAATTGCCCTACAGCGTGGAGGCTGCCGCCAATGCCTTTTTTGCCTGCGCCTCGGTCAGCATCGGCTCGGGCATGTTGACCACGGGCAACGCCAATTTGCTCATGACGCATGGCACCGAGACGCAAAAAGAGGTGTTTGCCAAAAACGAATTTTCCGGATGCTGGTCGGGCACCATGTGCCTGAGCGAGCCGCAGGCGGGCTCCAGCCTATCCGATGTGGCCACCCGGGCCGTTCCAGATGGCCCCGACTTTGAGAGCGACCCACTCGGGCCACGCTATCGACTCAAGGGCAACAAGATGTGGATATCGTCGGGCGAGCACGAGTTGACTGAGAACATCATCCACCTGGTGCTGGCCAAAATACCCGATGCTGAGGGCAAACTGGTACCGGGCACGCGCGGTATTTCCTTGTTTATTGTGCCCAAGAGAATGGTCAATGCCCAGGGCGAACTCACCGGTGCGCGCAACGACGTCGCACTCGCCGGTCTGAACCACAAGCTGGGCTGGCGCGGTACCACCAACACCTTGTTGAACTTTGGCGAAGGCAAATTTCCGGTCGGCCAGGGCGGACTTGACGGCCAAGGCGCCGGGGCCATCGGCTATCTGGTGGGCCAGGCTGGCAAGGGCTTGCACTGCATGTTCCACATGATGAACGAGGCGCGCATCGGGGTCGGCATTGCGGCCACCATGCTGGGCATGGCGGGCTATTACGCGTCGCTGGACTATGCCAAGAACCGGCCACAGGGCCGAGCCATGGGGGCTGGAGGCAAGGACGCCTCACAACCCCAGATTCGCATCATTGAACACGCCGATGTCAAGCGCATGCTGCTGGCGCAAAAGGCCTACTGCGAGGGGGCGCTCGCGCTGGAACTCTACTGCGCACGCCTGGTCGATGAGCACCACACTGCTGGTGGTCAGGTAGCCGATGACGCGCGGCTGCTGCTCGAAGTACTGACCCCGATAGCCAAGAGCTGGCCCAGCGAGTGGTGCCTGGAGGCCAATTCGCTCGCGATTCAGATCCATGGCGGTTATGGTTACACGCGCGATTTTCCGGTCGAGCAGTATTGGCGCGACAACCGGCTCAACATGATTCACGAGGGTACCCACGGCATCCAGGCCATGGATTTGCTCGGGCGCAAGGTGCTGATGGAAGACGGCAAGGGCCTGAAACTCCTGGCCCAGCGCATGGTTACCAGCATGGCAAACGCGTCGAAGTTTGCTGCACTCGCAGTGTATGCCGCGAACCTAAGCGAAGCGCTGCAGCAGGTCGGTAATGCGACCCGGAAGGCCTGGTCCACCGGCAAACCTTCCGATGCCTTGGCCAATGCGGTGCCCTACTTGCAAGCCTTTGGGCACACGGTATTGGCCTGGATCTGCTTGGAAGTGGCCACCGCTGCACTCAAAACTGACCCGGACGAGGTGCAACTCGAAACACAGGGGCGCCTGGGGGCACTGCAGTATTTCTACCACTATGAATTACCCAAAATTGGCGCCTGGCTGGCTGTTGTGCAAGCGCGCGACCTGACCTGTGCCGAGTTTCCCGAAGGAGCGTTTTAATGGGCTTTTTTGCCAAATACAACGGCACCACCAATGTCCGCCTGGTGCGCCTGGAGCGTCTGACCTGGGTTCTGATCTACGCCGGGCTGGTCGCGCTGGTACTGGGCGGATTTATCGTTCGGACCCAGGGACAGGACGCCACGGCCTGGTTTGTGGTCGGCACGCTGGCAGTCGCCACCGGTGTGGTGCTGATTTACGTGCGCTCGCGCATGCGTGAAGACCGTTGACCCCCTCTATACCCCAAGGAACTGAAATGACACGCACGATTCAACAACTTTTTGATTTGACCGGCAAAACCGCGCTGGTCACTGGTGGCTCACGCGGCCTGGGCTTGCAATTGGCGCATGCGCTCGGCGAGGCCGGGGCCAAGATCATGGTCAGCTCGCGCAAGGCGCAAGACCTCGAGCAGGCGGTCGCCGAGCTGCAGGCCGCAGGCATTGACGCGCGCTGGATTGCCGCCGACTGCGCCAAGGATGCAGAAATCGAGCGCCTGGCGAATGAGACGCTACAACGCATGGGCGATGTCGATATTTTGGTCAACAATGCCGGTGCCGCCTGGGGCGCGCCTGCCGAAGACCACCCTGTCGACGCCTGGGACAAGGTCATGAATCTCAATGTGCGGGGCTATTTTTTGCTGAGCCAGGCGATCGCCAAAAAGAGCATGATCGCCCGACGCAGCGGCCGCATCATCAATGTGGCATCGATTGCCGGACTCAACGGCAACCCCGAAGGCATGAATACCATTGCCTACAACACCTCCAAGGGCGCGGTCATTAACTTCACACGCGCACTGGGCGCGGAATGGGGCAAGTACAACATCACGGTCAACGCCATTTGCCCCGGCTTTTTCCCGAGCAAGATGACGGCTGGCACGCTCAAGGCCTTGGGTGAGGAGCGCCTGGCGGCCGGTGCGCCGCTCAAACGTCTAGGGGATGACGAAGACCTCAAGGGCCTGTGTGTGCTGTATGCGTCCGATGCGGGCAAACACATCACCGGTCAATGGCTGGCCGTGGACGGCGGTGTCAGCGTCGTCACGGGCGGCTGATATGCCGGGTTTTGGCGTTGCGATTCCTTTTGTCGACCACCTGGGTTTTGAGTTGATCCAGTTCGAGGGCGGGCATTCCGAGATTCATTACCAACCTCTGCACGAGCACCTGAACTCTTTTTCGGTGACGCACGGCGGTGCGCTCATGACCCTGCTCGATGTGTCAATGGCCACGGCCGCACGCAGCCAGCAGCCAGACCTGGGTGTGGTCACGATAGAAATGAAGACTAGCTTTATGCGCCCCGCGCAAGGTGCGCTGGTCGCCAAGGGCGTGCTCATGCACCGCACTGCCACCATGGCGTTTACACAATCCACCATCTATGACGCTGCGGGCCATGCCTGCGCCCACGCGACCGGAACCTTCAAGTTCGTCAAGCGCCTGCCGACCGGCACCAAGGTCGTTCACCACATGAATACCGGACCCAGCGGTATTCGGACCGATTAATCCCTATCACTACCGAGACAAACCATGCCCACAAACCACCAAATACACCTCGACAACCGCCCTACGGGGGAAGCTGTTGCCAGTAACTTCAAGTTGGTCACGACCGAAACCCCGGCGCTCCAAGACGGCCAAGTCCTGGTGCGCCACCACTACCTCAGCCTGGACCCCTATATGCGCGGCCGCATGAACGATGCCAAGAGCTATGCAATGCCCCAGCCCCTGGGCCAGACCATGCAGGGTGGCACGGCGGGCGAAGTGGTCGAGTCCCGCAATGCACGCTATGCCGTGGGCTACAAGGTGGTCGGCATGGGCGGATGGCAAGAATACAGCGTGGTGGACGCGAGCCAGGTGGGCGCTCTGCGCAAGGTGGATACCACCCATATTCCCCTGAGCGCCTATTTGGGCGCCGTCGGCATGCCCGGCGTCACCGCCTGGTACGGCCTGGTCAAGATTTGTGAACCCAAGCCTGCTGAGACCCTGGTGGTAAGTGCCGCCACCGGTGCGGTGGGCAGCGCGTTCGCGGCCCTGAGCAAGGCGCGTGGCTGCCGTACCGTGGGCATCGCTGGCGGGCCGGACAAGTGCAAATATGCGGTCGAAGAACTCGGTTTTGACGCCTGCATAGACTACAAGGTGCACAACAATGCCGCGACTTTGTCCAAGGCCGTCGCCGAGGCCTGTC
>JAIPCE010000163.1 GCA_021738345.1 Rhodoferax sp. | reverse complement strand
TGCTGGAGACCTTTGTCGAGTTTGAGCGCCACCGCGGGACTTGCTACAAGGCGGCCAACTGGATTAATGTGGGTCGTACCAGTGGACGTGGCAAAAAATCTACCAGCCACAAACCACTCATCCCCATCAAGGATGTCTGACTTTACCCTCTGCACAATCAAGCCCTCGCCAACCTGCAGCGTTGAACTCTTGTACGGGTTCACCGAATACTTACCCTGAAACAAAAAAGCCCAGTCGATAAAACCGGGCTAAGTTGTTGATTTATATGGTGGCCTGGGGCGGAATCGAACCACCGACACAAGGATTTTCAGTCCTCTGCTCTACCGACTGAGCTACCGGGCCACAAGTGCAAATTATAGCAGCAACAATTCAGATCAAAACAAGGCGATCTCGGCTCAGTGGCGCTTGCCACGGGTCAAATCTACGCCAAGTTGCTTCAATTTTCTATAGAGGTGGGTGCGCTCTAGCCCTGTTTTTTCGGCAACCCGCGTCATCGAACCATTTTCTTTCGCCAAATGGTACTCAAAATAAGCCTTTTCGAATTCGTCGCGCGCCTCACGCAGTGGTTTGTCGAGCACAAAATTCTGGTTCGACTGCAAGCTGTTCGGCATCATTGTGGGTGCTGAAGGGCTGCTTTCCTCAGACAAAACTACAGCGACCGAAGCCGGCACAGTTTCTAAAGTGGCGACAGGCCGGCGCAATTGTCCGCGCGCCAAACCCTGCTCAACCGCTTTGAGCAATTTTTGCAAGGTGATTGGCTTTTCAAGAAATGCCAAGGCTCCGATCTTGGTAGCCTCCACCGCCGTATCAATCGTTGCATGACCACTCATCATGATGACAGGCATAGTGAGTACGCCCGACGATGACCACTCCTTGAGCAGCGTGACGCCGTCGGTGTCGGGCATCCAGATGTCCAACAGCACGAGATCGGGTCGCTCGCGCAATCGTGCCGCACGCGCTTGCGCTGCATTCTCGGCCAATTCAACGCTATGGCCTTCGTCATTGAGAATTTCCCAGAGCAGGTCACGGATTCCGTGCTCATCATCTACGACCAGAATGTTTGCCATGTTGTGTGAGCTATCTCTTAAAAGCCAGTAATCAGTTGCACTTGCAGGTGCGGTAACCCAAGATAAAAGTCCCGCGCAGAACGTGTGGCGATACATGACAACTGCGCGCCACTGCCGTGCACAGATGCAAGATCGTCATGAATGACACGGCAGGATTGGACCCTAGCAAGATTTGTGCAATTAGACACCACAGTACGCTTTCACGCGGCAGCATCCTTGACAGTGGCCAATGATAACGACACTTGTGCGCCCACGACCTCGCCTGCGACGATCCGGTTGGAAATATCGATCCGCGTGCCGTGTTCATCGGCGACTTTTTTCACGACTGCCAACCCGAGGCCGGTGCCCTTGGGTTTGGTCGTGACATAGGGCTCAAAAGCGTGTTTCAAAATGTGTTCTGAAAATCCTGTCCCGTTGTCAAGGACACTGAGTCGCACGCGACCACTTGCCTGCTGCGACTGGGTTCTAAGCCGCACGGCGCGATCGGAACCGCCTCTGTCAGCCGTTTCCATTGCATCCTGCGCATTTTGCAGCAAATTGTGAACCACCTGCCGAAGTTGCTGGGCATCTCCCAGCACCCAGGGGCAAGCTGGATCCAACTCAAGAACCAGCGGTGGATGGGTCCCTTCAGTGTCGTACAACTGTGCGATGTCTTCGAGCAATGCATTGATATCCACTGGCTTCAGTTCTGCAGCGGGGAGTCGGGCATAGTCCCGAAATTCATTCACAAGACGTTTCATCGCATCGACCTGGTCGACAATCGTCTTTACTGACTTTTTCAAAATCGCCTGGTCGCCCGGGGTCTGCTTACCCGAAAGCTTCATCTCCAATCGCTCAGCTGAAAGCTGAATTGGCGTCAAGGGGTTTTTGATCTCATGGGCCAGACGCCGTGCGACTTCGCCCCAGGCCTGCGCCCGCTGGGCTGACACAATTTCAGAAATATCATCAAACACAAGTAGCCGTGCATGACCTGGCAGCTCTGCACCGCGAGCCACCAGGGTCACGGCCCGATCGAACGGGCCATGCATGCGTACAACCTCCTTGCCCAGTTCGAAGGATTTTTGCCAATGGTCTTCCCCCTGTTCCGATCGCTGGTCGAAAAAATTGTCGAACTGACTTTGTATGGCATGACCAAATTCTTCCAATCCTTCGACTGATTCAAGTAACTGCCCTTCAAATTCTCGTAAACGAACTTTAAGGATGCGTGCCGCACCTGGATTGGATGAACGAATCTCGCCCCGTAAACCGAGCACCACCACGCCGGCGGTCAAGTTATCAAGAATGGTCTGCAAATTGGCGCGCGACGCGTCGACCTGTGACATGCTTTGCTCGACCGCCTCACGCGCTTCCGCCAACTGCCTGGTCATGGAGGCAAACGCCCGTGTAAGTCCGTCGAGTTCGTCCTTGCCCTGCATCGCAATCTTGGGAGTAAGGTCACCTGCCGCCACCTGGCTGACCCCTTCTGCCAGCAATAGCAGTGGCCTCGCAAGCTGATTGCCCAGTATCACTGCCAATAAAACCGCTCCAAACACCGCCAGAAACAAGCTTAACGTGAGTGTGCCAATGTACATGCGCTTGAGTCCGCCACGTGCCAGTGCGCGCTCTTGATACTCGCGGTTGGCGGCCTCGACAGCCAGCGCGTTAGACACAAGAATAGCTGGTAGTGGGCGTGTGATCAGCAAAAACCGATCTTCAACATTCAACCCCAGGCTGGCACTGGGAATCGGAGCCAGCACCTTGATGCGTGCACGACTCGCAGCGCCCATATCCACGTCTTCCAGCCCTTCCACCCAGGCAATGAATCGTTCCAATTTTGCGGTTCGAAATTGACCAATGCCTGGCTTGTCGGGGCTCAATTGAAAACCGGATTTGCCGGCGCTGGCAATCAGCCGGCCGGAGGCACCCCAAACGCTCACGTCTTCCGCGCCAAGCTGATCCATGATTCGGCTAACCGCCAGCCCCATCACGGAGCCCTGGTTCTCACTGATCTGGTTCACGACCGCCAATGTCTTCACGGCAAGGTCATTCGAGAGCGTATCTAGCGAGACCCGACCCAGATTCAGGCCGGCCTCCAGCGCACCCTCTACTTTGACATCGAACCAGGTTTCTATCGAACGTGAGACAAACTGGTATGACACTACATAAATCAGCAATCCAGGCGCAAAACCGACGAGCGTAAATATCACAGCAAGTTTGACCAGCAACCGGCTTCCGAACTTGCCTTGTCTTAGCCGTACCACCAGGCTGTACCCGACCCAGACAATGCAACACAGCAACAGTGATGCCACCGCGACGTTAATTGAAAACAAGGTCGCGTAGTTGCGCTCGTACAAATCCCGGTTATTGGTCGCTTCCAGCAGCAGGTACAGCAGTATCAGACCCACCAGCACCATAAGGACGGCACCCGTCGCGACTGCCCAACGGATATGCCTTGAGCTATATCGCCTGGCGATTGCAGAGGCGACCAAGGTTCGCTGGTTCATTTCATTGCATCTGGTGACAGCGGTGCATTAATCGAGGCTCCAATCTCCCAGTCAGCTTGTCCGAAAGCGCCGATCTGAAACGGACGGGGTAGCTGACTCAGGTCCAAACGAAATTGCAGGTCAACACGGTACTTGGCACTGAAGTCAAAGTCAGTCGCGTCGGCAATCTTCCAGCGCGAGAGCCGCTTGACGGTGGCTAACGCTTGTGCCAAAGTATCAAAGCTTTGGTTCAATACCAGGCCCGGATTACCCTCGCGATTGGCCCCGGAACTTACGTTCAAACGCCAACGCCGGGTCAATGGCTGAAAAGCCAATCGCATGTGTCGTTCGGCCGTACTTACTTTTTTGTCATACCAGTACCAGCGCTCCCTGAGAATCTGCGCCTCAGTGACAAAGTACATCGGTATCCCTTTCAGCAGCGCATCTTCCACGGCCCCAGGCAATTCAAAAACCAGCAGAGCCGACACCAGAATTTCGTCATCAAGCCGCTCAAGCCTGAATTGCGAGACTTCTGTCGTGCTCTGTGCATGACCCGGCGCAATGGTGCAAAAGACCAACGCCATGGCCAGCACCTGCATGGCGCCTTCAAGCCATGCTTTTCTGCAGCAACGCGTAATAAAAGCCATCATGGTCACGCATTCGATTGTCGGATAGGTCTTCTGATTTTGACCGGGTCAGGGGCATTAAATGCCCGGGAGAGTCGAGCAAGCATGCATCACTGTGGTGCGTAAGAAACGATTGGATTTGCCCTTCGCCCTCAGCAAAAAAAACAGAGCATGTGCAATACAAAAGGCGACCACCGGGAGCGAGCAAACCCCAGAGCGCCTCCAATAGCCGACACTGTATCGCAGCGAGCTGCTCCACATCTGACTCGCGCCGGGCCCACCGGATATCAGGATGGCGTCGCACGATGCCAGATGCGGTACAGGGCGCATCCAGCAAGATCGCCTGAAAGGGGTTTCCATCCCACCAGTCCTGGGGTTTGGCGGCATCTGCTTCAAGCACGTGGGCACTCAGTCCCAATCGGTGCAGGTTTTGAGTCATGCGCCGGATGCGGCGCGGGTCAATTTCAAGCGCTGTCACTGCAACCTGCCCCAACTCACACAAGTGGCCCGTCTTCCCACCGGGTGCGGCGCATGCGTCCAAAACCCGTACCCCGGGGCCTTGTACCCATCCATTGAGCAAAAGCGGTGCGGCCAACTGAGCCGCTGCATCCTGAACCGAACAAAGCCCCTCATGAAAACCTGGAATCGATAGAGCGGACATGGGTTCATCGAGATAGATCTCACCATGAACCCCCAATTGCGCCGGAACATCCTGGCGGCACAATAGAGTCAGGTACTCGGCTGCAGTCAGCTTTCGGGAATTGACGCGCAATGTCATCGGCGCATGCGTGTTGCCAACGGCCAGAATGTCGCGCCAGTGGTCGGGGCGCTCCACTTGCACGCGCTTGATCCACCACGATGGATAATTCCAGACTGCAACCAGATCCCCTTCGGTCAAGGCCAGCAAGTCCGTTCGCTCGCGCAAGAATCGTCGTAAACAGGCATTTAAGAAATTGGCCTGCATTCGGGTGGACCGACCACGCTTTGCCGCCTCCACGGCCTGATTGACCAAAGTGAAGGGCTCATAGCGTGGGGTATCCGCATCCCAAACCAATGCCAGTGCCACGCACAACAATGCGTCGGCGTCAGGTGGTGGAAGTTTCTTGACCAGGACATGGCGCAAGGCTTCGGCACGGCCGAGATGTCGCCAGACATCAAACGCCAGCGCCTGTACACCGGGTCGCAGTGCGTCAGAAACCGCCTCTAGTGCCACCGCGCCGGACGTGCCTTTTCGGACCGACTGAATGACCCTGGCCGTAGCCTGCAACTGCATCCACAAGGCGATAGCGTCTGATCGAATCGGTTTGGATGTCACAACACACCAACACGTTTGAAGCCGAGCCAGCCGGCAATGATTTTTGCCGGGTACTGCGCGATCGCTGCGTTGTATTTTGACAAAATCTGATTCAGTCCACCGCGCGCCACGGCAACCTTTTGGGATATTGCATCCCACTGTTTCAGCAAGTCGTCGCTGATGTCCAAGGCCGTGCCAGACGGATCTGCATGCTGCAGATAGTCCCATTGGATCAACAGATTGGCGTGAGCTTGCCCAACACCCGCGAGCACGACAGGTGCCAGGGGTGCACGGGCCACATCCTTCAAGGCTTGGGCCAAGCCGTCCAATGCATTCTGCAGACGCTGCCAGCTCGGGGACAGGGAGTCGAATTCCCAGGCGCCGCCTCGCGCCGCGCTCAGGTGGGCGCTGACTGCCTCGGCATACAGGGACAAATGTTTCTCCACCGAACCGAATGCCTCCAAACCCCTTGCACGTAGTCGCATCAGGCGGTTATAGACCCCGACCGACCAAAACAGTGCGACAGCAATCGCCAAACCGCTGAGCAGAGAAACGTTCATGCGTGTTGCGAGCCGCCGCAATCCCGAGAAAATCCGCCCACTGACCTCGAACCGGACCCCGTCATCGCGAGCCTCTTGCATCCGCCCCGTCACCGCACACGGACCATGAAGCAAACGCCATCACTGAGAGTACAGCGCGGCAACCCGGGGATTCGGATTTCCTGGATTGCTGCACTACGTTCGCAATGGCGGGCAACGGGTTATTCCCCCAAGGGGCTTTCGCTGACCTGTGCCACCGCCTCGGCCTGTCCGGCCAGTTCCGCAGCCTCCGCTTCGGCAATGGCGCGGCGCTCGGCATCGTCCATACGTTCGCGGATTCTGCGGGCTTCATGGTAGGCCATGCCGGTACCTGCCGGAATCAGCCGGCCCACGATCACGTTCTCCTTCAAACCGCGCAGTTCGTCTCGCTTGCCCATGATGGCAGCCTCGGTCAGCACACGGGTGGTCTCCTGGAACGATGCGGCACTGATAAAGCTGTCTGTCGAGAGCGACGCTTTGGTAATCCCCAGCAATAGGTTGGTGTAGGTGGCAGGGATTTTGTCCTTAGCCCGCAATGCGTCATTGGTATTGAGCATCTCGGAACGTTCCACCTGCTCCCCATTGATGTAGCTGGAGTCACCGGCTGCCTCGACCACCACGCGGCGTAACATCTGGCGAACGATCACCTCAATGTGCTTGTCATTGATCTTCACGCCTTGCAGGCGATAGACGTCCTGCACTTCGTCGACGATGTAGCGAGCCAGTTCCTCGGACCCCAGCAAGCGCAAGATGTCTTGCGGGTCGGCCGGACCGTCAACCACCGACTCGCCCTTGTTGACGACCTGGCCCTCATGCACCAGGATGTTCTTTTCCTTGGGCACCAGCTCTTCCCAGACTTTGCCTTCGGGGTCGGTAATCTGCAGGCGCACCTTGCCTTTGGTTTCCTTACCAAAGGAAATGGTGCCGGTGCTCTCCGCCAGCACGCCCTTGTCCTTGGGTGAACGGGCTTCAAACAGCTCGGCCACACGCGGCAAGCCACCGGTAATGTCACGGGTCTTCTGGCCTTCGATAGGGATGCGGGCCAATACCTCACCAGGTCCCACATCCTGACCGTCGCGCACTTGTACCAGCGCCCCGACCGGGAAACCAATGGTTACCGAGTGGTCGGTGCCAGGAATCTTGACCTCGTTGCCCGAGGCATCGATCAGCTTGACCTGCGGACGCACCACTTTGGCAGCCCCACGGCGTTTCGGGTCAATCACCACCAGGGTGGACAAGCCGGTCACCTCATCGACCTGCTTGGCAACCGTGAGTCCCTCTTCGACATTCTCGAAGTGGGCCTTGCCCGCAAACTCGGTAATGATGGGTCGGGTCAGCGGGTCCCAGTTGGCAAGAATCGCGCCAGCCTTGATGGTCTGATCGACCTTGACGGTCAAAATCGCGCCGTATGGCACTTTGTGGCGCTCGCGCTCACGGCCGTGCTCGTCGTGAATCACGATCTCACCCGAACGGGCAATCACCACCAGCTCTTTTTTGCTGTTGGTCACGTAACGCATGGTGGCGTTAAAGCCAATCACGCCATTGGATTTGGCTTCCACACTTGAAGCAATCGCGGCGCGTGATGCCGCACCACCGATGTGGAAGGTACGCATGGTCAGCTGGGTACCAGGCTCGCCGATCGACTGCGCGGCGATCACACCGACCGCTTCACCGCCATTGATCAGTCCACCACGGCCCAGATCGCGGCCATAGCATCGGGCACAGATGCCAAAACGTGTTTCGCAGGTCAGCGCGGTACGCACTTTGACTTCGTCGACACCGGCGGCTTCCAACTCTTCGATCAGGTCTTCGTCGAGCATGGTTCCGGCGGCGGCGAGGACCGCACGGTTTTCCGGATGCAGCACATCATCGGCCGCGGTGCGACCCAGAATGCGGTCGCGCAAGGATTCGATGGTTTCTCCGCCCTCGACAATGGCACGCATCAGGTAGCCATTGTGGGTGCCGCAGTCTTGTTCAGTGACGACCAGATCCTGGGTGACATCGACCAGACGACGGGTCAGATAGCCCGAATTTGCGGTCTTCAAGGCTGTATCGGCCAAGCCTTTTCGCGCACCGTGGGTGGAAATAAAGTATTCCAGCACGTTCAGGCCTTCGCGGAAATTCGCGGTAATCGGGGTTTCGATGATGGAGCCATCGGGCTTGGCCATCAGACCGCGCATGCCGGCCACCTGGCGAATCTGCGCTGCAGAACCGCGCGCGCCCGAGTCAGCCATCATGTAGATCGAGTTGAAGGACTCTTGCGGCACCTGGTTGCCATGGCGGTCAGTGACCATCTCCTTGGACAACTTGGCCATCATGACCTTGGACACCTCGTCACCCGACTTACCCCAGATGTCGACCACCTTGTTGTAGCGCTCGCCGGAGGTCACCAGGCCCGAGACATACTGCTGCTCGATTTCCTTGACCTCTTTCTGGGCCCGCGCAATGATGCCGTGCTTTTCCTCGGGCACCAGCATATCGTCAATGCAGATCGAAATGCCGGCCTTGGTGGCGAGTCGAAAGCCGGCCTGCAGCAGCTTGTCGGCAAACACCACCGTCTCCTTGAGGCCGCATTTGCGAAACGACACATTGATGAGCTTGGAGATTTCTTTCTTCTTGAGCGCCTTGTTCAAATTGGAAAAAGGCAGGCCCTTGGGCAAAATCTCGGAAAGTAGCGCACGCCCGGCCGTGGTTTCCCAGAGCTTGGTCGACGGTGTCAGTTCGCCAGTGACTTTGTCCTTGGTGTACTCGGTCAGGCGCACATTGATTCTGGAGTTGAGCTCGACTTGATTGGCATCAAACGCCCGCTGCACCTCTCCGGTGTCAGAGAAGATCAGGCCTTCGCCCTTGCCGTTGATGCGCTCACGCGTCGTGTAGTAAAGCCCTAGCACCACGTCCTGCGACGGAACGATGGAAGGCTCGCCATTGGCGGGGAACAAAATATTGTTCGATGCCAGCATCAGCGTGCGGGCTTCCATTTGCGCTTCGACCGACAGCGGCACGTGTACCGCCATCTGGTCACCGTCAAAGTCGGCGTTGAACGCAGAACACACCAGGGGGTGCAACTGGATGGCCTTGCCTTCGATCAGGATCGGCTCAAAAGCCTGAATACCCAGCCGGTGCAGGGTGGGTGCACGGTTAAGCATCACGGGGTGCTCCTTGATCACTTCTTCAAGGATGTCCCAGACCACTGGCGTGCCGGATTCAACTTCTTTCTTGGCCGCCTTGATGGTGGTGGCAATGCCCATGGTCTCCAAACGGGCAAAAATGAAGGGCTTGAATAATTCCAGCGCCATCAACTTGGGCAGTCCACACTGGTGCAGCTTGAGGGTCGGTCCCACGGTAATCACCGAGCGTCCCGAATAGTCGACCCGCTTGCCCAGCAAGTTCTGGCGGAAACGACCACTCTTGCCTTTGATCATGTCGGCCAGCGACTTGAGCGCGCGCTTGTTGGCTCCAGTCATGGCCTTGCCGCGGCGACCGTTGTCCAGCAAGCTATCGACCGCTTCCTGCAACATACGTTTTTCGTTGCGGGCAATGATCTCGGGCGCTTTAAGTTCCAGCAGACGGCGCAGACGGCTATTGCGGTTGATGACACGCCGGTACAGGTCATTGAGGTCCGAGGTGGCAAAACGACCGCCATCGAGCGGCACCAGCGGTCGCAAGTCTGGCGGCAGCACCGGCAGCACGTCAAGCACCATCCATTCGGGCTTGATGCCGGACTTTTTGAAGGCCTCCAGCACCTTGAGTCGCTTGGCATTTTTCTTGATCTTGAGCTCTGAGCCGGTCAGGTCGTTGCGCAGCTTCTCGATCGAACCCTCGATATCAATGCTTTGCAGCAGGTCCTTGATGCCCTCAGCACCCATTTTGGCCTGAAACTCATCGCCAAATTCCTTGAACTTGGCATCAAAGTCGTCTTCCGACATGATGCTGAATTTCTTCAGTGTGGTCATGCCAGGATCCGTCACCACATAGGCTTCAAAGTACAGCACGCGCTCAATGTCGCGCAGCGTCATGTCCAGCACCAGGCCCAAACGGCTGGGCAAGGACTTGAGGAACCAGATGTGGGCGCACGGTGCGGCCAGATCAATGTGGCCCATGCGCTCGCGGCGCACCTTGGTCTGTGTGACTTCTACGCCGCACTTCTCGCAAATAACGCCGCGGTGCTTGAGTCGTTTGTATTTGCCACAGAGGCATTCGTAGTCTTTGATTGGGCCAAAAATCTTGGCGCAAAACAGACCGTCGCGCTCTGGCTTGAAGGTCCGGTAATTGATGGTCTCTGGCTTTTTGACTTCACCGAAAGACCACGAACGGATCTTCTCGGGAGAAGCCATTCCAATCTTGATGGCATCGAAATGCTCATCGGGCGTGAACTGCTTGAACAGGTCGAGTAATGATTTCATGAAACATCCTTAATCAGTTGAGGACAGAGCGAGCCCGCTCCGTGTGGGCGCGGTCTGTCCCGCAAAAACTCTGGCGAATTTGCTGGCTCACGCTTAACTACGTTCCAATTCAATGTCGATGCCCAAGGAGCGGATTTCCTTGACCAGCACATTGAATGATTCGGGCATGCCGGCTTCGATCGAGTGCTCGCCCTTGACAATGCTCTCGTAAACCTTGGTGCGCCCCTGCACGTCGTCGGACTTGACCGTCAACATCTCCTGCAGGGTGTACGACGCACCGTAGGCTTCCAGCGCCCAGACCTCCATCTCGCCAAAACGCTGTCCACCAAACTGGGCCTTGCCGCCCAAAGGTTGCTGGGTAACCAGACTGTAAGGACCGGTCGAGCGCGCGTGCATTTTGTCGTCGACCAAGTGGTGCAGCTTGAGTACATGCATGTAGCCCACGGTGGTGGGTCGCTCGAATGCTTCTCCGCTGCGGCCGTCAAACAGATTGGCCTGGGTCCGTGTGGGTGTCAGTCC
>JAIPCE010000162.1 GCA_021738345.1 Rhodoferax sp. | reverse complement strand
CCGGGCGCTTTGCCGTGCCCGTGGTCAGCGCCCATGGCATTGCCGATGCGACGGTGTTTGTAGAGGGCGGCGACACCCTGCGTCAGCGCATGGAAGCCGCTGGCAACGGCGAACGGCTGGTGCAAAACTTTGTGGACTCATCTGAGCACAGCTATTGGGGCGATGCCTACTACCCACCGCTGTTCAACGCGCTGCTGAACTGGGTTGAAAAGGGCCACAAGCCCACTCCGACAGGCATTGCCGCCAGTTGCGTGCAGCAGCCCGGCGCAGCCGCCAAGGACTGCCGCTTTTTACCCGACTACGTGAATAAACCGCTCGCTTCACGCATATTCTTGCGCTGAACCCAGTCGCCGGGCACGCTTGCTCGCGCGCGTTTGTGCAATGAAGTTTAGTCGGATCTTCTTGGGGCTTTTTCGCATTCAAGTGGCTTCGTGGGACCGAATCGAAGGTTCCACGCACTTGCACCAAGACCCACTTATTGGCAGACCCTGTACAGCCAATCCATAAACTGGCACATTACCGTTGGCGCTTTATCCGATCACTCTGACCGGTGCGCCTTCTGTGAGTGGAGCGTCCAAATGACTCGATGTTTGAAGGTGTTGTTGGCCACCGTAGGCTCACGTGGTGACGTTCAGCCCATGCTCGCCCTAGCTCAGTCCTTGACGGAGTTTGGTCACATACCAACCCTTGCCGCACCGATTGATTTTGAGTCATGGATCACGAAGCAGGGATTTCGCTTCGCCCCGCTGGGCCTGGATGTACAGGCGTACCTGAGTCAAAACCAGAACATATTGACGGGCAACACCTTGACCATGATCAGAGAGTCAACCCGCTTTTTTAAAGCGAATATGCTGCCACAAGCCAAGCAGCTCCACACCGCCTGTGCCGGTGCAGACTGCATAGTCTATGCAGGCCTTACTTTACCGATTGCGCCAAGTGTTGCCCAATCCCGTGGACTACCTGCACTGCGGGTGAACTACACCTCGGCTATGACACCGTCGGATGACCATCCTCCAGCAACCGTTCCCTGGCGCGGTCTGCCGAAATGGTTGAACAATTTTCTGTGGCACACGGATCGATGGCTGGCAAGGCGCGTACTTGGCAGCAGCATAGATGCCATGCGAGCCGAATTGGGATTGCCCCCTTTGCTCGATTTTTGGGGCCACATGACTCACACGTTCCCGGCTGTCAATGCTTTCGACAAGACCGTATTTCCGCCAAGCGACAGGTGGGGATTGAATTACAAACAAGCCAATTTCTTGTTCTTCAAAGACCCGATGCCACTGGAGACTGAGCTAGAACAGTGGTTGGATGAAGGTGCACCACCAGTCTACGTTGGATTCGGCAGCATGTCAGGACGTGGGACCGACCGCATTGCCAACATCGTGATCGATGCGATTCAGGCCACTGGAATGCGCTGTTTGGTTGGCGCGGGATGGGCTGGGCTAGGCTCTGGCGCGATTCCTGCTGGCTGGCGCGTGGTGCGGGAGGCACCCCATGCGTTACTGTTCCCACGGATGGCTGTGGTTGTTCACCACGGTGGCTCAGGCACGGTTGCTCAGGCCATGCGCGCAGGTGCTCCACAGGTGGTCTTGCCTCTTATCTTGGACCAGTTCCACCATGCGCACAAACTGTACCAGGCAGGCATTGCGCCGCGCCCAGTTTCCATGGAGAAAATTACTGCACCTCAATTGGCTGCAGCCATTCAGGCGGCCATGGCATTGCCAACAGAACCTATCCAAGCTGCCGCCAGCCGATTGCGTAGCAGCGACGGGTGCACAGATGTAGTGCGCATCATAGAGACCATGGTGCCGTTATAGAAACCCGCCGTTTCGCACTTAGGGATGCCCTTGGCTGCCTCTGCGGGTACACGGGGGTGCGATTCAAAGTGATGTGATCTCTTATTCCCTCGCCCCAGCGGGGAGAGGGTTAGGGTGAGGGGTGGATGTTTTGCATGATTGAAAGAAATCTGGAACCTGTGGCAGCCCCTGACCCCAGCCCTCTCCCCGCTGAGGCGAGGGGGCAAAACCGAATCGCCACATCACTTTGAATCGCACCCGGTACACGGGCGAGAATTGACATGCGCTCGATCTCTCGGCCTATCGGTCCGCTTGCAGCGCGCCAAGTGTCACCTAGTGAACAGGCCATCACTCCGGCCCGTCCCTATCCCTGCCAGCCACAACCGGCTCAAAAGCGCAGCGTCTTGACGCCGGTCGCAGTTGCCAACAGGCACACATGCGCCCTTTGAAACGCAAAAACGCCCACCGTGACGACGCCGGGCCATTGGTTGACCTCGGCTTCAAAGGCAATAGGGTCGCTGATCTGCAAGCCACTCACATCGAGCAGGATGTGGCCGTTGTCGGTCACCAATGCCTTGCCTTCTTTCATGCGAATAGCGGCCTGCGCGCCTTTGGCTGCAAACTGCGCCATGATGCGCCGACTGGCCATGGGAATGATCTCGACCGGCAAGGGAAAAGCACCCAGGGTATGCACCAGTTTCGATGCGTCGACGATACAGACAAACTGGTCGGACTGGGCCGCCACAATTTTTTCGCGCGTAAGCGCAGCACCCCCACCTTTGATCATGTAGCCGTTTCCGTCGATCTCGTCAGCACCATCGATATAGACCGCGAGGCGCTCTACTTCATTGCAGTCCAACACCGGGATTCCAAGACCCCGCAATCGTTCAGCGCTGGCGAGTGAACTAGACACGGCGCCCTTTACCTGGTCTTTGATACTGGCCAGCGCATCAATGAACTTGTTGACGGTCGAACCCGTACCAACACCGATGATTTCGCCGGGCACCACATATTGCAGTGCCGCTTGCCCCACCAGTGTCTTGAGCTGCTCCTGGGTCAGGGGGCTGGCGGCATCGGTCAGAGCGCTGGTGGGTGAGGACAGGTTGGGCTGGGTCATCGGCGAAAATCTCTGGTTACTTTATTTGAAGGAATTATCCAATGTCTCTTGTTCCTTATGCGTTGGCCCGGCGGGTTTTGTTCAGTCTCGATGCGGAAGTAACCCATGAGCTGACCATGGCGTCGCTGGCCCGCACCCAAGGCACACCGCTGCAGTGGGCTTACCGCAATGCGCGTGTGCGCGATGCCATCACCCTGGCAGGCCTGGAGTTTCCAAACCGGGTGGGTCTGGCGGCGGGTCTGGACAAGAATGCCGCCTGCATTGACGGCCTGGGTGCCATGGGATTTGGCTTCGTCGAGGTCGGAACGGTCACGCCCAAACCCCAAGGCGGCAACCCCAAGCCGCGCATGTTTCGCTTGCCCAAAGCGCGCGCGCTGATCAACCGGTTGGGCTTTAACAACCAGGGGTTGGAGGTTTTTCTTGCCAATGTGCAGCGCTCGGCACTCAGGCGGCAGAAAAATCCGGGCCTGTTGCTCGGCCTCAATATCGGCAAAAATGCCGCCACGCCAATAGAGCGCGCCACCGATGACTATTTGCTATGCCTGGACCAGGTCTACCCGCATGCTGACTATGTTGCGGTCAACATCTCCAGCCCCAACACCCAAAACCTGCGCTCGCTGCAAAGCGATCAGGCGCTGGATGGGCTGCTTGGCGCAATCGCCCGCAAACGCAAGTCTTTGCAGCGCAAACATGGCAAGCGCGTCCCGATTTTTGTCAAGATCGCCCCGGATCTGGACCAGACCCAAGTCGCCGTCGTGGCTGCCGCACTGGTAAAGCACGGCATGGATGGAGTCATCGCCACCAACACGACGCTGAGCCGTGAGGGCGTACAAGACATGGCGCACAGCGACGAGGCCGGAGGCCTCTCGGGCGCACCCTTGCGCGAACTGAGCAACCGCATAATCACCCAACTGCGCGCGGCCTTGGGCCCTAAATTTCCGATCATTGGTGTCGGCGGCATCATGTGCGCAGCCGACGCCGTAGAAAAAATCCGGGCCGGCGCCGATGTGGTGCAAATCTACACCGGCCTGATCTACAGCGGCCCCGCCCTGGTAAAGGCCGCTGCCCAGGCAATCAAAGAAGATGCTCCGCAAAAGGAGTCTACGCCGCGAAAGACCGCGGCCAAAACGCGGCGCTGAACCCTTGATCCAGACCCAAAATACCATGCAGCGCCTCAACCCCCAGACCGCCTACGCATTGCACAGCGTGCAGGCGACGCGTGCGATTGAACAGTCGGCCTTTGCCACAGTGCCACCGCACACCCTGATGCAGCGCGCGGGCCGGGCGGTGGCCGACCTGGCCTGTGCCATCGCACCCCATGCGCGCGGTGTGTGGCTGGCGTGCGGGCCGGGCAACAATGGCGGCGACGGCCTGGAGGCTGCGGTTCACCTGCAACAGCGCGGCTACCAGCCCACCGTGACCTGGCTGGGAACATCTGACACCTTGCCTGCCGATGCCAAGGCATCCTGGCGGCGCGCGGTCGATAGCGGTGTGCGCTTTGCCGACGCACCTCCGGTACATGCCGATCTGTGCATTGATGCCTTGCTGGGTATTGGCAGCAGCCGCGCACCGGCTGGGCATATGGCAAAGTGGATTTCCCACATGCGGCGATGCTGCGACCTGGTGCTGGCCGTTGATGTGCCCACTGGGTTGGATGCAGACACAGGAGCGTGTACCGAGCCTGCGGTACAGGCCGACCATACTTTGAGCCTTTTGACCCTGAAACCGGGTTTGTTCACCGCGTCAGGACGAGACGCTGCGGGACAGGTCTGGTGGGAATCGCTAGACGTACCGCGTAACGCGCCCGCCATCGCATTCTTGGCGGGTCGTCCTGCGGGTGCCGTAGCCGGTGCGCTGACCACCCGCCCGCACGCCAGCCACAAGGGCAGCCGTGGTGATGTGGCCGTGGTCGGCGGTGCCAGTGGCATGACCGGTGCGGCAGTGCTTGCGGCATCGGCTGCCTTGCATGCAGGCGCGGGCCGCGTGTATGTAAGCTTGCTGGACCCAAACGCCGCGGGTTGGGCTGCGGGACACCCTGAGCTGATGTTGCGTCCATTCGCGGAACTGGCATTGGACCGCATGACCGTGGTGTGCGGCTGTGGCGGCGGCAAGCCGGTAACCGAGGTGCTGGCTGAGGTGATACAGCGTGCGCAGCGCCTGGTACTCGATGCCGACGCGTTGAACGTGATTGCCGCCGACACGCAGATGCAAACCGAGTTGCGGCTGCGGGCACGCCCGCACGATACGGTCTTGACCCCGCACCCGCTGGAGGCGGCGCGCCTGCTCGCGTGGAGTACGCAAGAAGTCCAGGCGCAACGGCTGGTGGCAGCCCAGACCATCGCCGAGCGCTTTGCCTGCACGGTCGTACTCAAAGGCTCTGGAAGTATTACTGCCGCACCCGGTCAGGCACCCATCATCAACCCCACCGGCAACGGCCTGCTTGCCACCGCAGGCACTGGCGACGTGCTGGCGGGCCTGCTTGGTTCGCATTTGGCCGCCGGCCTGACTGCCTGGGAAGCCGCCTGGACAGCGGGCTACACACACGGCCAGATCGCCGATGACTGGCCCTCCAATACTGCGCTGACGGCAGGCGCGTTGGCGCGTGCATTGCGATAAGTCTCAGGAATTGATCAAGCCTGCGACCCGATCAGCAATCGCCATCGAGGCGGTCAAGCCGGGGGACTCGATGCCAAACAGATTGACCAATCCGCGCACGCCGTGGTCTGGCGGGCCTTGAATGCAAAAGTCACGTGTTGGCTCGTCGGGGCCGCTGATTTTGGGGCGAATGCCGGCATAGGCAGGCAATAAGGCATGGTCTGGCAGCGCGGGCCAGTAGTTGCGTATTGCCGCATAAAACACCGCGCTACGCTCGGGTGCCACCGTCAGTGCGTCAGGCGAATCGACCCATTCCACATCCGGCCCAAAGCGCGCCTGCCCGGCCAGATCGAGGGTGAGGTGCACGCCCAGACCGGCAGCCTCGGGCACCGGGTAGATCAACCTGGTAAACGGCGACTTGCCTGCCAGGCTGAAATAGTTGCCCTTGGCAAAATGGGCCGTGGGTACGTGGTGCGCTGGCAGGCCTTCAAAGCGGCTGGCCAGCTCGGGAGCATGCAAGCCTGCCGCGTTAACAACAGCGTTGGCACGCAAACAAGTGCCATCCAACGCCTCGAGGTCGATGTAGTCCGGCGTACACAGCGCGCGCGCCAAGGCCGAGTTGAGTGCCACCATGCCACCCGCATTTTCCAGATCGGCCTGCAATGAAAGCATCAAACCATGGCTGTCGACAATGCCGGTCGAGGGCGACAAAAGCGCCGCCTCGCAACGCAGTTGCGGCTCTAGCGCATGTGCCTGCGCGGCATCGAGCAGCACCAGGTCGTCCACCCCGTTGCGCTGCGCCCGATTGCGGATTTGGTGTAACTCCCCGAGCTGATCCGAATCCGTCGCCACAATCAATTTGCCGCAACGCCGGTGCGAAATTGCACGGCTGGCACAGTAGTCGTAGAGCAGTGCTTTGCCCTGCACACAGAGCTGGGCTTTCAAGGACCCTGCCGGGTAATAAATGCCCGCATGAATGACCTCGCTGTTGCGGGCGCTGGTTTCGGTACCGATGGCGTTGCAGGCTTCGAGCACCAGCACCTCGCGCCCTTCGAGCGCTAGCGCACGCGCCACTGCAAGGCCCACCACCCCTGCTCCCACCACCACACAGTCGACTCTATCCATGCTAAGTGCCTGCTGCTAAAGCACCTCAAAAAAGGGTGACTTGGGCAGCTCATGCAGACGTTTGCCGGGTGGCACCTGCAGATAGGCCTTGGCCGCCTGCGGCTCCAGCCCGAAGGTCAGGCTCACCGGCCCCCCAGCACTTGGGCCGTAGCCATAGCCACTGCGCTCGGACAGCAGCGCGACGTTCAGCACAGCCGTAGTTCCGTCACTGCAGCGCACATCCACAGTTCCCGCCGTGGTCGCGACAAAGCGAAACTGTCCCACGCAACTGACCCGGGGGATTGCCGCGACTACGGCCTGAGCCTGCACGCCAGTACCTGCAGTCGCCGCAGCAGCCTGCGTGCGAGGACCCGTTGCCGCAGCAACCGGCTCGGGTACCGCGTGCGCCACCGACAGGCTGCCGGTATGGTCAATTCTGATGTTCAAGCTGCCCACCAACACCTGTCCATTCACCAAAAGAATGGCGGGTGCCGAAGTAGACACCAGCCACATGGCGCGTTCATCGACCAGGGCACAGGCTGCCAGAGCAGACACCGCACCCACCACCCCACCCGCCTGTGCCAGGGACTTTGTCGCTGCCAAGAGCTTGCTGGTACGCACCTTTAAGCTCATTTCGACTCCATGACCCAGACACCGTCCCATTCTGCAGGCGGCGGGTTGTCACGCAGATGCACGCAGCGCTCGATGTACATGGTGGCCGCCTTGTCCTTGGGGTTGATGGTCAGCACATCGTCAAACTCCCGCATCGCATCGGCCCATTTTTGCTGCCGATACTTGGTCAGTCCCGCGCGAAAACTGCGCATCGCGTCCTGCATCTGGGGGTAGCTTTCGGGCGTGTGGTAGTCCAACACCTCAAAAATCGCCACGGGTTGGGTTTTGCCCTTGACCACCACTAGATCAAGCTCGCGGCTGAAGTAGGTTCCCCGCAGCGCCTTCTGGGTGTATTCGCTAATCAGTATGTGCGCGCCATATTGCTTGCAGGCCGACTCCAGCCGCGCTGCCAGATTGACCCCGTCGCCAATGATGGTGTAGTCCATGCGCTTCTTGGAGCCAATATTGCCCGACACCACCACATCCGAATTGAGGCCAATGCCAATGTCCACGGGCGCCTTGCCTTCTGACGCCCGGTCATGGTTCCAGGCGTGCAGCTCCCGGATCATGGCAATCGCGGTGCGCACCGCCCGGTCGGCATCGTCTTCGTGCCCGACCGGTATGCCAAACGCGGCCATGATGGCGTCGCCAATGAACTTGTCCAGCATGCCTTCTTCGCGCTGAATACAGTCCACCATCAGCGAGAAGTACTCGTTGAGCAATGCGACCGTGCCCTGGGCACCAAGCTGCTCGGTAATGGTCGTGAAACTGCGAATGTCCGAGAACAGCACGGTGGCCTTGACCGCAGTGCCGCCCAGCATCTCGGCGCCATGGGACAGCATTTGTTCGGCAATGCCGGGGTCCATGTAGCGCGACATCGTCGATTTGAGGCGCTTTTCGTTGGAAATGTTCTCCAGCAGCACCAAGGTTCCTATGCGCTTGCCATCGGACGAGATCAGGGGCTGCAGCGTAAGGTTGACCGACACCGTTTCGCCCTGCACGCTGATTTCTGCGTCCATGACCAGCTCGGCCTGGTTGGTTTGCGATACCTTTTTGATTTTTTCTATGACCCAGGCGTTTTCAGCGGCCAGAAACTCAGCCGCCGGCCGCTGCAGTATCTGGCCGGGCTGCACCTTCATGATTTTCAGGCCAGCCGCGTTGCAGGTCACGATACGCTCTGCCTCGTCCAGCGTAATCACCGCGTTGGACATGGATTCGAGCATGGACTCGTTGTAGTTTTTCATGCTCTGCACGTCAGCGAACAACTTGGCGTTTTCGAGAGCAATCGATATTTGCGCGGTAAACGCCCGCAGCCGCGATTCATCTTCTGCAGTAAAGGGTCCGCCGCGCCGGTTCAGCACCTGGGTCACCCCTATCACCTTGCCCTGCTTGTTGACAATCGGCACGCACAAAATGGAGCGGGTGAAAAAGTTGGTCTTTTTGTCGAATGCAGGGTTAAACCGCAAGTCGGCGTAGGCATAGGGGATATTGATCGACTTGCCAGAGGTGAACACCGCGCCGGCAATGCCCATGGTGTTGGGCAGCCGGATTTGCATCGATTCCAGGCCCTGCCCCACCTCGGACCACAACTCCTTCTTGGAATCATCGTTCAAAAACAGCGTGGAGCGTTCGGCGTTGAGCAAGCGGGTAGCCTCGCCCATGACGCGTTGCAACAAAGACCCTAACTTGATGTCCGCCGTGACTTCGGACACTACATCAATAAAGGCCATTTCCTGGCGGCGCAGCGCCTGCATGCGCTCAATGTATTGGGCACTTTGCAAGGCCACGGTACCCTGGCTGGTCATGGCTTCAAACAGGCGCAAATCTGCCGGCGTGAAATTGCCCTCGCGTTTATTGAGGGTTTGCGCCACCCCTATCACTTCCCCTTTGACCGTCTTGATGGGTACGCACAGAATACTGCGCGTGATAAAACCGGTCTGCTCATCGACCGACCGGTTGAAGCGTGCGTCGGAGTAGGCATCGTCAATAATGACGGCTTCGGCATTGATATACACGTGACCGGCCACGCCGCTGTTATTCAAAATCCGAATTTCGCGCTGCATACCGCCCAATGCGACGCGCGAATACAGCTCGTTGGTGTCGGCGTCGTTGAGAAAAAGCGAGCCACGTTCGGCGCCTAGGGCGCTAGTCGTCATTTCCACCATGGCCGCCAGCACACCATCGAGAGAGCTGTGACTGGCCATGCGCCGGGTCACGTCCAGCAGCAGCTCGGCGTGGCGCAGGCGCTCCTTCAGGTCGATTGTTTCAGTGTCATTTTCCACGGTGTGCCGCTTCCAGTTGATCTCGCAGGGTTGCAATCGTGGCATGCAATTGCCGCGCCTCGTCGGCAAAGTCCGCCTGCATTTTTTGTGCAGAGCGGTGGGCATCGAGCTGTTGCAGTTCCAGTTGGTCACGCAGGGCCGCCACCGTCCGCTTGAATTGCTCCATTTCGGCCTGCATGGCAGCGCGCGCCGCTTGCAGATCGCGCGCATGGTCATTCTGGTGCAATTCCATGGTTTCCCGTAACGCCACCACCGTGCGTTGCAGGTCACGGACATGGGTCTGCTCAAGATGGACCGCAGCCTCAAGCGACGGCGCGTCTGATTGGCGTGGCAATGATGTCATGGGCATTTAGCGGTCCGAAAAGCGAACATGATAGCAATCTAGGCCCACTTGGAAAACACTATACCTAGATTTACTTTTACTTCGCGCCCGGCATTGGTCGGAGGCAGCATTCTGGAGCCAACTAGGTTTGGCACTCTAGAATTTGCTGCAATGCAACATTTTTTATTGACTCGGCACATTCCCCCTTTACAATCCGTTCCATGCTGCACTGCAACATAAACAGGAGGTTTATGGCCTGTGCTGGCAAGTATGTGATCCACCCAACTTAAGGAACTTGAAATGAACACCGTATTTGAACAAATGACCGCCGGCACCCAAACCAACCTGCAAGCCCTGGAAGGCCTGACCAACAAGGCCTATGCGGGCGCCGAGAAGCTGGTTGAACTGAATCTGGCCACCGCAAAAGCGATTTTGACCGAGTCGTTCGCCCACGCCAAAGCCCTGATGGCTGCCAAAGACGCCCAGGAAGTAATGTCCCTGCAAACCAGCTACGTTAGCCCCATGGCCGAAAAATCTGCTGCCTACATGCAGCACCTGCAATCCATCGCCACCAGCACCACGGCAGAGTTCACCAAGAACGTTGAAGCCAACGCAGCCCAAACACAAAAGGCCTTCGCGGGTGCCGTGGACAAGATGGCCAAGAACGCCCCAGCCGGCACCGAAGCCGCTGTCGCCGCCTTCAAAAGCGCCTTGACCGCCGGCCAACAAGTCGTTGAAACGGCTCAAACCTCGGCCAAGAAAGCCATCGAAGTTGCCCAAGTGAACTTCAATTCCGCCGCCACCCAGGCGGTGGACGCCGTCAAGAAGGCCACCAACGTCGCCTAAGACTTTGGATTACCCCGACCAATGTGGTTGGGTAACAAAAGCCGCTGTCTCTCCCACAAAATTGGGAATGGCAGCGGTTTTTCCCGTTAATCGTAGGCAGCCTTCTCAGCAATGGCGCCGATTTTTCGCAAAACGGAGAAACCTACCCCAAGCGGGTGCGACTCAAAGTGATGTGGAATCTTATTCCCTCGCCCCAGCGGGGAGAGGGTTAGGGTGAGGGGTGGATGTTTTGCATTCTTGAGGGAAGTCTGGAACCTGAGCCAGCCCCTCACCC
>JAIPCE010000161.1 GCA_021738345.1 Rhodoferax sp. | reverse complement strand
TGTAGAGCAATCGGCGCTGACCGGGGTTGTGGGCAATATCGAGCTTGATGCGCAAAGATGGCGTGTCGTCCAGGCGAACCAACGCCACACCGTCAAGCTGCAAGCTGCTAACAAGCTCCGCAAACTCAGACTCCACATCGTGCCAAAAGACCACCGGGTGGGTGGTGAACAAAGCGGCTAGGCTGTCAGTGATGCGTTGCTGGGTCATGGGGTGTTGAATGGTTGGCGACCCAAGGCGGTAAGTCGGTATTTTTGCAGGGAGCTATTGGGGGTGTCTGGACGCGTCATTTCGATGAGTTCAAGGGTGAGCAAGCGCGCGATTTGCTTGTGCAGTTCTCCCGAAACCGATTTGTGTCCCAACATTTTGGAAAGCTGCTTCTTGCCAACTTCAGCCTCGCTGAGCATCAACAGCACCTTGGCCGCAAGCGCCGACTCTAGCCGTGACTCTAGCCGTGACTCTAGCCGTGACTCTAGCCGTGACTCTAGCCGTGACTCGGTCTGCGTGTCTCCGACTCCTTCACCTGCGTGCTCCACCGACACTGTTTCTACCAAGAACACCACGATCCGCACGCGTCCACCAAGCTCCACAATCTGCGGCTCAGGCAAACCCAGTTCTTGGGCTTCACTGAAAATGCGGCGTACACCACTGCCCCACTGCTCAATCAGACTCAGCTCTTTGAACACGCGGGCAATCACATGGTTGCGAATCTTGGATATGCCCTGGCGCATGTCTTCCACAGTCATGCCGGGCAGCAAGAGGCCGGGACTTTCAATTTCTATGCGGTCATCAAAGAAGGCAATCCGAATGGGTGCACCGCGCTGTGAATAATCGGCATGCACCAAAGCATTGACCACTGCCTCGCGCAGCAAGATCAGCGGGATGCTCCAGACATCTTTGCGCCGAATGTCCGCAAAATCAGCACCACGCATGGCGTGTTTCTTGAGGAACAACATGATGCTGTCCACTGCCTGCGGCAGTGCGTCATGAATATCGATATGGTCAAAAATGGCGGCCTTGTCGGTGCCGACAAAGCGGCCACACTGCGCCCACGCATCTGAAAAGTGTTGGGAGCGATCTTTGCCAAACAACAACACTGCACCCTTGGTGGGAACCAACCTGCCCTGGTATGGCATCAGCAGTTTGAGGGTGCGTAGCGTCTGCTCATCCAGATCGCGGATGCCCTGAAAAAGCTTTTTGGCTGATACCAGGTCCAAGTCTTCCGCACTTAGCTCGGGCATGGGTAGCTCGTCGAACGCCACGCCTTCCGCCGTGCGGCGCAGTTCGTCAATCAGTGCCTGTTCTGCCTGGCGGCTGGTCGAACCCAAACGAACATAAACGCCATGCTCGGGTCCTTCTGCCTTGAACCAATGCGGTCGGGATCCGCTGACAAACACTTCTACCACCAGCAAGGTCTTACCTTCCACCGTGATCATTTCCACACTCGGTACCAGGCGCGGCGCAATGTTGTCGGCAATCAGGCTGCACAAGCGCTCCTCTTCATCCAGCGCGTTGGCAATACCCAGCACCTGGCGGTCATCTGCAACGCCAACAATCAAACGACCGCCTGCCGTATTAGCAAATGCAACCAGAGTCTTCAGCAGAGGCTTGGGCGACGAGAGGTCGCGCTTGAACTCAAGCGTTTTGCCTTCAGGTTGAGTCAAGAGTTGATTGATGCTGTACATACAGTGTGCTTCGCAGACAAAAGTGACTCTAGCACCCGCGGCTCCAGCCCTGCTCCAGGGCTTACGCCCTGTAGAAACGGGTGCCTGGCACGCTGGTGCACTTGGTAAAAATCAGAATGTTGTAGCCCCAAGGAACTCGGGTCAACTGGGCGGCCAGGTCGCTATCGACACCGGCCAAGGGCTTATCTGGCAATTTGGCAACGGCTTGTTTCCAAATTGCAGGATCATGTCAAACGACTCTGCAGAGACCGCGTCATCTGTGAATCTTGTGTTCCTGTATCAGCATCAGACACGATCCGACCAGCAATGGAGTAGTAGTTGGCTATACCCATGGCCCGGTTTTTTGCCTGCGCTCGCCGGGCGGCCACGTTGCCGATGGCTAGCATCTCGAAGGCTTGCTTGGCAATTTCAGCCTGGCTCCAGGGTCTGTTGTGAGAGGTTTTCATGCGGTCTCCAGAGATGACACAAAAGCGGCCAGTTCGTCAGGGGCTGCCTCGACCACCGCTTCGCCGCTGCCCGCAGCAAGCAGGTCAAAACCCTCGCCTGTGTTGGAAAACAATTGCCAATTGTCTGCCAGATGGCGGTAGTGAAGCCAAAAAAGCTTACGTGCGCGTTAAAAGCGGCGCCGTACATCGTCATCAGGTACAAAGTGACCACCCTGTGCTACCCGCTCACGTATTCGAGCGATACACAACTCTGGACTGTCCAAGGTCACAAACACCATGATGACCTCATAGCCTTGCGCCTGACCCGCCTGAATGTGGCGCTCCAGTCCCTTGCCAGCCAGCGTGGACTCGACCACCCGTGACTCTCCCGACTCAATGGCCCAAGTGAGGCGACGAACAAACTGCTTGCCCGCCTCCACTCGAACACTAAGTGGATCATGTGGTGCCAGTTCTGCCGCAATGGCGTCGGCCCCTAGGTAAGCAATTCCAAATCGGCTGACGTACTCATCGGCAAAGGTGGACTTGCCGCTGCCATTGGGGCCACCCACAATGACCAGCCGCTTAGTCATCACTGGCCCCGCCGGTGACTGCTTTTACGCTATCTAGCAAATCCCCAAACTTGCCATAGTTCACCTTCACCCCATCATCCAGGTCCAGGGTGATGCGCATGTCGGCGTAGTGGCGCAGTTGTTCGGCGTAGGCCAGTAGCAAGCTATCAACCTGTTTTGACATCTTGATCATTCAACGACCACCGTGATGTCATTCAGCAAGTTATTTAGCGGCTGATTGTTGCCATTAAAGCTGGCAATCATCACCTCGTACATTTTGGCCTGATCGACTGTTTCAAACCCAATAAAGTAGCCGGCTTGCTCAGCCAACTGGGCGCAAAACAAGCGTTGCACGCGGCCATTGCCCTCTCTGAATGGATGCGCTGCATTGATCTCGCCCAGGTAATGTGTCAAACGCGACACAAAGGCATCAGGCTTTAAACCTTCCAAAAACTTCTCTTTGGCAATGCCGTTCAATTGACCTGTCAGGTAGGTTTCAATTTGGTTGAAGTTGGCAAAGCGGCTAGCACCCCGGCTGATGTCCACCGTGCGAATTTGACCCGACCAGTCATACACATCCTGAAACAAGTGACGGTGCATGGCGCACGGGTGCTGCAAATCAAATTTACCCTGAATGGGATGGTTGAGCAGTTCTGCCATTCGCATCGCTGTGATATCGGCTTCAAATTCGTCCAGCGCAGCCTGATCCCGAAGGTCTGCCTTGTTACGCAGTACCTCCGAGCCAGGATAAACGTAGGTGTCAGACCCGTCGTAGCGTGACATGGTGGCGCATGATCTCTTGCCGCAACTCATCCGTGGTCTTTTTGCCGGCCATGATCTCGTGCAGCCCCCGGACCACAAAGTCGTTGGGGGTCAACTGCTCCATGCGCAGCGAGGCCAGCACGTTTTCCACTGTCCTGCTTCGCGCCTCTTGCTTGCTGATTTTTTTCATGGGCATCCTATTTTTTATTGTTGTGCCGATGACAAGGCGACCACCGGGCGCTGCTGCTGCGCATCAGTCACGATGCGCCCGGCCACCGGGTAATAGTTGGCAATACCCAGCGCCCGGTTACGTTCCTGGGCGCGGTGGACTGCCACATTTCCAATTGCCAGCATCTCCAGGGCCTGGGTAGGCAACTCGGCTTTGGTAAAAGTTTTTTTCACGGTTGTGTTCATGATGTCTCCACAGAAGCTATGAAACTGGTCAACGTATCGGGCGCTACTGCCATAGCGTCCCATCATGCAGCCGATGGCGTAGGCGGCAGACAGTGTTGCCAGATCAGTCATCACACTGACCTTATTGAACTGTTTGGCCATGCTCTCAAATAATGTATTGACATAGTAAACACAAAATGTAGAATTTTCGAATGGATGTGACCTACAAGTTCAATGGCACCGACTTCGTCTGGGATGTACGCAAAGCAGCGGGCAACCCAGGCAAGCACGATGGCATCACCTTTGAACAAGCCGCCAGCGTCTTCTTTGACCCCCTGTTTCGGCTGGTGGATGCCGAACGTAATGACGAAGCGCGTGATGCCATCATCGGCTTTGATGCCACCGGGCGAGACGAAAGGCGCTGCCATGAGCATTTCTGAAACTTTGAAAAAACGGCTGGCCAAAGACCGGCCAATGACCTCCATCACCCTGCGCATTCCGGTGGACGTGGTTGAGTCGATGAAAAGCATTGCGCCACAACGCGGTTTCACCGGGTACCAGACACTGCTTAAATCGTATTTAAGCGAAGGTTTGCGCCGCGATGAAGCGCAGTTTGCCTTCAGCGCCCAAGCTCGGTTGCTTGAGGTTTTGAAAAAGCATGGCGTACCGCAAGAAACACTTGACCAGGCCGCTCGGGAGTTACTGGCAGCGTAGCCATCAGATTGAATCCATCGTTTTCGAATTGCGCATTGGATCAAGATGGGCTTAATCATCATTGGCCCCGCCAGTGACGATTTTCACGCTATCCAGCAAATCCCCAAACTTGCCGTAGTTCACCTTCACCCCATCATCCAGATCCAGGGTGATGCGCATGTCGGCGTAGTGGCGTAGTTGTTCGTCGTAGGCCAGTAGCTCTACGTGCTTTTTCTTGAGCTTTTCCACTTCCTTGGCCAGCTTGTTGCGGGCTGCGGTGCTGCTGGCGGCTGCGGCGTCTTTTTGCAGCATCTCGATGCGGCCTTGGATTTTGCCGGTAAGGGGGACGACGTACTCGGCTCGAAGTCGGGATAGAGTGCCTTCGTGGTAACGGTGCAGATAGACCAAGGCCTGGAAGGCAGAGTGTTTACCGCTGCTGAAGAGCCAGTAGATGGGGCGCTTTTTGTAGGTTTGGAGGTGGTCTTTGAAGAACTTGTCGGCAATGTAGCGGCGGATGGTCTCGTCTGGGGTCTCTGACGCTTTGGTTCCCAGGCTCTCGGCGAGCCAGGTCATGTTTGCTTCCAGCCCACCGGTGGTGACTGTTGCCGCGGGCGAGGCCTCGGCTGTTGCTCCCTCCCCTCCCGGGGGAGGGTTGGGGTGGGGGCTTGCCCCCCAGACGACTCGCACAAACTCCCGCACCCGCTCGGCCGCATCGTCTTCAAACCAGAGTTCGTCGGTGATGGGGATGATGCCGTCGGCATCTGCGGGGAATTTGCTGTAGCGGCTGGGGTCAAAGCCGATGTTGCCTGCGTGGGCGTAGATCAGACCGGGTTCGTCGAGGCTGTAGCGGCCCATCATGCAGCCGATGGCGTAGGAGATCAGTCGCTGGCAGTCCTTTTCGCGGTCGGCGCGGGCCAGGGTGATTTGGGATTCGGGGACTTCGGGGGAGAGTTCGGATTGGAGGCCGTAGGCGGCGATGAAGAGGCGGTTGTTTTGTTCTTCAATTGCTTTAATGTATGCAATACGGTCAATGCATATCTTTAACCACTTATGCCAGTCATCCGACATTTTCAACGGAATTGGAGACATGACTATCCAAGGCAACTTTTGAAAGTCCCACGACACTTCAATAGAATCCCAGTCCTCACGAGCAATTCGCACTGGTTCAATGTTCACACCATCAATGCGTAAAACCGGAAGTTGAGCCACTTGGCCAATTTCAAAAGACATTGATGGCGCAAGAATTTTCAAAAGCGTTTCAGAAACACGAGAATTTAAGAATGCCAACAGTATCAATAGTTGATCGGATTCCGCGAAAATTCCCGGTCCTTTGTGACTGATAACGTTTCCCTTTGGTTCGAAGCGAAATGCAGTCGTTGTATTGGAGATTAACGTCCAAGTCACAGACTCTCGAAAGTAATAGTCACCCGCCCTCGGACGAGACAGAACGTTTCCAGCTACATCGCAAAAACCCCGAACTTCCTCGCCATCATTCGCCCAGTTCACTAACCACTCACGATTTCCGTACCATTTTCTAAATTCCCCGCCCTTTGAATAAGGAAACCATTTCTTCCCCGAGTTTCTGGCTTGCTCACGTGAATCGAAGTTCAGCCCGGTACGTACCAGGGGAACCTCGGCCCAAAAGCGCATGAACCTGTCATTGTTTCCGGTCGCGAGCCCTTGCTTTACATCAGCCGTCGCTCTCAGTATGGTGCCATCGGAAAAAGTCGCGCGAAGCTGCTCGCTAACCCAATACGCGACCGGACTACCCGTAATCTTCCTGAATTCATCCTGCGCCGTTGTCTCAAACCGGTGCTTCCTAGTACGTAAAGCAGTTTGCTTGTCGTCTTCCTGCCCCTCCACCAATCGGATAAAAACGGGCTTGAATCCACTGAAATGCTGACCTTGCAGAATAAATGCAGTGGTTTGCACCACCTCCCCCGAAATCTCACCAAACGCCCGGGCTCCCAAATGCGCCATCGTCTGAATCGTTCGATCTTTCAGCAACTTAACCCGCATTGCCTCATAAGACGACAAAAACATCCAGCTCTGCATGGTCACCATGCTGTTGAAACCCGACGGTTTGCACCACTCGAACCCACGCTCCATAAACATGGCAAACAAATCCGATTTGCTGTCCGGAAAAATGGCTTTGGCGAAGTTCTTGAGTGCCGGGTTCATCCCCTTGCCCCCCATATACGGCGGATTTGCCACCACCACATCAAACTGCATCGCCATCACCTGCGCCTGCTGCACCAGGGGCAGCAAACTATCCGCAGCAGCGCTGGAATACAAATCGCCAGTTTGTTGAATCAGTGGCAACATTTGCACCAATGCGGGCAATTGCTGTTTCAGGGACGTTGGAATCTGGATCAGGGAGCCGAAGGTTTTGGCGTGTTCAAAGGTTTGGATCAGGGTGGCGATGGTGGCTTGAAGGGATGTGGTGGTTTGCCCCGCCCAATGGGGGTCAGAGCCCAAATCGGTGGTGCCGGATTGGTTGCCTCGACTGCCTTGGCCCGAATTGGGATCCGACCCCCATTGGGCTACACCGCGCGCTACCTGGGATTGGACATCTTCGCCCAAGGTCATTTGCGGGCGGGTTTCAGGGAACAGGTCGCTGGGGGCGAAGTCGTTGACTTGGGACACGCCCCCACCCCAACCCTCCCCCGCTGGGGGAGGGAGCAATACCGAGGTCAGGGCTGTGGCGAGTGCTTGGGCGATGGTTTCGGGGTTCAGGCCTTCGCTGCTTTGCAGGGCCAGCACATTGAGCTTGGGCGGCTGCAGGTTGCCAGCCTCGTCCGTTGCAGTGAACAGGCGGCGGTCGTCGGCGCGGGCTTTCATCAGCAGGGCAAAGCCGGCCATCTGGGCGGCGCGGTCGTCAATGTCCAGGCCGTAGAGGTTTTTTTCGAGGATCAGGCGTGGGATGTCACGCAGCCGGTAACCGCGCTCCAGATAAATGGACTTGAGCACGTCATAGGCCACCACCAGGATGTGGCCGCTGCCGCAAGCTGGATCCAGCACGGTGATGGTTTCGGGGTTGAGCGTGCCGCCAGCCCTCACCCCTAACCCCTCTCCCAAAGGGCGAGGGGAAGCAGGCACACCTTGCACGTCGGGGGAATCTTCGGCGATACGGGTCTGGACCAGGGCATCGAGCTGGGCTTGCACCTCGGGCGTTTGCTCGGCGGGTTGGATGTAGTAAGGCCACTCACTGGCTAATGTGCTTTGCGGGTTGGCCATGAGCCACAGGCGGCCGACGCTGTTTTGCACCAGGTATTGGACGATCCAGTTGGGCGTGAAGAGCTGGGTGGCGGCGGGGATGTCTTCGCTTTTGACGACCTTGCCTATGACCTGGTCCTTTTTCTCACTGATGTAAAACTGGTACAGCCAGCCGATGATCTCGATCTCTTGCCAGTCTTCCTCAGAAATGGCTTCAAACAGTTTGGCAATAACGGAATCGGTGAGCAGTAAGTTGTCGGGCAGCAGTAATTCAGAGTCGTCGTCAATACGTTCAAACAGAAACGGCATAGCCGTGCTCAGGGCATTGCATTGGGCCACCAGCAACATGCGGTACAACTCACCATCGCGGTTGCCAGTCAGCTTCATTTCGGTGACCAACTCCGCATTGAGCCCCGGAAGTGCTCCACTGTTGGCAAGCTCTGCAGCATGGGTCAGCAGGTCGGGCAATGTTCCCTCGGCACTGGAAAGCGCCCTATGGCCATGGCCCAGGTAGTCGTGCAACTCCATGTAGCGCAGTGCAGCAAAGCGGTTGAACCAGGTGTAGGCCACCGCGTCCATGGTGTGCTCAAAGCCGTCTTTGCGAATACGCTTGACCAGTTGCTCACGCTGAGCTTGCACCTTGATGGGCCAAGGCTGCCCAGCAATGACGGTGACTTCGCCCTGTGGTTCGCTCACCTCTATTTCAAGATGGCCAGAGCGACTGGAGATGCCCAACAAGTTGGCCCGCGAAGTGACCGCAGCAATGAAGTCCTTGCGGGCCTGGGGTGCGTAGGACTTGAGTTTGGCTTTGTTCATGGAGGATGATGTCTCGAAAATAGGGCGGTGGCGCTTGCGCTTGCGGGGCTTGCTTGGGTGGCTTTCAAGGCGCAAGCAAATGCGCCAGGAATTCGCTGCGCGCCACTGGCGCGGCTACATCCACATCAAACTTGGGCAGGCCGGGCCGCAGCAGCGTTTCCATGTCTTGGCGAAAGGCGGGGTTGCGCAGGCGCTGGGCCAGCAATTGCTCAGCTTCTTGGCGACCCATGGCAGTGTCTTCATTCGTCAGGTACCACTCAAAAGCCTCCATGGCGCGCTTGCCATCCACGGTATAGGGTGTAGCCCCGGCCTGGCTTTGGCTCCAGGCAAACCACAGATCAAACAGGTCGCGCCCTTGCTGGCGCTGCATCAGGGCGCGGGTCTTGGTGCCCAGCATTTCGTTGATGTCATAGGAAATGGCCTGCGCGGTGACCAACTCACCGTCATCGTCCAGGCTCCCAAAATTCACATTCACCAGCGGGTAAAGCGCCTGATGTTCGTTCAAGTTGATGTCCACCTTGATGGTCTCGTGCCGGTTGAGGCCAACCGGGACGAATTTGAATTTGATGGACAAAATTTTGGAGCGCTTGCTGGCATTGCGCAGTGCCAGCCAGGCATCCTGAAAAATCGATGGTGCGGGTGTGCCAAGAATGGGGGTCAATACCCGCAGCAAATGCTTTTCAAGGGTGCTTATCTCCATGGCTTTTGTCAGCACCAGATCAATGTCTTCCGAGTAACGCGCAGCCGGAGCCAGGTGGGCTTTGTGCAGCACGGTGCCGCCACGCATGGCCAGGTGGCGGCAAAGCACATCGTCGGTGAATAGGGCTGCCACGCCTCTGGAGAGTCGCAAGTCTTGCTCGATCTGGCTGCGTTTGGGCCATGGCGCATGGATTTGCCAGGCAGTAAGGTGGGCGTGTTGCATCAGATGTTGGCGGGTTGTAGTGCGGCGGGCACGTTCACTTTGAATTGGGTATCCAAGATGCTTTCCAGCGGCTGATCATGCCCCGGTGTGAGGGGAATTCTGCGGGTGCGCTTGTTGTCAAGCCAGTTCGCCAGTACTTCTGCAAGCAGGGGTTGACCAAGTTGGGACAATAAAACGCCCAGTCGTTGCGCTGTTGGGGGTTCACTGGCGGCGTTGAGTGCGGTGCCCAAGCCCTCTGTGGTCATTTCAGGTGCCAGGCCTTGCAGCACTTCGGTGACACGAGTTATGCCACCCACTGCTTGCTGGCGTGCCACAAGGTCCAGCGCGGTGAGTTCAGGTGTACTGACCTTGTAGCGACCATGGGGAGTGCTGTGCCAGCGGGTCGGCAGCTCTGCAATGCGCGAGCTTTTGAAAAACACCAAACGGTGTCTGCCCACTTGCACCGGCAGGCGTGTTTTGGAAGCGATCACTTGCGTGACCATGACGGCTTGCGGTGACGCACCATAGACCTCAGCAGCACTGAGCAGGCCAACGTAATAAGGCAAGTCCAGTGTTTTTGATAGGTACGCATCCAGCCAGGTCTCCAGCGGTGGTGCGCCTGCAAAAGCATCATGCAGAGGAACGATGACCCAATGCTTTGAACCACGCGATGTGCGCGCAATGCGCCCCTTGCGCTGTTGGCGCCGCAGAGCTTGGCGCAAGGCTTCGGCACTGATACCGGGCAAGGCTTTGGCGATATCTGCACTGCGCAGGTTGAGCTTGCCGCTACGTTCTGACGCATCTAATAGATTGGCTAGAGGACTTTGCACTGAAAATTATCCATTTGATTTGCGTTATGTGTTATCAAGCAATACTTTACGCAATTCTATTGGCAATAAATCGATGGACCACAGGTGTAGCGGCATAAACCTTGAGTTTGGTTTTGTTCAAGCTGTTGACAGCGGAATCGTCATGGAAACCGCACTATTGCAGCCTTGCCTTCTGACCGGCACGCACCGCGCTTAGCAGCTCGGCCTTGAGTTTGGAAACAAACGCTTCGACGTCGGCCTCGGTTTCGAGGTAGCTCTTGGTAGAAATATCAGCGATGCGCACGACTCGGGTGGTTTTGGTGGTGGCTTGGGGTACGTTCGCTTGGCCGATGTGTACCGGCTTGGCGGTATCGCCAGGGTCAGATAGCTGGTGTACGGCTTTGACCGATGCGCTCTCAATTAGCGCAATGGCATCGTCCATGGCATCGCCGCCCTGACCCTGCAGATACAGGATTTGGGCAACGCTGCTTTGGCCGGCAATGCGGGTCTTGAGCTCTTGCAGCCCGCGCAAGGCCTTGTTGGAGGTGTCGGCAGTGGCTGCACTGGCTTGCAGTTTGGCTTGCACCTCGGCAATCTTGGAGTCCATGGACAGCAAAGCACGCTCTCGCTTGGCTTGGGCCAATTGCTCGTTGACGGCAGTGACCGTGGCCAACAGGGGTTCGATGCGATTGACAACGCCATAGGGGTGCGGG
>JAIPCE010000160.1 GCA_021738345.1 Rhodoferax sp. | reverse complement strand
CCGTGCCCGGATACAAGATGCCAACACACAGATTGTCGACATTCGCGACATTCGCGAGCTCAAAGAGGGCACGGTTGTCGGTGCCTACCATGCGCCGCGTGGCATGTTGGAGTTTTGGGTTGACCCGGCGTCGCCGTACCACAAGAAAATCTTTGCCGATGAGACCAAAGAATTCATCTTGTTTTGCGGCGCTGGCTGGCGCAGTGCGCTGGCGGCCAAGGCTCTGCAAGACATGGGCATGACCAATGTGGCGCACATTGACGGCGGCTATGCCGAATGGATAAAACAGGGTGCGCCCACAGAAACGCTGGAAGCACAAAAAGCCCGTCGCACACCGACCGCCTGGGCTCCACAGATTCCCGCCTTCGCGGGAATGACGGCCGGTGCTTTGACACAGTTTAAGTTGCGCTACCAACCCGAAAGCGATTGCCCCAGGAGCACTAACCCCATGGAACCCCCTAGCACACAGAACTTCATGGCCGAGACCCATGCGGTACAAAACCAGCCGCCCGCCTTGCAGGACTACAACGCCTATGTGCAAGACACTGCGCTGCGCGAGGGCGTGGCGCGGGAGGGTGCCGCCTGGGCCGATGCCGACCTGCAACGCTTTGGAGCGCTGACGGGCTCGCGCGAGATGATAGAGCTGGGGTTTCAGGCCAATGAAAACAAGCCGGTGCTCTATACCCACAACAACTACGGCCACCGCATTGACGAGGTGCGGTTTCACCCGGCCTACCACCGGCTGATGCAGGTGTCGCTTGAGCACGGCCTGCATTCCTCGCACTGGACCGAGCCCAAGCCCGGCGCGCAGGTGGCACGGGCCGCCGGGTTTTATTTGCAAAGCCAGGTCGACGCCGCCCACGGCTGCCCCATCACCATGACCTCGGCGGCCATCCCGTCGCTGCTGGAGCAGCCCGATATTGCGGCCCAGTGGGCGCCAAAGATCATGGCGCGTGGCTATGACCCGCGCAATGTACCGACCAGTGAAAAACAGGCGGTCACCATTGGCATGGCCATGACCGAGAAGCAGGGCGGCTCGGACGTGCGCGCCAACACCTTGCAGGCCTACCCGCTGGGCGGTGGTGGTCCGGGCCAGGCCTATGAACTGGTGGGGCATAAGTATTTTGTATCGGCGCCCATGTGCGATGCCTTTTTGGTGCTGGCCCAGGCGCCGGGCGGTCTGTCGTGCTTTCTGCTGCCGCGCTGGCGACCCGATGGCAGCAAAAATGCGCTGCAAATCCAGCGCCTCAAAAACAAGATGGGCAATGTGGCCAATGCTTCGTGCGAAACCGAGCTGCGCGGTGCCTACGCCGAGATGGTGGGCGGCGATGGCAGGGGAGTCGCCACCATCCTCAAGATGGTCAGCATGACGCGCATTGACTGCATGATCGGCTCCTCGTCGGGCATGCGCCAGGCCGTGGCCCAGGCCTTGCACCACTGCAATTACCGTTCTGCCTTTGGCAAGCGACTGGTCGAGCAGCCACTGATGCAAAACGTGCTGGCCGATCTGGTGATTGAAAGTGAGGCCGCGCTGGCGCTCACGCTGCGCATTGCGCGCGCGTTAGATACCCCCACCGAGTCCGAAAAGCTGCTGGTGCGCATGGGCACCGCGGTGGGCAAGTACTGGATCTGCAAGCGTACGCCGGTGCATGCCGCCGAGGCCATGGAGTGCATAGGCGGCAGTGGTGTCATGGAAGACTGCATCATGCCGCGCCTGTTCCGCGAGTCGCCGGTCAATTCCATCTGGGAAGGCAGTGGCAACGTGCAGTGCCTGGACATGTTGCGTGCCATGCGGCGCAGCCCGGGCTCGGTCGACACTTATATGGACGAAGTGCAGCGCGCCAAGGGTGGCAACGCCCACCTGGACCAGTACATAGCGCAGCTCGCCAACGAACTCAGTGACGATTTTGACCTCGAGTACCGCGCGCGCCGCATCGTCGAAAAGATGGCCTTGGCGCTGCAAGGTGCCTTGCTGGTGCGCCATGGCAACCCGGCAGTCGCTGACGCCTTCTGTGCCTCCCGTCTGGCGGGTCACAGCAGTGGCCTGGCGTTTGGCAACCTGCCACTCGGGGTTGACTGCAACGCGATCATTCGGCGCGCCACGCCCGTTATTTCTTGATCGCTATCGTTCACAATGCTAGCTGTACTGAAATTTGCCACAGGAAAATGCCATGCCCATTCTGGAGACCCAACTTAATCCCCGCTCTGCCGATTTTCTGGCCAATGCCGCCGCCATGCGCGGTCTGGTGGCAGATCTGAATGTGCAAAATGACAAGGCGGCGCTGGGCGGCGGGGACGCGGCGCGGGCCAAGCACACGGCGCGCGGCAAGTTGCTGCCGCGTGACCGGGTGCATATGCTGCTGGACCCCGGCACGCCGTTTCTGGAATTGTCACCCTTGGCCGCGTTTGGCATGTACCCGGACCGCGACGGCACCGACAGCGCGCCGTGCGCGGGCGTGATTGCCGGTATCGGGCGGGTCAGTGGTGTCGACTGCATGATTGTGTGCAACGACGCCACGGTCAAGGGCGGCACCTATTACCCCCTGACGGTCAAAAAGCACCTGCGGGCGCAGGAGATTGCCCAGCAAAACCGCCTACCCTGCATTTACCTGGTGGATTCGGGCGGCGCCAATTTGCCAAATCAGGATGAGGTGTTTCCGGATCGCGACCATTTTGGCCGCATCTTCTTTAACCAGGCGAACATGAGTGCTGAAGGCATCGCCCAGATTGCGGTCGTAATGGGCTCATGCACGGCCGGTGGCGCCTATGTGCCCGCCATGAGTGACGAGACCATTATTGTCAAAAACCAGGGCACGATCTTTTTGGGCGGCCCGCCGCTGGTCAAGGCGGCTACCGGGGAGGTCGTCACGGCCGAGGACCTGGGCGGTGGCGATGTGCATACACGCCTGTCCGGTGTGGCCGACCATCTGGCGCAAAACGACTTGCATGCACTGTCTCTGGCGCGCTCGGCGGTGGCCCATCTCAACTATAAAAAGCCGCTCGACCCGGCGCTGCGGGCACCACTGGCACCCCGGTTTGGGGCAGAAGAACTCTACGGCATCATCCCCACCGACACCCGCAAGCCGTTTGATGTGCGCGAAATTATTGCGCGCATCGTCGACGGTTCTGAATTGCATGAGTTCAAACCGCGCTATGGCACCACCCTGGTCTGCGGTTTTGCGCACATCGAGGGTATGCCGGTGGGCATCATTGCCAACAACGGCATCTTGTTCAGCGAGTCGGCGCTCAAGGGCGCGCACTTTATTGAGCTCTGTTGCCAGCGCAAGATTGCGCTGATCTTTCTGCAAAACATCACCGGCTTTATGGTCGGGCGCAAGTATGAAAACGAGGGCATCGCCCGCAATGGTGCCAAGATGGTGACGGCCGTGGCTACGGCCAACGTGCCCAAGTTCACGGTCATTATTGGCGGCAGCTTTGGTGCCGGCAACTACGGCATGTGCGGGCGCGCCTACAGTCCCCGGTTTTTGTGGATGTGGCCCAATGCGCGCATTTCGGTGATGGGTGGCGAGCAGGCCGCCAGTGTGCTGGCCACCGTGCGCCGCGACGGTATTGAGAGCAAGGGTGGGCAGTGGACCATGGAAGAAGAAGAGACCTTCAAGGCCCCGATTCGTCGCCAATATGAAGAACAAGGCCATCCCTACTTTGCCACCGCCCGGCTCTGGGACGACGGCATCATTGACCCCGCCGACACCCGCCGCGTGCTGGCGTTGGGCTTGTCCGCATCGCTTAACGCGCCGGTGCCGGATGTCAAGTTCGGTGTTTTCCGGATGTGATGCGCGCCAATGTCGCCCAAAAGCGGATCGAGATAGAGGCCCTCAAGGGCCATAAGGTCTGGTCGCACTAATCCCAAAAAAATTCTGGAGAGAACCCTATGTTCACAAAAATACTGATCGCCAACCGGGGCGAAATTGCCTGCCGCGTGGCGGCCACCGCGGCGCGCCTGGCGATCAAGTCGGTGGCGGTGTATTCCGATGCCGACGCCAACGCCAAGCATGTCGCCGCCTGCGACGAGGCGGTGCATATTGGCGGCAGCTCCCCCAAGGATAGTTACCTGCGCTGGGAAAAAATCATCGCTGCGGCCCAAGCTAACGGCGCGCAGGCGATTCACCCTGGTTATGGATTCCTCAGCGAAAACGAGGAATTTGCCACCGCGTGTGTCGCTGCCGGGTTGGTGTTTATTGGCCCACCCGCGTCTGCGATCCAGGCCATGGGGCTTAAAGCCGAGTCCAAGCAACTGATGGAGAAAGCAGGCGTGCCGCTGGTTCCCGGTTACCACGGTGCCGACCAGGACCCCGCCTTGCTGCAGCGGGAGGCCGATCGCATTGGTTACCCGGTGCTAATCAAGGCCAGCGCCGGTGGCGGCGGCAAGGGCATGCGCGCGGTCGACCGCTCCGAAGACTTTGCGGCGGCGCTGGCAAGCTGCAAACGCGAAGCCATCAACAGCTTTGGTGACGACGCGGTGCTGATCGAAAAATATGTACAGCGCCCCCGCCACATCGAAATCCAGGTGTTTGGCGACACCCAGGGCAATTACGTGTACCTGTTCGAGCGCGATTGCTCGGTGCAGCGACGCCACCAAAAAGTATTGGAGGAGGCGCCCGCACCTGGCATGACACCCGAGATGCGCCAGCAAATGGGTGAAGCCGCTGTGGCCGCCGCCCGTGCAGTGGCCTATGTGGGTGCAGGTACGGTCGAGTTCATCGTCGAACAAAAGCCCGACGGCAGCATGTCGTTCTTCTTTATGGAGATGAACACGCGCTTGCAGGTCGAACATCCGGTGACCGAAGCCATTACCGGTCAGGACCTGGTGGAGTGGCAGCTGCAAGTCGCGGCGGGCGGGCCATTGCCGCTACAGCAACACGAGCTCAAGATTCAGGGGCACGCGATTGAGGCGCGCATTTGCTCGGAAAACCCCGACAAGAACTTTTTGCCAGCCACCGGCACGCTGCAGGTGTACCGCTTGCCGCCCTGCACCACGTTTGAGCGGGCCGACCGCGCGGTGCGGGTGGATTCGGGTGTGCGAGAGGGCGACACCATCAGCCCGTTTTACGATTCCATGGTGGCCAAACTCATTGTGCACGGTGCCACCCGCGAAGAAGCGCTGGCGCGCCTTGACGCTGCACTGGCTCAGACCCATATCGTGGGGCTCACTACCAACGTGCAATTCCTGCGCCATGTGGTCACCAGCCCGTCGTTTGCGCTGGCCCAGCTCGACACTGCGCTAATACCTCGCGAGTCGGCCGTGTTGTTCAAGCAGGAGAAAGTGGGTTTGGCGATGGCTGCTGCGGCCCGCGTTGCACACTTGCTCGCGGCCGAACAGTCGCTGGCGGCACAGTCAGACGCCAGCGGCTGGATTGACCCCTGGGCGCAGCGCGACGGTTGGCGCTCGCACGGCGCATCGGCCCGGCAGTTCAAGCTGGAGTTTCATGGCGAGCCACACAACCTGGAGTTCACCCGCCTGCATGATGGCGCCCTTCAGCTGCAGGTCGACGGGGCCACTGCGTCCCTGCGCTTTGCACGCTTGGCCAACGGTGCGCTCGATGTGCGCTATGGCGACCTGCACGCCAGCGTGCATTTGTACCAGCGCGGCGACTTGGCCTATGTGTTTACCGCGCAGGGCGCAACCCAGATTACCGCCATTGACGCCCTGGCCCACGCCGGTGAGGCCCATGCCGAGACCGGTCGACTGACCGCGCCCATGCCGGGCAAAGTGGTGTCGTTTGCGGTCAAGGCCGGCGACGCAGTCAAAAAGGGCCAGACGCTGGCGGTAATGGATGCCATGAAAATGGAGCACACCATCGCCGCCCCCGCCGACGGCCGAGTCGCTGAAGTGCTGTTTGCTGCGGGCGATCAGGTGACCGAGGGTGCCGAATTGCTGCGCATGGAACTGTAAGTCGTTCGCGCTTTGACCATGCAAGTGATTTACTACAGCGCCGACCAGGATGCGGCTGCCTGGGTTCCCGGGTTGCAGGCGGCGCTGCCCCAGGCCGAGGTTCGCCTTTGGCAACCGGGCGCGCCCTTGGCCGATTACGCCGTGGTCTGGAAGCCACCCCAGCAGTTGCTCGATGAGCAAACTCACCTAAAGGCATTGTTCAATACTGGTGCCGGGGTTGATGCGCTCATGAAGCTGCAATTGCCCGCAGGTGTGCCCGTGATTCGCCTGGACGATGCGGGTATGTCGGTGCAAATGGCCGAGTACGTGTGCCATGCGGTGATTCGTCACTTTAGAGAGTTTGCCGGCTACGAAGCCGATATGGGCGCAGGCAAGTGGTCGTTTCGCAAGCCCCGCAGCCGCCTTGATTTTCCGGTAGGGGTGTTGGGTCTGGGGGTGCTGGGTCAGCGCGTGGCCCGGTCAGTGGCGCAGTTTGATTTTCCGGTGAATGGTTGGTCCCGCACGGCCAAGGCCTTGCCGGGCGTACGTTCGTTTGCGGGCAATGAGCAGCTGGAGCAGTTTCTCTCAGCCAGCCGCATCCTGGTCTGCCTGCTGCCACTCACCCGTGAGACCGAAAACTTGCTGGATGCAAAACGCCTGTCTTGCTTGCGACCTGGTGGTTATGTGGTCAACGTGGCACGCGGGGCCCACTTGGTGGATGCCGATTTGCTATCCCTGCTGGAAAGCGGCCATCTGGCAGGCGCGACGCTAGACGTGTTTCGGGTCGAGCCCCTGCCCAAAGGCCATCCGTTTTGGCAACATCCCAAAATTACCCTCACGCCGCACACCTCCGCGCGCACCTTGCGCACCGAGAGCATTGCCCAGATTGCCGGAAAAATCGCTGCGGTGGAGCGCGGTGAGCGCGTCGCCGGCTTGGTTGACTCCAACCGCGGCTATTGACCGCAACTCCCTATTCACATTTGCCTGGTGCACCTATGACACTCCCCACCCGCGTCAAACTGGTTGAAGTCGGCCCTAGAGACGGGCTGCAAAACGAAAAGCAGCCGGTACCCGCGGCCACCAAGATTGCGCTGGTGCAGCGCTTGCAAGAGGCTGGACTCAAAGAGATTGAGGTCACCAGCTTTGTCTCGCCCAAGTGGGTGCCGCAGATGGCAGACGCCGCCGAAGTCATGGCCGGTATTGCGCGCCAGCCCGGTGTGCGCTACTCGGTGCTCACGCCTAATGTCAAGGGCTATGAGGCTGCCGTACTATGCCGCCCCGACGAGATCGTGGTGTTTGGTGCGGCCAGCGAGGCCTTCAGCCAGAAAAATATCAACTGCTCCATTGCCGAAAGTATCGAACGCTTTCAGCCCGTGGTGCAGGCAGCGTTGCAAAGTGGCATTGCCGTACGCGGTGCGATTTCGTGCACCGTAGGCTGTCCGTATGAAGGCGATATTGCGCCCGAGCGGGTAAAGATGGTGGCCCAGCTCATGTACGACATTGGCGTGCAACACGTGGGTGTGGCCGACACCATTGGCGTGGGGACTCCCCTCAAGGTGCAGCGCGCGCTGGAGGCAGCGCTTGAGGTCTATACCATCGATCAGATTTCTGGCCATTTTCATGACACCTATGGCATGGCGCTGGCCAATACGCTGGCCAGTCTGCAAATGGGCGTGTGGCAGTTTGACACCTCGGTGGCAGGCCTGGGCGGCTGCCCCTATGCCAAGGGGGCCACTGGCAATGTGGCGACCGAAGACGTGGTGTACATGCTGCATGGTATGGGGATAGACACCGGCATTGACCTCGACCGCCTGATCGACGCGGGTGCCTTCATCAGCGACTTTTTGCAGCGCAAGTCCCTGTCACGTGCCGCCAACGCCTTGCTGGCCAAGCGCCAGAACCCCTAAAAATCCGCCTTGAACCTTTTGCACAAGAACCCCCGCGACGTGTACGCGCAAGATCTGATTGCGAAGCGCGCACAGTCCCTGCAGACACTGGCTGAGCCTATTCCCTCACCTTGTGTGTCGATTTGCCGCATGGACCCAGCGAGTGGCTGGTGCGAAGGATGCTTGCGCACGATCGACGAAATTGCCCGCTGGAGCACCCTGGACGACCAGCAAAAGGGCGAAATCTGGCAGCAACTCGCCCAGCGCGCGCAAGGCGTTTTTTAATAGGGACGGGCGGTATGAAGGTGACACAGGATGCCTGGGATCACCACTTTGACAAAACTCGCCAGGTAGCACGGGAGGGTTCTATTGTTTTGGACCGCACTACATACCCAAAATGCTCCGCGCCTGAGACTTGATGTGTCAGCGCCGCGCACGATCAAGGCAAGCTGTTGGAGTGCTGGTTCCTGCAAACCATACCTAGGGATGCAGAAACAGACAATATTTCCGCACCCCTTACACACAGGGGTGCGATTCAAAGCGATTGTGGCGATTCGGTTTTGCCCCCTCGCCTCAGCGGGGAGAGGGCTGGGGTGAGGGGCTGCCACAGGTTCCAGATTTCTTTCAATGCAAAACATCCACCCCTCACCCTAACCCTCTCCCCGCTGGGGCGAGGGAATAAGAGACCACATCACTTTGAATCGCACCCTACACACACACACATACATACATACACACACACACATACATACATACACATACACATACATACATACATACATACACACACACACACACACACACACACACACACACACACACACACACACACACACATACACACATACACACACACAGGACAGTGACAAGTGATTGAGATCTGTGTGTAAAGTAAACGGCCGTTGACATTCACAGAACCGTGATCAGAAGCTGCCCTTTCTGTACTGCCTTGCTTCAAGTAGTCACCCGTTTTGGGCTCACCCTCAACGATAAGGATTTTCATGGAGCTTCCTTGTAAACCTCCTAATGAGGCAGCATTCTCGATGGCATCGCAATGTGCATACGTAAATGACACGAATGTAATCTTGCACTCACCTTGGTGTTAGCCACTTCCAATGACACTCTAGACCTTCCACACATTGTTGCGAAAGAGAGTTGTCATGCCAAAAATTTCTGGGCTTAGCCGTCGGACCATGCTTTTGGGTGCCCTGTTGCTGCCCGTGTTCGGCGCGTATGCCACGCCCAAGCGGGAACGCGTTGAGGTCTGGAAAACACCAAGCTGTGGTTGCTGCAAGGACTGGATTACACATCTGGAAGCCGAGGGCTTTGAGGTCAAGACCTATGAGGTCAGTGACGCAGTCAAGTCCTCCAAGCGACGCGATCTAGGCATGCCTGCGCAGTTTGGTTCTTGTCACACAGGCGTGGTGCGCGGGTATGTGCTGGAGGGCCATGTGCCCGCCCGTGACATCCGCCGCCTATTGGTAGATCGTCCAAAGGCGCTTGGTTTGGCTGTGCCTGGCATGCCCATCGGTTCACCCGGTATGGATGGCCCGGATTACGGCGGACGCAAAGACCCCTATGACGTGTTGCTGGTTCGCCGGGATGGCTCGTCTACCGTCTTTCAGCCCTATGTGTAGCGTCCATGCTGCAACCTTGCCCCATGCTCATCGGCCTCATGCCAGCGCCCAACGCGACAGGAGCCTGACGCATGCGAATTGATGCACCTATATTTCAATCGCATCGAACAAAAAGTTTCAATCATCTCCTGCTGTTCGTCGCAGGGTTACTGCTCACGTTTGCCAGCCATGGGCAGACCCTTGGCCAGGCGCTGGAGCAAGCGTGGTCGCGCCACCCTCAGGCAGTTGCGCAGCCTGCACGCAAGGCACAGGCGCAGGCGCAGGCTGACATTGCTGCCAGCGTGACGCCCTCACCGCCGTCACTGTCCTTGGCCAATTCAAGCGACCGGTTCAATGCCAATACCGGCAAGAACGAATGGGAAATCGAGTTGTCCGTTCCCTTGTGGTTGCCGGGGCAGCGGGCGACACGAATATTGGAATCTGAAAGCGCTGCCGTCGAGGTGGATGCGCGTACCCTCGCATTGCGCCTGCAACTCGCAGGTGAGCTACGCGAGGCATGGTGGGTGATCAGTGGCGCACGCATGGCCGAAGAACTTGCGCAACGGCGGATTGAGTTGGCCCGCGCATTGGAGTCCGACACCCTGCGCCGATTCAAGGCCGGTGATTTGGCACGCATTGATGCCAATCTGGCGCAAAACGAGCGGCTCACCGCAGAGGGTGAGTGGCTGGAGTCGCAGTCTGCGCTGCGCCAAGCCGAACAGGCCTACCAACTGCTCACTGGTGCAAATGCACCCACACATCTAGCCGAGGAGGCCTTGCCCGCTTTGACAGAGGGCGCGCCGGTGCATCCGGACTTGGCTGCTGCGCAGGCGGTCGCCCAACTGGCGCAAGCACGTCTGATTGTCGCTGAGAAAAATCGCCGGGAAGCACCTGAGCTGGCTGTGTGGATGGTGCGAGACCGGGATGATTTCCATGCGCCATATGCCAATTCACTGGGCGTGAAATTAACAATTCCGTTTTCATCAGATGCCCGGATCAGGCAGGAAAGTTCGGCAGCACTGGCCGACGCAACACAAGCGCAAGCTGAACTGGCACAGATTCGTCAACGCAAGGTGTTGGATAGAGAAAAAGCGCGGCTGAACGTTGAAACGGCACAACAGCAGTTGGCCAAAGCCAGAGAGCGGCTGGCATTAACGGCAGACACCCTGCGCCTGGCCGAAAAGGCATTTGCATTGGGGGAGTCGGATCTTTCAAGCTTGCTTCGGGCGCGCTCAAGCCAGTTTGAATCGCAAGCGTTGGTCAATCGACAGCAGATGGCTTATTTTGCAGGTGTATCGCGTTTGAATCAGACCTTGGGAGTTTTGCCTTGATGGTCACCTTGAAACCAGTCGCCTCTGTGTGGGTGTTGTTGGCCATCAGTGCCACCTTGGTGTCGCCGGTTTGGGCGGGCGGTGACAGCAGTGATGGGCATACCCACGCGGCACCTGAGCCGGTCGTGCCAACGGCCATCAACGCTGCCGCACCGCGCGTGACCAGTCAGACGGATCAGTTTGAGCTGGTGGGTGTGCTGGATGGCAAGGTTTTGACCTTGTACCTGGATCACTTCGCCACCAATGCCCCCGTGAGCAAGGCTGAAATTGAGGTGGCCAGTGGCTCCT
>JAIPCE010000159.1 GCA_021738345.1 Rhodoferax sp. | reverse complement strand
TGCTGCAGACCTCCAAGTAAGGCAGCCGCACCGCCAGCACCCGCGGCGTTGCAAACCGTACTGTCATGCGGGTTGCTCTCGGGCAAGATGCGGATTCCAGGTTGTGCAGTCAGGGCGAGAGCCTGGCCTTGCGTACCCCGGGCCTGGCGACTATCTCGATGTACAACTGGGTGGCATTTTCTTGCACCGCGGCGTTGATGCAGGCCGTTATTGTGGCAAAGTGCACCCTTTCGGCGGCGACTTCGCTGGGTCCAAACTTGCATTCAAAATCCCAAAAATCCACTCCTTCAGGCAAGGCGCGGCGGCGCTCTCGTCGAACATATTTTCGAATCTCGTGCTTGACCGCGTCCACCACTCGGTCGCGATGCTTGCCTTCAATAGAAAGCGGGAACGTTTTTTTCATGGCCCGATTATGCGGCCCGGAGCCATGCGGATGAAACCCTGGCGTGTGGCAGTAGCCGGGATGGTGTCGTTGGCCGTGGCCATGGGAATTGGTCGCTTTGCCTTCACGCCCCTGCTACCGATGATGCTTAGCGACGGCGTCGTGAGTCTGACCGACGCGAGTTGGCTGGCCAGCGCCAACTACCTGGGTTATCTGGTGGGCGCGCTGCTCTGCACTTTTCAACCCTGGATCTGGCGTCGCCTTGGCAATCCACCGCTGCCAACCGGACCAAGCTGGGTGCGCGGGGGGCTGGTCGCGACCGTATTGCTGACCCTGGGCATGGTGCTGCAGTGGCCCGCTGCCTGGGTGCTGCTGCGGTTTGCTGCGGGCGTGGCGAGCGCCATCGTGTTTGTCTATACCTCGGGCTGGTGTCTGGCGCAGTTGGCGCGGCTACAGGTGCCCAGCATGGGCGCGCTGATTTACATGGGGCCGGGTGCCGGCATCGTGCTCAGTGGGGTCGCCGCCAGTGCCATGGTGGCCGCACACTGGACTGCGCAAACCGGATGGCTGATTTTTGGCGTACTAGCACTGTTTTTGACGACCGGCATCTGGCCTACGTTTGGTGCGTCAGCCTCGGGCACCCCTGCCCCCACCGCAGGCACCGCACCTGGTGCCTCGACGGTTTCAGGCGGTGCGCTCGAAATGGCCTTGCTCACTGCCGCCTATGGCCTGGCAGGATTTGGCTACATCATCACTGCCACCTTCTTGCCCGTGATCGCGCGCCAGACCCTGCCCGGATCAGCCTGGCTCGACCTGTTTTGGCCGTTGTTCGGTTTGGGGGTGATTCTGGGCGCGTTTACTGCGTCACGCATTCGGGGAGTACGTGACCTGCGGTGGCTGTTGATGGCCTGCTATCTAATCCAGGCAGTGGGAGTGGCGGCGGGACTCATCAGCCCGACGTTGACCGGTTTTGCCCTGGGCAGCGTGCTGCTAGGCCTGCCGTTTACCGCGATCACCTTTTTCGCGATGCAGGAAATTCGACGCCTCAGACCCCACCATGCTCCGAGCAGCATGGGACTGGCCACCGCGCTGTATGGCCTGGGGCAAATCGTCGGCCCGCCGCTTGCCGCCACCCTGCTTGCAAACAGCAGGTCCCCCGCCGAGGGCTTCGCGCTGTCGCTGGAAATCGCGGCAGCCGCGCTGGTGCTGGGTGCAGGCATGTACGGCGTGCTGATCCGCTGGCACCCGGTGCCGGGTCTCAGGAGATGAACCGCGACCGACCGTTCATCGGTACATCAACTATTTAAGGGGTCGAGCAATAATAAGTTGGACAAAGATGGGCGTACTGGAGGGATGCAATGCGAGGCGCAAAGCGCGCCGTGCAGCTTGGCTGCACAAGCGGTTTGCAACGACGCAGTGCGCCCGCCAGTACGCCCAGACTGTTTAAGTTATTGTTGCTCGACTCCTTAGCATCCTTGATAGCAGATGCAGGCCAACGAAGTTCCTACCAGATGCCTGCCTCAGCGAGGGAAGCGACGCAAGACCACCTCATAGACGGGGCAACGCCACCCACTGCCTCTCTAATGGCACGATGCGAATACGGTCCTCAAAAGCGGCCATCAACGCCCTGTGCAAGGCCGGATCGGCGCTAGACGCGTGGTGGCTGATGCTGCCGTTTTGCATCAGCACCATGTCATCGGCCTGCAGTGCCATGCTGACCTCGTGCAGCACACTCACCACCGTTCTTCCCTGGGCAACCAGCTTACGTACGATCAGCAACCAGTCGGATTGGTGGGGCGGGTCCAGATTGGCCAGGGGCTCATCCATAAGCAGCACCTGCGCATTGACTGCCAGTGCCCGGGCCAACAACACCCGCTGGCGCTCACCACCCGAGAGTTGACCCAACGCCCGGCCGCGCCAGTCCCAGGACTGGGTCGCACGCAAGGCGGTCTCAACGGCGAGGTGATCAGCTGCGCTGGGGTTCGCCAGCCAGGGCTGGTGCGGCAAGCGACCCAGCATGGCAACATCGAAGACGGTGAGGTCGTCGGCACTGGCCTCATTCTGACCCAGCCAGGACAGTTGCCGGGCACGCTCGCGATGTGACCATTGGTCCAGGCGCTTGCCCAGCAGACTGACCTCTCCCGCATACGGCAACAGACCCGCCAACACCTTCAGCAAGGTGGATTTGCCCGCGCCGTTTGGCCCCACCACACTGGTCCACCGACCCGCGCCGATCGACAAAGAAACGCCATGCAAAATCGGTGTGCTGCCGAGACTGGCTTGCACAGCACGGGCCTGCAAGGCAATTACCGCCATGGCGTTGCGCCCGAACCTACCTGGCGATGCATTAGCCACAACAGGTAGCTGCCCCCCAGCAAAGCCGTCAATACGCCCACCGGCAGCTCCTGCGGCGCAAGGATACCGCGCGCCAGAATGTCAGCGGCCATCAGCAAGGTACCGCCTACGAGGCTGCTCAGCCAGGCCAGTCGACCATGGCTGGTCTTGACCACTGATCGCACCAGATGCGGTGCCGCCAGACCGACGAATGCAATCAGGCCGGTCTGCGCCACTGCGGTTCCAGTGGCCAGCGCCAGCACAGCTACCAGGGCAATTCGCAAGCGCTGCAGTGGTAACCCCAGACTCAGTGCAGTGGCCTCGCCCAGCGACAGGCCATCCAGCACCGGCGCCAGAAACCAGGCGCTGGCCAGGCAAACCAGCCACGCCGCAGCCATTAGCGCGCCGGCACCCCATCCGACATAGGCGGTACTACCAAGCATGAAGGCCTGCATGGGCTGTAGCGCATCGGGCCGCGCCAGCAAAATCAGCTCTTTGGCGGCAGCGAGCACGACGCCCACAATCACACCGGCCAGCAACAGGCGCAGTGTGTGTTGCACCCCTTTGGCCAGCACCAAGGTCAACAGCACTCCACCCACCGCACCCAGAAACGCTCCACCAGTCAAGCCGATGCGCACCAGCCACTCGGTGGCAAACGGAGACACACCGAAGCACACCAGAAAGAGCGCCACCCCCAGCGATGCGCCGGACGCGCTGCCCAGCAAAAAAGGATCAGCAAGGGGATTTCGAAACAGGCCCTGGGCCACCGCACCGGCCAGGCCCAGCAGCGCCCCAGCAGTCCAGGCGCCAAGGGTGCGCGGAAGTCGAATGTCCCACACGATCTGCCGCGCCACTGCATCATCGAGCATTGCACCCACGCTGCCAAAGCCCGTGCTGCCCACGCCCAGACCCATCACCACCAGACCCACCGACACCAGGAGCAAAACGATGCCAAAGCGACGAACCTGTGCGTGGTACATGGCCGTTGGTCAGACTATTTGGGACCCGAAGCGTCCCGCAGGCAGCGTGCCATGGTCTGCGCAGCCTGGGCGAGCCGCGGGCCGGGGCGTACCAGCAGATCACCTTGCTCCCGGGTGAAGCGGCAAATTTTTTGCAAGCGAATCGCGCGCATTGCCGACCAGCCAGGACGTTGCTCCATGCCAGCAGAATGGGCGTTGCCGACCATGATGAGGTCCGGATCAGCACGCACCACAAACTCCGGATTCAGCAGGGGAAATGGCCCCATGTTGGCCGGCACAATGTTTTTTACGCCCAGTCGGGTCAATGTTTCACCAATAAACGAAGCTTCACCGGCTGCGTACGGGCCACTGTCGACTTCAAAATAGATGCGTGTTCCCCGGACCGACTCGGACAGCGCATTCGCCGCGGCCAGGACGCCGGAATCAATATCGCGCCAAAGTTTTTGGGCATCGGGCACACCGAGCAGTTGCCCGACTTGCGCCAACACACGGCGCAGATCGGCGTGGGATTTGGGCTCCAGGGCGAGCACCTTGAGGCCCAATGCCTGCAATCGTTCCGCTGAGCGCGCGCTAGCGGCCAAGAGCACTACATCGGGACGTAGCGCAACAATCGCCTCGATATGGGGGTCGAGCCCACCGCCGACCTGCGCCAAGCTGCGCACGCTCTCGGGAAAATTCGAGTCACGGTCGACACCCACCAGCCGCTCACAGTAGCCCCAGGCGCACACGGTCTCGGTCAGTGAGGGCAACAAACTCACGATCCGGCGCGGTGGCTGATCGAAGTTCACACGCAGGCCACGGTCGTCAGTCAATTGCACGGCCTGCGCGGTGCCGGCCACCAACACCAGCGCTGTCCCGGCAAGCGCCCGTGCCAAGCGACGCAGCAGCCGGGCGCCGGGCACCCTGTGCGCCCAGGCTGGGAGCATCAGCGCCCGGCCTGCCACTGCAAACCTGCAAACAACGTCCGCCCAGGGGTGGCATAGCCGCCCACTTCCTGGTAACTCTGGTCGCTTGCGTTGCTGACACGCACCTGCAGCCGCCAGTCTTTGGCCAGCCGCCGCGATGCACTGAGGTCAAGCACGTTATAGCGGTCCAGCACCACCGTATTGGCGGCATTGTCAAAGCGGTCTCCCACGTAGCGCCATTGACCACCCCACTGCCAACCGGCCCAGTGAACATCAAGGCCTAGTACGGCACTGCGGCGCGCCCGCAAACTCAAGACATTGCCGCTCACAGCGTCCCTGGGGTCGAGAAAATCGGCTGATCCGTACAACTCCAGGCGCTGGAACTGCCGACGTCCACTGAGCGTAATGCCCTCGATACTCGCTTTGCCCACGTTGTAGTAACAGAAAAAGCCGGCCGAGCAAGTCGCAAGCGAGGCGCTGGAACTGATCATGTTGCTGATCTCGTTGCGGTAAACCACCAGTTTGAAGCTGCTGCCAGCTGCTACATAACGCACACCGAGCTCGCTACTTTGGTTGGTCTCGGGTTGCAGTGTGGCACTGCCGTAGGGGCCGAAAACCTGCTCCAGCGTGGGCGCACGGAAGGCGCTACCGGTGGATGCGGTGGCACGCCAGTGCGCAGACAACGCATAGGCATAGGCCGCCGCACCAGTTTGATGCGACCCAAAAATGCTGTCCTGGTCATTGCGCAGATTGAACTGCATGGTGTGTGCTCCCAGAGCCGCACCATAGCCCAGAGCCAGTGCATTTTGCGAGCGATTGCCGCCAAAACGAGGGTCCCAGAGTGTTGCCTGTGCGTCAAAGGCGTCACGCCTTTGGTCCAGTACCGCCGTCCATGTGCCGCCGGCGGCAAGCAGCGTGTTCTCCCATAAGAGACCTTGGGTCGTGGTCTGGTAGTCGTTGGGGGCATCGTCCTGCTTGGCCACCCTGGCGTTCGACCAAGTGACGGCGCTGCGATAAGCGCTGTTCCACCGGGATTGCCACTTCAAGGCTGCAGTGCCCAGACTTGCCCGCGCAGTGTAATCAACACCGCCACCCCACGGCACGTAGCGCGAGTCGTGCCGATTTGCCAGAGTGGAAAGCTCCAATTGCTGGTTGCCCGAAAACTGGTAACCGAGTCGGGCGCTGGCCGAACGCTGGAGGCTGGGCTCGCGGTCAGGGCTGTGGCTAAGGTCGGGACGCGTGTCATAACCATCGCTGTGCGCATAGCCCAGTCCGAGCGCGTAGCTCCAGGCGTCCTGGCTGCCGCCCAGCCCCGCAACGGCCCTTTGCTGGTTGAGACTGCCCACGCCCAGGTGAATATAGGGCTGGAGGCTAGACTTGGCACTGCGGGTAAAGATATGCACGACACCGCCCATGGCGTCCGAGCCATAGACCGCACTGGCCGGCCCGCGTAGCACCTCAATACGTTCAATCTGTGACACCGGAACCAGCTCCCAGGGCGCACCGCCGCCAAGCGTCAAACCGTCCTGGGAGTCGACACGCACCCCATCAACATAGAGCGCCGTCATGCGCGCATCTGCACCGCGGACCATCACCCGGCCGGAATCTCCAAAGCCGGTGGTTTGTATGCCTGGCAGGTGCGCCAAAGCCTCAGTGAGGGTGCTGACACCCCAGGCATCGAGATCGGCCCGGTCCACGATGCTGACATCTGCCACCACCGTGTTGACATCCTGGGGCACGCGGGTCGCGGTGACGACCGTGTTCTGGAGTTGAATCTGGGTTTGGGCATATGCAGAAAAGGCACTGCCGACCAATAGGGTCAACAGCGCCTGACGCCCGGAAAACAAACAATTTTTCATGAAAGAGTACACAAGCAAGTATGTCAGCGCCGTCTTCCCCGACAGCGCCTGGACTTCACGGCCGCACGCGCGCGCGCAGCCACCGTGTTGGCCGGTATCCGGGCTGGTGGAGCGACATGCCAAGCCTTCCCAGGCGTCCTAAAACGCCCAGTGGCTATGCTGGCAGCGGGATCAAGAAAATCCGTCCACTTACCGTTGCGGGGGCAGCGCAGGTTAGGTCGAATTGTGACAAGCCGACCCTCCTGCTTCCCGTTGAACTGCGGCATGCGAACCACACCGCGAGCACCAACGCGCGCATTCTACGCGCCAAGCGTCCCTTCAAACCCTACAATGGCGGCTCTATGTCGTACGAAAAACCGATTGAACAGATTGCCGAGCGCGTCGAGCGCCTGCTGCTGCGCTATGGTGAGTTGCAGCGCACCAACGCGTTGCTGGCAGCCCAGGTCGCAAGCCTGACGCAAGAACGTGACGGACTCAAGTCGCGCTTGAATGCGGCGCGTGCCCGGGTCGACGCATTGCTTGACAAGCTGCCCGTGTCAGGTGCCGTGCAAAAATGAGCGCCATGAAACAACTGGAAGTTCAAATCATGGGACAAAGCTACCTGCTCGGCTGCCCAGCCGGTGGCGAAGCCCGTTTGCTGGAGGCAGTGGAGCGCGTTGATACTGCCATGTGCCGGATTCGGGATGCCGGCAAGGTCCGCGCGCGCGATCGCATCGCCGTGCTTGCAGCACTCAACCTGGCCTTTGACCTGCCGAACCCCGCGGCAGCGGCTGCTCGGCTCGACCAGCCCCCGCAAGACCGCCCAACTCAGCCGGCGGTGCAGGGTGGCGCCCGCTCACCTGAAGGTGCGTCCGACCCCGACTTGTTGCTCGCTTCCCTGCTCGAACGACTTGATGCAGCACTGCGTGAAGATGGGCGTTTGCTCTAAAAAGAGTTCAAAAAAACGCCTAAGGCGGGCTGACCAGGTCGGGCGGGCTCTACAATGGCAGCGTCTGTGGTGCCTGCCGGGCTCTATATCTCCTTGAACCAATGCTCTTAGAGCTCGGGCTTGGAACATCGCCTCGCCGGCGTGATCATCTCGCGTCAGATGAACCCAAGGTGTGTGCTGACCTCGCCCACCTGAACCTCGGTTCAGGCTGCGGGTCCGGTGCACCACAGACACCTACTTCTTGGCTTGCCAGCCCCACTGCACTCCCACAGCCGCTATTTCTCATCAAATACGATTGTCTCTCCCGACGCACCTGCGCGTAGCCGCCTGAGGTGCAACTGTGTCAACGGATCCCACGGACGCGCCAGCGCAAGCGACTCAAAGGCCTGCACGGCCTGGTCTGCCGCTCCCTTGAGCAGACCGTAGGCTGCCTCGTAGTCCAGGTCGCGCACTGTGACGCCCCCCTCGGTGGCAAGCAAGGGCTCGTAGACCATCAGAGGTACCGATTTCCCCTTGAGCACCAGACGCCCTATCGGCCGTGCGACCGCATCCGGGCAGCCCGACAGGGTGGCCTCGGAAATACAGACCAGGGTGCCTAGGTGCTTGTTGACACTCTCCAGGCGCGCCGCCGTGTTGACCGCGTCGCCGAGGGCCCGGTAGTCGAACATGGTCGTGCCACCAAAGTTGCCGACAATGACATCGCCGGTGTGGATGCCGATGCGGGTGTTGCCAAACGGCACGCCCAGGGCCCGTTGCTCGGCAACATAGGCTTGGGCAAAAGCATGCATGGCCAGAGCACAGCGCAGTGCCCGTTCCCGGTGGTCCGGCTGCACCACGGGCGCAGAAAACATGATGGCCACGGCGTCGCCCACAATCCGGTCCAGAGTGCCGCCATGGTCAAACGCAATATGCACCATACGGTCCAGATAAGCGTTGAGCAGCGCCACTGCATCCGCCGGGTCGAGTTTTTCCATCAGGGTCGTGAAATCCGCCAGATCGGTAAAGATGAAGCTGCACTCCTGGCGTTTGCCGCCTAGCTCCAATTGTCCCGGGTGGTCGACCAGAAAATCCACCCGATTCGGCGAGACATAGCGTGAAAATGCCTCGCGTACCCAACGGCCCTGGCGCTCACTGTTGAAGTGGTGGATCACGCTACCCACAATGAAGCTCAGCGCCATCGCAAGGGACGGCGTCAAAGGGTCGAGCAGCACACCATGCTGAACAAAGCCAGTCCATGCACCCCAGCCCAGCGCCAGCAGCAGGACCAGGGTCGTGGCAGCAGAGGCCACGGCCGAACTCCTTAGTGACACAAATGCCACCAGGCAGCCCCCCAGCAGCAACGCCAACGCCTCAATGGAGCCGGCCCAGGCCGGTCGCTGCAGCCAGGTCTGGTCAAGAATTTGCTCCAAGGCCTGGGCGTGCGCCTCGACCCCGGGCATGATGTGGCCCATCGGACTGGCACGCAAATCCATCAATCCCTGGGCCGACGTACCCACCAGCACGATCGCACCATCCAACTGATCTGCGGCGAACTCACCGGCCAGAACCTTCCAGGCTGGCACGCTGCGCTGCGGCACCGCGCCGGTGTAATGCACCCACATTTCACCGCGCGGCGTGACCGGGACCGTCATGGCGCCAATGCGCACTTCCTGCAAACCGGTACCCGGCTCGGCCGCTGTTTTGACCAGGTAGTTGCGCTGACCTTGCGCCACCCGTAAAGATTCCGCCACCAAAGACGGAACCACCGTTTCACCCAGTCGCAGCAGCAACGGAACCCGCCGTACCACGCCATCAGGGTCGGGCACAAAAGTCATTGCGCCATTACCGGCGGCCGCCTGTTCCAGCACGGCAATGCTCGTCACGGCACCTGAGAATGGATGTAAAAATGGCAGCGCGGGTTCGCCGGAATTGACCACGCGAAAAGGTTTTGCGGGTGCGGTCCCGACCCGCCCCGAGCGCTCAAGCGCAAAGCCCAGCACGACGCCGCCCTCGGCTACCGCACGCGCCATCACCGTGTCATGGTCGGGCAATTCCGCCAGCCGGCGGCACACATTTTCGGGCAGCTTCCAAACCCCAAGCATCGCGCGTGGTGACGTGCGGTCGGGCTCTGCAAACACCACGTCCAGACCGATCGCCGCGACCCGGGCCTGCTGAAGTTGGGTGAGCAAATCAGCCACCAGGGTGCGCGGCCAAGGCCATTGGCCCAGGCGACTCAGGCTTTCGTCGTCGATGTCAACCACACGCACCGGGGATTCCTGGTAGCTGCGCGGGTGCCAGCGCTGGTACTGGTCAAAAATAGCGTTGCGCAGCACCTGTAGCGGCAAAGGGTCAAAAAGAAACAGCACCGCGCTGACCAGTATCGCCAGAAACGGGACCAGGTTGAGCGCTGAAAATGAGCGTGCCATCAGGTAGCTTAAGTACCGCGCCGGCGGTTCATTGCAAGAAAGTCTTTCGGACCCAGCCTGCCGTGACCGCTGCTAGCGCACGCTGATTTCCACCCGCCGGTTGCGTGGCTCGGCCGTATCGTCTGGGGTCTTGACCAACAAATTGCTTTCACCGTGGGATGCGACGGTCAGCTCATGCGCCACCATGCCCGCAGTGCTCAGCAAACCTGCTACGAACCGTGCGCGGTCCAGGGCCAGTTTCTCGTTGGCGGCCGCCGTGCCTGCAGTGTCAGTATGGCCAATGACCGTAATGTCGGGCACCGGCCGATTGCTGCTGGCCTCCACGATCTTGGGAATGAGCTCTTGCGACGCAGCAGTTAACCGGGTGCCGCCACTCTCAAAGTACAACAAAAAGTTGACCGGCAATGGTGGACGTAAGCCCATGGCGGAGCCAAAGTCCCTCTTGATGCGCTCTTCGTCGACCTGGTAGGGTGCAGTTGCCAAACCATCGATATTGGCACCCTGGCGTGGCTGGTTGAGAACCACCTCGCCTTTTTCCTGTTGCAGCAGGATGTTGCCCACGGTTCCATCGGCGTTTTCAAGTAGTACTGCATAGGACACCGGCATCGGCGCAGGCGCAGGGGTGGGGGCTGGCGGCGTGGCGCAAGCCACCAGCCCGGCCACCAGACCCAACACGCGGCAAGTCGCAGTAAACGAGCGCCATGAATTGCCAAGGATCGCCAAACTCTGCTCGGCTTCTGGCTGCAAAGGCGGGTATGAGGGGTGATTGCGCACGGCTCTATTCTCCTTTGGCTTCCACTTTGACGAGAAAATGGGTACCACGAATACCAATGGTTCCAGTGGGCGTTTTGATGTCGACCGACTCGGGTCGGAGTTTGGCAATCACGCCCGACACCACCTCAAGCGAGCCCTTGGTCATGCGGGAGCCAAACTTCAGATTGCCCTTGGCCGGCGCATACAAGAATTCGTCGATTACCAGCTCGGTATCAGGACCAAACGACATGACCGTGTTGTCTTTGAAGGTCACACCCATGGCGCCCTTGGCGCTGGTCTTGAGGATGCTTCCACTGTGCACCGGCGTGCCGGCTTGCGCCTTGACCGCCTTGCCAGCATCTGTAACCGTCGCATCACCCGCCACGGTCTTTACCAGACCCACCGCCTCCTGGGCCTGAATTGGCAGCGCTGCTGCAGTCACGAGCACCAGCACCAATCGAGATAGTTTCATGA
>JAIPCE010000158.1 GCA_021738345.1 Rhodoferax sp. | reverse complement strand
CCCGGTCAAAGACAAAGACCAATTGGTGGCTGAACTGCGCCGCTGCGTTGTGGATGCGACGGCATTTTGTGCCAAGCATGGCGTGATGTTGATTGACATGGAGCAGCTTAACGGTGGCGGGCTGGAACGATTGCAGGCGATTGCGGGTGCCCTGAACGCCTTGATTTCCCCCGACCCTTTGCGGCGTGACTTCTTTGGACATGAGCGACTGGTTTCCACGCTGTACAAGGCGGTAAAGCCCGACCCTGTGGCGCTGGAGTTCGCCAGCCGTGTGGCGTGTCTGGCGACGATTGCAGAGGCCATTCGTGCCAAGCTGAACCCGAACCCGCCCGACATTTCCACCGTGCTGGGCGACATCAACACGCTGCTGGACAACTCCATTACTGGCCACGCAATTCGCGACCAAGGCCCTCCGGCACTTGACCTGTCGAAGATCAACTTTGAAGCCCTGGCCAGCCGATTTGAGAAGTCGAAACACAAGAACACCGACCTTGAAGTGCTGAAAGCCGCAATTCGGGCCAAGTTGGAAAAGATGGTGGAGCTGAACCGCACCCGCGCCGATTTCTCTGTAAAGTTTGAAGCGTTGATTGAAAGCTACAACGCAGGTAGCCGCACCATTGAGGCGCTGTACCAAGAGCTGCTGGAGCTGAGCAACAGCCTCAGCGTTGAGGAGCAACGCCATGTCCGCGAGAACATGAGCGAGGAAGAGTTAGTGATTTTTGACATCCTGACCCGACCATCACCCGAACTGGGAACTGAGGAACGGGCGGAAGTGAAGAAGGTTGCTCGGGAGCTGTTGGCCCGGCTTAAAGCGTTGTTGGTGCTGAACTGGCGGCAAAAATCCACGGCGCGGTCACAGTTGAAGCTGACGATTGAAGACACGCTGGATTCAGGGCTGCCACGCGCTTACACGCCAGAGCTTTACCAGCAGAAGTGTTCGGCCGTTTTTGAGCATGTGTTTGAGAGTTATCCGGAGCGCAATGTGGGTGTGTATGCGTAGCAAACCCGGTCACTGCGGCATTGCCGCAATTTGCATTAAAGACCGGCACATGCAAATTACACAAAACGCCAGAACCGCATGGAATGTCCAAAAAATTACCAAAATGGAAAAACTCCAGGAAAATCAGTAACTTAGGAAGTTTTCAGAATAGGATAGTATGCGGCATACGCCTCGATCTGAAACCTGTTCATCAGGGATTCTTCTCGATCGGAAAATGCAGCGTGAACGCGGTTCCCGGGCCGGACCGTACCTGCAGCTCTCCCTTGAGCTGACGCACCAGGTCAGAGACCAGTTGCAGCCCCAACGACTGGTTGCGGCGCAGCTCGAAATCGGGTGGCAGGCCAGACCCGGTGTCGCTGACCGATAGGGTCCACAAGGGTTTGCCCGAAGGGTGCGACCCGCTGGCCAGTGGCTGCAGAACAACCCGAACCTCGCCCTCCTGGCCTTTGATAAATCCATGTTTCAGGCTGTTGGAAATGAGCTCATTGACCAGCAGACCACAGGGAGTCGCCTGGTCCAGGCTGGTGGTGACCGGGCTAAGTTCAAGGGTCAAGCGGACGGCGCTTCCGTTGTTGGTCTGGGCCCGGAATGCCAGGGAAGCCACTTGCTGCAAATACTGGTGCAGGCCCACCGATGCAAAACTACCACTGCGGTAGAGCGTCTCATGCACCAGTGCCATGGACCGGATACGCCCTTGCATGTCTTGCAATACCGATCGGGTATCGATCTGGGTGGTGCGGGCTTCCTCCAGGCGCAGCAAGCTGGTGATGACCTGCAGGTTGTTTTTTACCCGGTGATGGACCTCGTTGAGGAGTGCGGTTTTTTCAACCAGTGATGCCTGCAATGCCGCTTCGGTTTGCACACTCTTGCTGACATCGAGGCAGGCCCAGAGTGACTCCCGGCTGTGCGGGTAAAGCGCCGCGCCGCTGAGATCGACCCAAATGTGGGAGCCGTCCCGGCGCACGTATTCAATTTGGTGGCGAAATATCCCACCGGCTTTCAAGACCGGCGTTGCGGCCGCAGCCATGTCGAAAAACGCCTGTGTAGTGAAAAAATCTTTGCCCGCCGACATCCCGATGATTTCACCCGGAGTGAAACCCAGCATCGCTTCCAGAGCCGGGTTGGCCCACAACACCGTGTCGCCCACGACCCGAACAATGCCGACCAAGTCGTTCTCCAGCATGGCCTTTTGCTCCAGCATCAGCCGTTCCAGTCGCTGCTGGCTGTGCTTGAAGACAGTAATGTCCTCTTTGAGGGCCACGTAATGCGTGGCGTTCCCTTCGGTGTCTTGCACCGGCGCAATCACGGCTTGTTCGACAAACAGATCGCCGTTTTTCTTGCGGTTGCGAAACTCGCCACGCCAGATGCTGCCGGTTTGCAGCACGTTCCATAGGTCGATGTAGGTGGCAGCGGACGTCATGCCCGATTGCAGCACCCGCGGATTGCGACCCATCACCTCCTCCGGCAGGTAACCCGTGACTTCGGTGAACTTGGGGTTGACATATTCAATCGCCCCAAGCAGATCGGTGATAACGATGGCAATAGGCGCCTGCTCGGTGATGCGCGACAGTTGGCGCAGGCGTTGCTCGGCATTTTTTCGCTCTGTAATGTTGTAGATGGCAATCTGCCTGGCTGCTTGCCCGTTGAATTTGATGGCAATGCCTGCCACTTCGACATCGATACAAACGCCGTCCATAGTGACAAACTTGTACTCTGTGGGCGGCAATCCGGCATCTTCCACCCCATTGGGCGTCATAGCTTCGTTCGCCAGTGCCTGCGAGTCGGGATGCACAAAGTTCATCAAGGCCTGGCCTTGCAGGTCGGCCGCAGAGGCAGCACCCAACAGCCGGACCGCGGCCGGATTGACAAACACAAGCTTTCCATCGACATGGACCGCAATGGCCTCGGGAGTCCACTCCACCAAGGTGCGAAAGCGTTCCTCGCTTTCCTGCAATGCGAATTCGCGCTGATGCAAAACTTCGAGCAAGCGGTTAAAACCGCCGATGACTTGTCCTATCTCGTCGCTCCGGGTCACTGGCAGCGCCTGGGGAAATTTTTTGCTGTCGCGCAAGGCCGTCAATTGGTCCGCCGTGTCACGCAGGGGGCGTAGCTCGCGTCCCAGCATCCACCAGCTCAGCAGTGCCATCAAAACCGTGAGCAGCGCGGCTACATGCAACAGGCGCCGCTGCAAGCTTTCAATGGGCGAGAAGGCCTCCTCTGTGGGCAGGATGACCACCACCGTCCAACCCGAAGCCGGGACGCTGTGACCGGCGGACAGGTGTTCGACACCGTTGGCATCAAGGTCGACTCCAAATCCCTTCGTGCCGGGCGCATAGCGGTCATTCAGGGGGTTGACCCCGGGTGCGGGTAGCGGCGCCAGCACATGCCGCTTTCCGGTGTCAGAGACGTAGCGCCGGTGTTTGGGGTCAAGCAGCAGGTAGCCGCCTGAGCGGCCATAGCGGTGGCCTATCAGGCGATCCAAAAAGTTGTTGTTGCTCAGCACAGTCACCCCCACCAGGGCGCCTATCACTTTTCCCTGGCCATCCCGGATGGGAGCCGCCATGGACACCACGGGAGCTTTCAGCATTTTGCCGATCACCGGCTCGCTGATGGCCGGTTTGCCATGCTGCAGCGCGGCGACGATGTGATCGCGCTCCATGAAGCTCACGCCGACGCGCTGCGCTGAGTCGGGCACCGAGGCAATTGCGACGCCCGTATGCTGGGTCACAAAGGCACCGCCGTTGAACAGGTCCAGAAACAGCGGGTTACCCAGTAGCACACCGCGCAGGGCGGTTGGGTCGGCAAAATGGCGGGGCCCGATCGCAAGGGCCAGTTCCTCAAGGCCATGAAGCCGGTACATCAGCTCCTGATTGATTTCCTCGGCCAGGAGAGCTGCGGTTGAAAACTGCTGCTCTCCCAATAACTGCTGCATGTCCTGGCGCAACATTCGCCCGGTGTAGAGTGCCATCGACCACATGCTGATGACAAAAATTGCCAGGGAAACCAGCGTGATGCGGGTGACCAGCGAGCGACGGGTCAGGGCGATGAACTTCATGGCGTGTCAAACCACTGTACGCATCTGCTCAAGGTGCAACACCCGGAGTGGTGGTGCGGGCGGCCAGCGCTGCGGTGCGCCCAACTCTGACAGCCAAAATGTCCGGGTCTTTCATCAGCGCGCCTTAAAGCAGCCCCGAACGTAAGGCGTAACGTACCAGGCCGGCAACCTCGTGAATGTCAAGTTGTTTCATCAATTGGCTGCGGTGGGTTTCCACGGTCTTGACCGAAACTGCCAGTTGACGCGCGATTTCCTTGGTGCTTTGGCCTTGTGCAATGTGCTGCAGCACTTCACGTTGGCGCGGTGTCAGTTCGCCCAATGACAGCTCGTCGCTGCGCAGCCGCTGCACATAGTCATTCACCACGTCCTTGGAGGCCCCCGGGCTGAGATAGGTCTCACCGCGCAACACCGCTTTAAGCGCCAGTTCGAGCTCCATGGGTGCCGAATCTTTCAGTAGATAGGCCATGGCACCCTGGCGCAGGGCTTGCCGTACGTATTCGGAGTTCTGGTGCATTGACAAGATCAGCACCCGGATGTCAGGCCAGGTTTTGCTGATGCGATCGGTCGCCTCCAGGCCATTGAGCCCCGGCATGGCAATGTCGATCAAAACCAGTTGCGGCTGTAGCCGTTCAGCCAGCGCCAGCAGTTCCAGGCCGTCACTGGCCTCGCCCACCACTTCAATGTCGGGCAGGGACTCCAGAAGTTTGCGCAAGCCCGCGCGGACCAGTGTATGGTCGTCGGCCAACACCACACGGATTGCTGTCAAAGGGACTCCTCATGGGTGCGCCAGGGGCAGCGCATTTGCACCGTGCTACCGTTGCCCGGTGAGGACTGAATGGTAAGCTGTCCGCCAATGAGGGTGGCTCGCTCTTGCATGCCCAGGACGCCTGTGCTGTTGCCAGCCAATGCGCGCGCCTGCATTTCTTCCTGCACAAAACCGCATCCGTCATCCGAAATCAGCAGCACTAAAGTCTCATTTTCGCGGTCCAGCCGAATGTCGACCTGCCTGGCTTGCGCATGGCGCGCAATATTGGTCAAGGCCTCCTGGACGATGCGAAAGCAGGCGGTTTCAATATCGGGTGCGAGCCTGGCCTGGGCGCGGACGTGGTGAAATTTCACGGAAAAACCGCTGCGAGTGGCGCTTTGTTCGGTAATCCATTGCAGCGCTGCGGCGAGTCCGAGGTCGTCAAGCATCGACGGACGTAACGTGGTTGCGAGGCGGCGCACCTGCTGCAGGGCATCTTCGACGATGCGAATATTTTCCCGGTTGAGCTCGGCCAGCGGTTTGTCCTTGAGGCGCTCGCCGAGTTGCAGGTTGATTTTGATGGCGGTGAGCGACTGGCCTAGTTCGTCATGCAACTCGATGGCAACCCGTCGACGCTCCATTTCTTGCACTTCAAGCACCCTCCGCGACAGCGCCTTGAGTTGCCGCGTGGTGTTGAGCAGCTTGATCTCGGCGCGGTGCTTGTACAGGGCCATCGCCAGCACGGTACCGAGTTCACGTTCGGAAAATGGCTTGAGGATGTAACCGAAAGGCTCGGTGAGTTTGGCCCGCTCCAGCACCTCTTCGGCGGAATAGGCGGTAATGAACACCACGGGCAACTGGAAACGAGACCGAATGGTCTCGGCCGCCGCGATGCCATCAAGGGGCTGGTCGAGCGCAATATCCATCAATACCAGGTCGGGTGCAAGGCTTTCGGTCATTTGCACTGCTTGTTCGGCCGTGTCGGCGATCCCGATCGCATCGTAACCCAGCGTTTTGAGTTGCAGCGCAATATCGCGCGCGACGATGGCTTCGTCTTCTGCCACCAGGATTCTGGGCTGCCGATTGGACACTTGCATGGATGCACTCTTTGGTTGATGACTGCAGCTTAACCCATGTCGGCAAACGTTCGACGGAAGCCTCTATACTAGGGTTTTCCCGTAGTGGATCGCAAACCGATTTGTGGCATCGCGGTCTGATGTGTCTGCACCCGCTGCTGCAATGGACTTACTGAGAGAGAACTTGCAATGAACTTTATTCCCACCACTGAATACATAGAGAACTTCACGTATGACGAACTTGGGATTGGACAAAGCGCGCGTTTGTTACGCACCCTGACCCTGGAGGATATTCAGGCATTTGCCGCGGTATCGGGTGATACCAATCCGGCGCATCTCGACGTCGACTATGCCAATGCATCGCTGATGCATGGCGTGGTGGCCCACGGGATGTGGGGCGGCGCGCTGATCTCGGCCTTGCTCGGAACCAAGTTTCCGGGTGCTGGCACGATTTATATGGAGCAGGCGCTTAATTTCACCAAGCCCGTGCGTGTGGGCGATACTCTGACCGTGACCGTGGCGGTGCTGCGCAAGGATGACGCCAAGAAGTCGGTCGAAATGGACTGCCAGGTCGTCAACCAGAAAGGCGTGCGTGTGCTGCACGGCATCGCCCGCGTGCTGGCACCGACGCGCAAGGTGCGGCTGCCCAAGATCAATGCACCCCAAATTCAACTGTTTGACCCCGAGGCCCGCTTCAACGATCTGTTGGCGCTTGGCAAGGACCTGGAGGCGGTGCGTTGCGCCGTGGTACACCCTTGCGATATCGGCTCGCTGAGCGGTGCGCTGGATTCTGCGCGCTACGGAATGATTATTCCGGTGCTGATTGGGCCGGAAGTCCGGATTCGCCATGTGGCGGATGCGGGCGGCCTTGATTTGTCCGGGATAGAAATTATCTCGGTCGCCCACAGCCACGCCGCCGCGGAGCTGGCCGCCGACATGGCCGCCGCAGGCGAGGTTGAGGTTCTCATGAAGGGCAGTCTGCACACCGATGAGCTGATCCATGCCGTGCTGCAGCGGCCGATCCTGCGCACCGGACGGCGCATGTCGCATGTATTCCGCTTTGACGTGCCCCTGTACAGCAAGCCCTTGCTGATTACCGACGCCGCGCTCAACATTCACCCGACGCTGCTCGAAAAGGTGGACATCATTCAAAACGCCATCGACTTTGCCCGCATCTTGGGGGTGCAATGTCCGAAGGTGGCCATTCTGTCTGCCGTGGAGACCGTCAATCCCAATATTCCCTCAACGATCGACGCTGCGGCGCTGTGCAAAATGGCAGACCGCGGTCAGATCACCGGCGGCATTCTGGACGGCCCACTGGCGTTTGACAATGCGATTTCCAGCCAGGCGGCCGAAATCAAGAACATCGAATCCGAGGTGGCGGGACACGCCGATATTCTGGCGGTGCCAGACTTGGAAAGTGGCAACATGCTGGCCAAGCAGTTGGAGTATCTTGCAGGCGCGTCGGGCGCGGGTCTGGTGCTGGGCGCACGCATCCCGATTGCGCTGACCAGCCGTGCCGACGGCCCAATGAACCGGGTCGCTTCGGCCTTGCTGGCCAAGCTGGCCGCGCACAATGTCCGCCATAACCAAGCCCGCCTGGCCTGGAAACCCGACGCCTGACTTTAACCACCCACACCCCCAGCACTACCGAGTAAACACCATGGCTATTCTTGCAGTCAACGCGGGCTCCTCGACGCTCAAGTTCTCCTTACATCCCACTGCAGCAGCCCAGGTGCTGCCCAGCGTACTGAGCGGCAACATTCAGGGGCTAGAACCCGGCGGTACACCCACCATGGGCTGGTCGTTTGATGGAGCAGCGCAACAAAAAACGCTGCCGGCGGGTCCACAGAGTCCGTTTCAGCGGGCATTGGCCGCGTTGCGCGATCTGCTGTTCAGCGAGCCCGGTATGCCGCCCATCGAGGCAGTCGCACACCGGGTGGTCCATGGTGGCCAGGCGTTTCGGGCCAGCGTCATCATCACCGATGGCGTGCTGGCGCAGCTCTCCGAGCTCAACTCCTTGGCGCCACTCCACCAACCGCATAACCTCGACGGTGTGCGCGCGTTTCGCCTTGCCTTTCCGCAATTGCCACAAATTGCCTGCTTCGATACGGCATTTCATGGCACCCTAACCGAGGTGGATTACGACTTTGCGCTGCCGCAAGCCTTGACGCAGCAAGGGGTGCGACGCTACGGATTTCACGGCTTGTCCTACCAGTTCATCATGGATACGCTGCTGGAGCGCAGTCCGCGTGGCAAGGGCCGTGTGTTGATGGCCCACCTGGGCAACGGTGCGAGCCTGTGCGCCGCGCGAGAGGGGCGCAGCTGCGCCACCACCATGGGATTTTCTGCACTGGATGGCCTGATGATGGGCACCCGTACCGGCACCCTCGACCCCGGGGTGCTGCTCTATCTGCTGGAACAGGGCTGGGACCACCAGCGCCTGCAGACCCTGCTGTACAAACAAAGTGGACTGCTGGGAGTGTCGGGCATCTCGGCCGACATGCGCCGCTTGCGCATGGACGCTAGCGCGCCCGCCCTGAAGGCCATCGCGCTGTTCACCCACCGCGTAGTCCGGGAGTGCGGCGCCTTGACGGCCTGCCTGGGGGGGCTCGACGTGCTGGCGTTTAGCGGTGGCATCGGCGAGCACGACACCACGCTGCGCTCAGAGGTGTGCGCTCGGCTGGCGTTTCTGGGCGTACAAATTGACGAGGTGCTGAACCAGCAAGCCGTGGGCAACGTCGTGATGCCGATTCACCAGACCGGCAGCGCGGTAGAAATCTGGGTTGTCCCGACCGACGAAGGCCGCGTCGCTGCGCGCGAAGCCCTGGCGCTATTGGGCTAAGCTGCCGTTGACGCCACGGGCGTCTCGACTGAATCAGTCAAGTGGCGGGCCAAATCGATTACGCGGATCGGGTCGACATTGAGCGTGCCGATCAGGAACTCGATGATTTCCGAGCGCGGATGGGACAGGGTAGGTTCAATCATCATCACGGCCGCAGAGATCGCCAGCGCGTTTTCGCGGCTTGCTGTATCTGGCAGCAGCGACTCCAGGGCATTGAGGGCTTCGACCGGCGCCACTGCGGTAATGCGTGCCTGGTCTTTGAGCAAGGTGAGCCAATTGGTGCCGGGAGCGACGTCTGACAGGGTTTCGGGTGGTATTTTGGCCAACAGCCGCGCAAGGCGGAAGCTGCGGCGCTCGAAGCTTCCTATGGATGCCATGCCGGACAGCACGATGCGACACACTGCCTCGGCAAAGCCACCATCGGTGATGGTTTCGAGTGCCTTGGCACGTGCAATTTCAAGTTGCCGCTGAGCGCGCTGGTGCGCTAGTTCAGAATCTGCGGGCTCGGGTTTGAACCAGAACCCCAGTCCTTGGGGGCCGTAGAGCTTGCGCGCCAATTCGACCGCCTGTGCGTCCCGTTTGTCGCGATAGAGGTTGAGGGTTTCAGTGATCTTTTCGTCAAGCTTGTGTTCGAGTTGCCGCAAGGGGTGGTCCTGCGGCACACTCACCCGGTCTGCGCGCGCCTGTTTGGCCCACGCCCGAATCATCGGTGCCAGAGGAAAATCGTCGGTAAACATCTGGCGCTGCAGGCGCAAGGGGTGCTGGCTGCCGACAAAATCACCCACCGGCCGGGTGGCCAGCATCTTGACCCAGGGTCGCACCAGGTTTTTATAGAGCGTGGCGTTAAGTTCCGATATCTTGCTGACGGTTGAAAACAAGGCCTCTTCGTCGCGTCCCTCGGGGTTGAGCGCCAGAATGTCCTGCATGGTGCGGTGCTCATAGTGCACCGTATAGTCGCCGGGTTCGAGTTCTTCCCAGCGCAGCGCCTCTTTGCCGGCTTTGGCTTCGAGTTTCATTTCATACAAGCCCGGTGGCAGGCTCTCAATCACGTCCAATGAGGTCACGAGTTGGTCGTGTTCCTTGCGCGCAATGTCGCCGCCCACAAAAATACCCAGATGTCCGACACTCTCGTGCAACACATAAATGATGGTGCGGCCAGCCGCAGTAATGGCACGCTCGTCGCCCCAGGTGTCGATGATCCAGTCGAGGGCCTGCGGTACCGGGGTGATGTTGTCGCCGTGTGACGCAAACACGACCACCGGTGAGGTGATGTTGCGCAGGTCGATGGCCGTGTCACCGTCCATGACTTCGCCGCGCGCCAGACGGTTGCCAACAAACAGATTTTCGACAATGGCTTCAATTTCGGCGCCGGTCATCCGGAAATAGCCACCCCACCATTTCTCGAACTCCAGAAAACGCTCTGCCTCGGTGTCGATGTGTGACCACAGCTTGTAATAGCGACCCCAGAGAGTGTTGGCGGGATTGAGTTTTTCGAAATTTTCGACCAGGTGTGCCCCGTCAAAGCGGTCTGCGCCCATGTCAGCCGTGAGCGATGTCAGCCACGAGCCACCCAAGGCCGCACCGGAGTAGCGCATGGGGTTGAGTGTAGATGCGCCCGCCCAATATGACAGGGGCGCACCGACTACCATCAGCGGACCAAATAATTCGGGGCGAGTGGCGTTGAGTGCCATCATGGCCCAGCCGGCCTGGCAGTTGCCAATCACGACCGGCCTGGCGCTGCAGGCGGGATGGCGAGCAATCACTTCTTCGATAAAGCGTGCTTCGGTGTGCATCACGGTGAACAGCGTCTGACCGTCTTCTGGCTGCGGCCGGAACGTGACAAAGTAAACCGCATGCCCGGCGTGCATCGCCACACCGACTTCGGAGTCGAACTTGAAGCCGCCAATGCCAGGACCGTGGCCCGCGCGCGGGTCAACCACAACCACCGGGCGCAATTTCGGATTCACGGGCATCGTTTCGGGTGGCAGCAGGTGCAGCAAGGCGTAATTGCAAGGCGGCGACAAGGTGCGACCGTCCAACACCATCTCAAAGTCGAACTTCAGCAAGGGAGGTGTACCTTTGTCCAGGTGCTCCATATAGGCATTGCCGCGGTCGAGCAGGGTGTCCAGAAAAAGTGCAGTCCGCTGAAGCACGTCAATAAAGTAGTGGTCACCAGCCACAATGGCAGGCTTATCCGGGCGATCTTTTCGGACCGCCTTGGGGCTCGGAGCGAGACGGGTTTTCACAATCACATCCTTTCAAGGGAGATTGGACGCTGAGGTTGTCAGAACGTTGATTGGCAT
>JAIPCE010000157.1 GCA_021738345.1 Rhodoferax sp. | reverse complement strand
CAGTGAACAAGCTCTGTCCCCAACTAACCTGAAACCTTGCGGGAAAGACCGCAGTTACACGCAGTGAACAAGCTCTGTCCTCAACTGACTAAAGATATGCCAACCATCAAAATTCTTCCCCACCCCGAGTATTGCCCGCACGGTGCAGAGGTGGCTGCCAGCGCCGGAACCTCCATTTGTGAAGCCTTGCTCGAAAACCACATCAATATCGAGCACGCTTGCGACATGAGCTGTGCCTGCACCACCTGCCATGTGATCGTGCGCGAAGGCTTTGCGTCGCTCAATCCTTTGGACGAAACAGAAGAAGACCTGTTGGACCGTGCCTGGGGTCTGGCCCCCAATTCCCGATTAAGCTGCCAGGCCATACTTACGCAAAAGGATATCGTGGTAGAGATACCAAAATATTCCATCAACCACGCCAAAGAAAACCATTGAAACCTGGTTAACGAGCAGACCCATGACGCGACAGATTTTTCTCGACACCGAAACCACGGGGCTCTACGCCAACCAAGGCGATCGCATCATCGAGATTGGCTGTGTCGAATTGGTGAACCGCAAGCTTACCGGCAACAACCTGCACGTTTACGTCAATCCCGGGCGCGATAGCCACGAAGAAGCACTCAAGGTGCACGGCATCACCACCGAGTTTCTGCGTGACAAGCCACCTTTCCAGACCATAGTGAGCGACCTGCTGGTCTACCTGCAAGGCGCTGAAGTCATCATCCACAACGCGTCGTTTGACATCGGGTTTCTGAATGCCGAGCTCGCGCTTGCCGGTCGCGAGCCGTTCTCAAGCCATGTAGAGCGTGTGGTCGACACCCTGCTGATGGCCAAAGAGCTCTTTCCCGGCAAGCGCAACAGCCTCGACGCGCTTTGCGACCGCCTCGGCGTAGACAACTCCGGCCGTAAGCTGCACGGTGCCTTGCTTGATGCCGAACTGCTGGCCGATGTCTACATCTGCCTCACACGTGGACAGGATGCCCTGCTAATCGATGCCGGCTCTAGCCAATCTTTGTCGATTCAGCAGATCAAATTGGATTTGCGCGCCATAGAGCTGCCGGTGCTGTCGGCCAATGCTCAAGAGCTTGCCGCACATGAAGATGTGCTGGTGCAGATCGACAAGGCCAGTGGCGGTAAAACGCTGTGGCGCAAAGCGGCCTGAGTCTTATGTATAATTTGCGGCTTTCCTGAAGACGGTTCAGGGCGATTAGCTCAGGGGTAGAGCACTGCATTCACACTGCAGGGGTCGCAAGTTCGAAACTTGCATCGCCCACCAAAAAACATCAAGAAAATCAACCACTTAAACAGAATTAGAAGGTCAGCAGAGATGCTTGCCTTTTCATTTAAGTGCACCGTAAGTGCAGAAATTGGTTAACAACCTGCCGTAAGTGCACAGGCTGCACTTAGCGGAACCCTGTAGATCAGCCCGCATCCTTACCGGGTAATGCCATGGATGCCACTTTTTCTGTGACATCTAGGAAAAAAAACCCGGCCGAGTGTGCCGGGTTCAAACCCCTCTGCTGTCACACATCGCGGGTCAAGGTTGACTATACACCACGGCCATGACCCGATCATGAGTTTGCCCAAGTTCGGACCTACCCACGGTCGCCGTGATTCGAATCAGGTGTAACTTGTTACAAACACGAAAGTAATGACACATCGACCTGTTATTACTTTCCGTCCAAAAGTGGCACAAGTGCCAGAAAAACCCAGCGGGCAAGGAAGGCTGCGCTGCTTGCCACTGGACAGCCAACTAAGATGCGCGATCGCTCCACCTTGTGTTCACGGTTTGATCATCAACCCGCCGCTCACGTTGCTTGCATCGATTTTTGTGAAGTCAGAAAGTAGGGTTCAATCTTTTCGCCATGCAGTGCAACATACCCTTGCATCTGCCAGTCACGGTATTGCGTTTTCCACCGGCCACGAAATGACCACAGTTCACAATCTGGTTCCAGACCATCGACAAACGATCGCCAAACACCATTCAGCTGGGGGCGGAAGGGGATTTGATGTTCATACATGAGAAATTTTTCCTTAGAGGGGGTTAACAAGGAAGAACCTTGATCCAGACCTGGAACAAGGGGTTGCGACACGGTGGTCGCCTGCCATTGCCAGCCTTCGCTATGCGTCCTTAAGGGCACAGAGGGGACAGAACATCCAAGAAGGGATGCACGGACGTTGACAGCCCCGTGAGTTAGCACACCAGGCGGGCCACTACAGCCACAGCCACAGCCACAGCAACGCCACGCCGACACCGACACAGAGAGACTCACGCCTACGTACTTGGCAAATTCTTCTAAGATTTTTTGCAAAAAAACTGCTGAAAAAACCCGACGCCACCCTCAATAAAAGGACGTCAACAGTGACAAATCACCAATGGATATCTATTGAAAAGTGTCCGCTCTATAGTTTACGTTTGCTGCTCTGACCGCCGATCTATGGTTGAGTCATCGCTTTGATCAGCTCCACCGCCGCGTCCTGCAAATTGGCCGGACAACTGCGTCAACTCAGCTCATATTGGCGCTAACGCCCTGATCGCCACCCCGCAGCCTCTCATACAACGCCGAGTGGTTCAGCAAAATATCCAGCAGCCCATCCATCACCATAGCTGAATTCAGCGCCTTGGTACTCATGGACGTGTGTGCGTCCAGTGAGTCAATGATCGCGTTCTGCAACTCGATCTTCAAGTTTGGGGAATTGGCAAACTGCTCCTTGGTATTGTTCGCGGCCTGCTGCTGCAGCGTGGCGGATTCAGACACCTTGCCCAGGATGGTGCCGTTGACATAGCGCAGCTGGTCTTGCTCACTGGTCTCACTGCCAAATAGGTCATTGAGCTTTTCGATCAGCGCGGCCATATAGACCTTTTGCTGCTCTTGCACGCTGCCGCTGCCCGCTTCGGTAATCGGGTCCAGCTTGGGCGTCGGGCCATTGCCCAGCGGCAGCGTACGGCTGCCGTGGTCTTTCAGATGGTGGTGCGTCAGCACCACCTTGGACAGGTCGATGCCCTCGCGCTGGCGGCCAAACTCCAGCAGGGGCAGCAGGCGCTTGTAGAAGATGGCGCGTTTCTCGATGCCGGTGTTGCCGTAGTCAAAGATTTGCGACAGAAAGGTGTAGAGCCGCATAAAGGCACCCATGTCGCTCTTGAACAGCACCAGCGCATTCAGGGCATCCTGCGCGGCTTTGGTGGCTGCCTCAATCTTCGCTGCCTCGGCCGCCTTCAGTTCCTCTACCGCTGCCTTGTAGCGCTTCATGATCCTGTCCTGAACCGGCTCCAGGGCGGCGATCAGTTCGCTCTGCCGGGCAGCGGGGTTCAGTTCCACCTTCACCACGCGGTCTACCTCGAAGTCGTCGTAGTGCCCTGCACCGTCCAGCTTGGAGCGTAGGTTGAACACCAGATTCGGGTCGGTAGTGGCCGATAGTTCTGCCGTGGTGTGGTAGGTCTTGAATGCGGCCAGCACCTCGGCGGTGTCGTTCACAAAGTCCAGCACATAGGTGGTGTCCTTGCCCGGATGGGCGCGGTTCAGGCGGCTCAGGGTTTGCACCGCCTGGATGCCTGCCAGGCGTTTGTCCACGTACATGCCGCACAGCAGCGGCGCATCGAAACCGGTCTGGAACTTGTTGGCCACCAGCAGGATGCTGTACTCATCGCCTTTGAAGGCTTCGCGGATGTCGCTGCCCTTGAGGTTGGGGTTCAACGTCTTGCTGTTCTCGGTGAACCGCTCTTCGCCAGAGTCTTTGTCATTGACCTCGCCCGAGAACGCCACCAGCGTGCCGATGCTGTAGCCGTGGTTCTTGATGTATTTCTCAACGGCCAGTTGCCAGCGCACCGCCTCCAGGCGGCTGCCGACCACCACCATGGCCTTGGCTTTACCACTCAGCAGTGGTGCCACAAACTCGCGGAAGTGTTCCACCACGACCTGTACTTTTTGAGCGATGTTGTACGGGTGCAGCCGCACCCAGCCCATGATGCCCTTCATGGCGGCGTTACGCTCTACTTCGGCCTCGTTCACCTCTTGGCCGTTATGGGCCAACTTGAACGCCAGACTGTAGGGTGTGTAGTTTTGCAGCACATCCAGAATGAAGCCTTCTTCAATGGCTTGGCGCATGGAGTACACATGGAACGGCTTGGGCACGTTGTCAGGTGCGGGCTTGCGGGTGGGGTCAGGCCGAGTGCCAAACAGCTCCAGCGTCTTGTTCTTGGGTGTGGCGGTGAAGGCCACAAAGGTGATGCCACCATCCTCAGCCCGGTTGGCCATTTGGGCGGCCAGAATGTCCTCGGTGCTCACCTCGCCGCCGTCGTTGATGTCTTTGACTTCCTCGGGCGACAGCAAGGCTTTGAGCTTGCTGGCCGCTTCACCCGTCTGCGAGCTGTGGGCCTCATCGGCAATGACTGCAAAGCGTTTTCCCTGCGTGGCTGACAGCTCGCGCACCGCCTCCAGCGCAAAGGGAAAGGTCTGGATGGTGCAGACCACAATCTTCTTGTTGCCAGACAGGGCTTCGGCCAGCGCAGCACTCTTTGACCCATCGGTGTTTTTAATGGTCGCCACCACACCGGTAGTGCGCTGGAAGTCAAACAGCGCATCTTGCAGCTGGCCGTCAATCACATTGCGGTCGGACACCACCAGCACCACGTCAAACACTTTGTTGTTCTGCGCATCGTGCAGCTCGGCCAGAAAGTGCGCCGTCCAGGCGATGGAGTTGGTTTTGCCGGAGCCTGCGCTGTGCTGAATCAGGTATTTGCCGCCGGGGCCGTCTGCCAGCACCGCCACTTGCAGCTTGCGGGTCACATCCAGCTGGTGGTAGCGCGGGAAGATGATGGACGCAATCTGCTTTTTCTTGTCACGCTGCGCAATCAGGTAACGCCCCAAAATCTCCAGCCAGCTCTCACGCGCCCACACCTGCTCCCACAGGTAGGCCGTGCGGTGGCCGCCGGCCGGGTTGACCGGGTTGCCGGCTGCGCCGTCATCGCCCAGGTTGAAGGGCAGGAACACCTTGGCGGGGCCAGCCAGCTTGGTGACCATGGCCACCTCGGAATTGCTCACGGCAAAGTGGATCAAGGCACCTGACGGGAACGACAACAAGGGTTCGGCTGCCTGGCCCTTGGGCTTGGGGTGACGGTCAAAACGGTACTGGTCGATGGCATCGCCAATGCTTTGGGTGAAGTCGGTCTTCAGTTCGACTGTCGCCACCGGCAGGCCGTTCACAAACAGCACTAGGTCTATGCTGTTTTCGCAGTGCAGCGAGTAGCGCACCTGGCGCACCACGCGCAGCCGGTTAGCAGCAAAACGGGCCAAGATGTCGGGGTTGATCGCCAGCGCCGGTTTGAACTCGGCCAGCTTCAGGGGGATATTGAGGCCCAGCAGCTCCACACCATGGCGCAGCACATCCAGCGTGCCACGTTGGTCCAGTTGGTCGCGCAGGCGGGTAAGCAGCGTGTCTGCCGCCTTGCCGCCGTGGTTCTTGGTTAGCGTCTCCCAGGCTTTGGGTTGTGTGGCTTGCACCCAGGCCAGCATATCGGCGGGGAAGAGGGCGCGGGTGCGGTCGTAGCCTGCGGCATCATCGTCGGCATACAGCCAGCCGTTTGAGGCAAGGTGTTGGCAAATTTCCAGCTCGAAACTAATTTCTTTATGTAGGCTCATGGCCCTCCCAATTTTTCTGATTGCAGACCGGTGACAGCGACCACAGACTATGCAGCTCAGGCAAACGCCAGCACCAAATGCCCCACTGACTCCGCAGCAGGTCGCACCTTGATCTCGATGTCGTAGCCCAGCCGGTTCAGGCAGTCCATGAGCTTGCGCTCGGACAGGTTGGTGAAGTCACCGCGCAGCATGGCAGACACCTTGGGCTGGGGGATGCCCATGCGCTCTGCGGCGGCTTTTTGGGTGAGGCCCAGATTGCGCATGGCCTTGGTGATTTCAATAACCAGGCCGGATTTGATCTTGAGCTTGTCGGCATCGGGCAGGCCCAGGTCTGCAAACAGATTGCCTGAACCCATTTCAATCTCGATGCCGTCGATTGTGCGCACAGTGGTTTTCTTGATCATTTCCACTTAAGCCGCAAGTGCGTCAATCACCGCGCTTGGGTTGTGATCAATCACATTGAGTAAGACCAGTGCCGGGCCTTGAGGTGTGCGGTCACCGCGCTCCCAGTGCCGCAACGTGGCAGTCGAAAAACCAAAGCGTGCGGCAAATTGCTCCTGGGTCATATTGACTTTGGCACGCAGAACCTTCACATCCACCGGGCGTGGCCGATGAACTCGCGCTTGCGGCGCACCCCCTTGGGCGTGGTCGATGGCCTCCAACAGGCCGCGCTTGATGCTGTCGAATGCAGTGCTCATTTGGGTTGTCCTTTCCATATCTGAACCAATAGCTTGACCAGACCCGCCAACTCATTGCGCTCGGCCTTTGATAAATTGGCCTGGTCGCCCTTGGCAAACAGTGTCAATAAATAGGGTGTGATTCAAAGTGATGTGGTTTTCAGTGACTTTGGGAAGTGGTACGGCGCGGTGCAGGTTTTTTGGGGTCGGATTCCAATATCCATGCGCAGCACCCTTCAGGGACACACGAAGTGTGGTGGATTTTGGACTCTGACCCCAATAAACCGGGATGAACGAAGACTGCATAACTTCTGTGCCTCCATGAACCCGCAGTTATAGGGGTCAGAGTCCTGGACTTGGGGTTTTGCCAAAAACCGCTAGCCGCCACGCATTGCCTGAACATCACTTTGAATTGCACCCCATCACCACCCCAGCTTTGGGATGGTCTGCCAGATATCGGATGATGTCTTGCCGCTCTGGCTCCGTCAACAGCTTGTCGGCTGAGCGGATGAATTCAGGTAACTCGGCAATGGTGAGCATGGAGCAAATTCTAATCCTTTGGGACGGTTTTGTTCTTATGCGACGTGCTGTTGGGTGTTCAGATCAGCACCCCGCACATCAATCTGCCCGGTGACGGCGGCAGAGATCAGCGCGGTGCGGCGCTCTTGCAACAGGTCGATGGCGCGTTGGGCTTCGGTGGTGAGGGTGTCGAACTTGGCAGATTGAGCTTCAAGAAAAGTGATGATGGTTTGCTGCTCTTGAAACTCCGGCAAAGCCAATTCCAGTTCCAATATGGTGGACTGAGAAATGTTCACCATTGAGCTGCTGGCACCAGTTGCCGCAAGTTCAATTTGTCCACGGGCCATGCCTGTACCAAGGTAAAGCGCAATAAACATCGGCGAGCAAACAGTCGGTGAAAAGCGAAGTCGGTAGAGCTTGTCGCAAAGCAAAAGATTTGTGTGATCTTGCTTTGCTATGGCCGCGCCGCCAACCAATTCGCGTGTGTTTGCTCGGGAGATCAGTAAATCGCCCATGACAATGCCAAGGCTGGGTATCGGCTCCAATTCGGGCGGCAACGTCTTGTTCTCTTCAGGTCTAAACGTACCTCCGTTGACGCAGCCCACTTTGAGTACACCCCATTCCTGATCAGTTTCGACAGGGAACCCTTCGCATTGTGGACTCCAGCCTTGTTCAAAGGTCGCAACAAGTCGCTTGATCTTTGTCACATCCCAATGCTTCGGCACATCCCCCAGCCATTCGATGCCGGACGGCTTCATGGGGGCGTGGGGATTCAGGCCCCGAGTGACGGCGTGGGAGATGACGGCCTGGCGCTTTTCTTTCAGCAACGCCATCAGCCGCCGCTGCTCTGCCACCAGCGCATCAATCTTCGCGGTTTCGCGGTCAAGGAAGACGGCGATTTGGGTTTGTTCGGGGAGAGGTGGTATCGCAAGACGAAAGTCGCCGATTTGCCCTTCGTTCAGTGACGGAACGGCACCGGGGTTTGCAATGAGATCGAACCGAACAAGGTTCATCGCGTAACGAACAAAGCTCACCGCAAACTCGTCCTGCCGGACAACCAGCCCCATCATGTTGTTATCCAAACACGCATTCTGGTTGAGCAGGCGAATTCGTCCAAGCAAAAGAGCTGCACCGACTTTGGCAAAAACTATAGAGCCAGCAGGAAATACGAAAGCACCAAGCTCCCTTGCGGTGGCCCGATCAATTGTGTTTTCACTGTCCGTAAGGAAACCATCAATGTCGGCTTGGGCGAGCGCATTGACCTTGTGAAAAGATAGCTCCTCGCCTTCAATACCTTGCTTCTCGTGGGGAAAACCCGCGCCACCCTTCAGGCGACCAAGGTGTTTGATTGGGACAGCACCCCAATGCCCCGGCACCACCCCGAGCCATTCCACGCCGCTTTCCTTGTACGCCGGGTAACGCGGAAAGCTCATGCTGTCAGCCCGTTGATCATGGTGAGGATGCGGTCGGTCACGCCTTTCAGCTCCGCATCAATCTCGACCAACGGGCGCGGTGGTTTGAAGACGTAGAAGTGGCGATTGAACGGTATCTCGTAGCCCACCTTGGTCTTGTCGGTGTCGATCCACGCATCCGGCGCATGGGGCAGCACTTCGCGCTTGAAGTAGGCTGCAATGTCGTCGCTGAGCGGCACGTTCTCAGTATCGCGCAGGCTGGCATCAGGCACGGGTTTGCCTTTGCCCTTGCCTTTGGTGGCCAGCACCACCTTGCCATCGGCATCGCGCTCGGGGCGCTCCACGGTGATGGTGTGGTAACCGAAGGCGTCGTTGGCAAAGATGCGGCTGATGGGCACCGGGCTGCCGTCCACGTGCAGGGTCTGCTCTTCAAAGTTGCCAAACAGGCGGGTGATGTCGTCGATGTGTTCGACGCTCAGCTCCTTGCGCTTTGACCCCAGACTCTTGCGCATCTTCTGCCAGAAGCTGCTGGCGTCGATCAGTTGCACTTTGCCCTTGCGTGCTGCAGGCTTGCGGTTGCTGACAATCCACACATAGGTGCTGATGCCGGTGTTGTAGAACATGTCGGTGGGCAGGGCGATGATGGCCTCGACCAGGTCGCTTTCCAGCACGTAGCGGCGTATTTCGCTCTCGCCACTGCCTGCGCCGCCGGTGAACAGGGGTGAGCCGTTCAACACAATGCCAAAGCGGCTGCCGCCATCGACCGCCGGGCGCATCTTGGCGATCAGGTGCAGCAAAAACAGCAACGACCCATCGCTGACCCGCGGCAGGCCGGGGCCGAAACGACCGTTGTAGCCCTGCTGCTCGGCTTCTTTGCGGATGGTGGCTTCGATCTTCTTCCACTCCACACCAAAGGGTGGATTGGACAGGGCATAGTCAAACACTTTGCCGGTCAGGCCATCGGCGGACAGGGTATTGCCAAAGATGATGTTGGCAATGTCTTGGCCCTTGATCAGCATGTCGGCCTTGCAGATGGCGTAGGACTCGGGGTTGAGCTCCTGGCCGTACATGACCAGCCGGGCATCGGGGTTGAGACTGGCAAGGTGTTCACCCGCCACGCTGAGCATGCCGCCAGTGCCCGCTGTGGGGTCGTACAGGCTGCGCACCACGCCGGGCTTGGTGAGAGCCGCGTCGTCTTCAATGAACAGCAGGTTGACCATGAGGCGGATGACCTCACGCGGAGTGAAGTGTTCACCAGCGGTCTCGTTGGACAACTCGGCAAATTTTCGGATCAATTCCTCAAACACCGCACCCATTTCGGCGTTGCTGACCGCATCTGGGTGCAGGTCAATGGTGGCAAACTTTTCGGTGACCATGTAGAGCAGGCCAGACTTGGCCAGCTTGTCGATCTGGGTGTGGAACTCGAAGCTCTCAAAAATGTCGCGCACCGCCGGGCTGAACGCCTGCAGGTAGGCCCGCAGGTTTTCGCCTATATGGTCCTGGTCGCCCATGAGCTTTTTGAGGTCAAGGGAAGAGGTGTTGTAGAAGAACTGGCCAGATTTACGCAGCAGGAAGGGCTCGGGGTTCAGGCCCGCCTTTTCGCGGGTGGCTTTCTCGGCCAGCACGTCGGCCTTGGTGCCCTCCAGCACGCAGTCCAGCCGGCGCAGCACAGTGAAGGGCAAGATGACTTTGCCGTATTCGGACTGCTTGTAGTCGCCGCGCAGCAGGTCGGCTACGGACCAGATGAAGGAGCTGAGGTTGGGGTTGGTGGTGGCCATGGGTATTTCTGGTGCGGGTGACAGACCGCGCTGTGGTTTTCTCTATGCAGGCATCTTACACGGCAGGTTCCAAATACTTGGGGCAAACAGGGCAAACCCAGCTAATCTTCGGTCTAGGCAAACGAGAGCGAGAAATGGAGCAATCTGCTGAACTTAAGCGTCCCAGGAAACTAGCCGCCCTGGCCATTGGCATCGCCATGCTCATCGTTGGGTCGTTCCACTACCAAGCATCGGATTGGGATGTTCCCATTTCCATCATCACGGCGTTTTTCTCCTACCTGACGGCATCTTGGTCCCTGCATGTGATGGTCGAACACCGATGGAAGCAGTGGCCGATGATGATTTTCTAGACTTGGTGGACGGTGGATGGCTGCTGCGCACTGTATTGGTGTTTCAAGAATCCGGCGGCGCTTGAAATGATGCGTGAGGCCAACGCACCAGCATCGTTGTCACTGTATTGGATGTGCGGGCTGGTTTGGCATTACCGTGGCAGCTTGAAATTGATGCGTGGTGACTTGGTCAAAAACACATTGGCTTTTATCGGGCACTTCAAGTGAAGAGTGACTGACCGCTATGCCATTCACACCTTTCCACATGGGCGCGGCGCTTATCGTCAAACCGGTTACGCGCAGTCATTTCAGCCTACTGACTTTCGGTATCTCCCAGAGGTGCGTCCAGCGCTATGTCAAGTCCGAGCTTTCGGGCTATATCATTGACGATTCCTGCGTGCAGAGGGAGGCCACCGGCGTCTAAGGATGTGAGCAGGTCAGCCGCACGTTGCTCCACTGAGGGGGCTTCTTTGCTTGGATTCAGCACCTGTTTGAACCTCTGCAAGGTACTGGGCTTCAAGCGATGCACCGTGGTTCAGGTAAATTCAACACGCAATCGGGATAACGGATGGCCGAAGTCAGCGGTCCAGTTCTCGCCCGGTGATACTGTCCAGGCATCCGTCCAGGTGCCAGTAGTTATCACGTCACCGGGACGCATGTCGGGTGCACTAGGACAGGCTCTGAGTTCCTTCATG
>JAIPCE010000156.1 GCA_021738345.1 Rhodoferax sp. | reverse complement strand
TATCTGCCAGATCGGCAGCGGTGTCGAGCTGGTCGGCATCTGCATCGCCCGGTGCCTGGCCCAAGCGCTTGTACGACAAGGTTACTGCACGCAGTGCCGGATCCTTGTGCAGTGCTACATTTTGTCGAAGCCAGCGGGCAGAGTCGGTTTGTCGGTCTGCAGTAATCTCGCATTGCCGCATTGTTCCGGTAGTCTGCGCGTGCGCAGGCGGGACAAAACAGGCGGTCACGCGGTCCAACTCGACCTGTGGAATGGTATGCGGCGCGCCGTCTTGCGTGATGATTTGCTGGTATTCGGCTTCGACCTCGTCGATATAGCGGGGCCCCTCTGCCTTGACCAGGATCTTGATGCGTGCCTTGTACATATTGTCGCGCCGACCCCAGCGGTTGTAGACACGCACTACCGCTTCCAGATAGTTCATGATCTGGTTCCAGGGCAGGAACTCTCTCAGGGTGCTGCCAATGATGGGTGTGCGCCCCATGCCGCCGCCCACCAGCACCCGAAAGCCCAGCTCCCCGGCAGCGTTTTTGACAAGGTGCAATCCGACGTCGTGCCACGCGGTGGCGGCCCGGTCCTCGGTGGCACCGGTGATGGCAATTTTGAACTTGCGCGGCAAAAATGCGAACTCGGGGTGCAGAGTGCTCCACTGGCGAATGATTTCTGCAAATGGCCGTGGGTCGGCAATTTCGTCGGGGGCTATACCGGCCAGCGCATCGCTGGTGATATTTCGAATGCAGTTGCCGCTGGTTTGAATGCCGTGCAGGTTCACCGTGGCGAGCAAGTCCATGACGTCGGCGCTTTTTTCGAGCGGTATCCAGTTGAATTGCACGTTCTGGCGCGTGCTGAAGTGTCCATAACCGACCGGCAGATGGGTCGTGCCCCAGCTTGCCTGGGTGCCGATGGCTTTGTCAAACACTGCCTTGCTGGGGTGGTCATATTCCCGCGCAACACGCGCCAGCACCCGCATTTGGGCGCTTGAGAGTTCGCCATAGGGCACGGCAACCCGCAGCATCGGCGCATAGCGCTGGATATACCAGCCATTTTGCAGACGCAGTGGACGAAAGTCGTCGTCACTGAGCGTGCCGGCCAGATTGCGCGTGAGCTGGTCCCGGTGCTGGTCTGCGCGGGCGCGGATGAACTGCTGGTCAAATTCGGTGTACTGGTACATAGGTCGCTGCAATGGGTTAAAACCTGAGTCCCCCAAGTGGGAACCTTGGTTCAGGCATGGCGGCGACTGTATCGGCCAAGCGTTATGTTGAAAACTACTTTATTGCTATTTCTATATTCTTATGGGAAATATGGAATGACTCTCAGTTTTCGCGCCATACCCGCCGCATCGTGGCGCTCAAACACTGCTAGAGTTCTAGATCTCGGGCCTTGGCTACTATGGACCACTTTTTTGAACGAAGCACAGCATATGAACATCGAAAACTCTTGCCCAGGGGCGCAACATCCAGGCGGCCCGGGCACCACACCCACGACACCGGCAACTTACGTGCTCAAAAATCTGCTGGTCTCGCTGCTGGCGGGCTTCTGCATGGGGGCGTTGGCCCAGGCGAATCCGATCAAGATTGGTGAAATCAACAGCTACTCGAGCATGCCCCAGTTCACCATGCCGTACCGCCAAGGCTGGCAGCTCGCAGTCGAAGAGATCAACGCCCAGGGGGGTCTGCTGGGGCGCAAAGTCGAAGTGATTGCGCGCGACGATGCAGGTAAGCCCGAGGAGGCACTGCGGCACGCGATCGAGTTGACCTCGAACGAGAAGGTCGATGTGCTCGCGGGGGGCTTTTTGTCAAATGTCGGTCTGGCGCTGGCGGACCACGCGGCAAAAAATAAGCGCCTTTTTGTGGCGAGTGAGCCTTTGACCGATGCGATTGTGTGGGACAAAGGCAACCGCTACACCTTCCGCCTACGCCCCAGCACCTATATGCAGGCGGCCATGCTGGTGGAAGAGGCCGCGAAAATGCCCGCCAAGCGCTGGGCCACGATAGCGCCAAATTACGAGTATGGTCAAAGTGCGGTGGCCAGCTTCAAGCTCTTGCTCAAGGCGCGCCGGCCCGATGTGGAATTTGTCGCCGAACAATGGCCCGCTCTGGGTAAACTAGATGCCGGAACCACCCTGCAAGCGGTCATGCAGGGTAAGCCCGACGCAATTTTCAATGTGACTTTTGGTGCCGACCTGGCCAAGCTGGTGCGCGAGGGCAACCAACGTAATGTGTTTCCCAGGACGCCGGTGGTGTCGCTGCTGTCGGGCGAACCCGAATACCTGGACGTACTCAAGGACGAAACCCCCAAGGGTTGGATTGTGACCGGCTATCCCTGGGACCAGATTGATACCCGGGAGCATGCCTCGTTTGCCGCCAACTATTACAAAAAATTCAATGAAAACCCTAAAGTCGGCTCCGTGGTGGGATATGCGACCATGCAGGCGATCTTTGCTGCGATCAACAAGGCCAAGAGCACGGACAATGAAAAACTGGTACTCGCCATGCGTGGTCTGAAGTTTTCCACGCCCTTTGGACCGGCCGAATTTCGCGCGCTCGACCAGCAGTCCACCATGGGCGCCTATGTGGGGCAGCTTGACTTGCGTGGCCAAAAGGGCACGATGGTGCAGTGGCGCTATGCGGACGGGAAAAACTATCAGCCGACCGACGCGTATGTGAAATCTCGTCGCCCCGCCGCTGCGATGCAGTAGTTTTACATTGGGCGGTTTCGGAATCAGGGAAAATAGGCAGGATGAACACCATAATTTGGGTCAATGTGCTGGGTTTTAGCGATGTTGAGCGGCACGCCTTGAATGCTATTTTTCGCTTGTCGGCGCTGCGCGAAACCGCGTATGCCTTGTGGACTCCAGAGGCACCTGCAGCGCCCGCCATTGCGCTGATTGACGGTGACAGTTATGAGGGTGGCCTGGAGCTGGCATCTCCACGGCTCAATTCCGACATAAAAGTGATCTATGTCGGCAGCGAGCCACCAGACCCGGTCTGGCGCAGCATTGGTCGACCCGTGGACTGGTCGGCCGTGCTGCAAGTCATGGACAGTGCGTTTGTGGCTCCCTCCAACCCTGCACCCGACGCGAAAGTCGAGCTTGATTTCGACCTGGACCTGGAAAGTACACAGTACCCTGGTCTGTTGCAGGGTGTAAGGGTGAGTCTGTTGGTAGGTATGACGCGGGAAGATCGCATGTATCTGCGCTCGCGCATGGCATTGGCGGGCCTGACCGACGTGGACGAAGCGGAAACCGTGTTGCAGGCGCAAACCCTTCTGAAGCAGCGCGTGGTTGGCTTGGTGGTAGTCAGTCTTGAGTTGTCAGACACCGATCCTTGGGAATTCGTGCGGAGTTTGCAGCACCTAGCAACACCACCTAAAGCGATCGTTGTGGTCACTGAAAAGCCGTCTGGGCAGTTGGTGTCGCGCGCCGAGCAGTCGGATTGTCTAGCGGTTCTCGAGATTCCGTTTAGCCCACAACACGTGGTTGAGGTGTTGCTGCAAATGTGAATGGTGGGCCGGAGTCTGGAGTTCGCTTCTTTTTGATTCGGTGCACATCGAGGCTGCGTGCCAGACTGGCCTCTATAGGCCAGGGTTCGGCGCCAATGCGTGCTGCAATCAGTTCGGCACACAGGGCCGAAAAACTCAAACCACGCGAACCCATGCCCACGCACAACCATAGCCCCGGGTGCGCCAGCACGTCGACCGGGCCCACAAGTGGCAGTCGGTCGTGCGTCACGCAGCGGGTCGCCAGCCATTGGGCTACCGGACCACGGTCCAGCGTTTGGGCGAAGATATCGCCGTCTGGTGGTACCAGATGGGCCAAGTGCGCAAAATTATCCACGCGCTGCTGCCACAAGTCAGCGGCCCGCAGTGCATCGGTTTCAAAGGTCGATCCGATTAGCCACTGCGCACCACTTGGGTCAGGCAAGTGGGGAATGAAATAGCCATGGCCATTGACCGGTGCGGTGGGTAAGCCGGCCATCGGTTCTGCATAGCGTCCGAAGTTGATCGCGCCATGCACGGCATGCACGGCTGCGAGTTTATCGTCCAGGTCTGGCGCAATGCCACAAGCACAGGCCAGTTGTCGCAAGAGCTTGACCGAGCCCATGGCATTTGCCAGGACCACGAGATCAAAGTTTCCCGGCACATCCCCATTCTGGCAGCCAAGTTGCCAATGACCTGCACGGTAGACCAGCGATTGAATCGATGTGAGCCCCACAAATGATACGTTGGCATGGCTCAGCAAGGCGCGCACCAGGCGCGACGGTCTGATCCAGCCGGCATCGGGGTGCCAGTGAAGGACAGACTCTGTGCGACGTTCCGTCACGCCGCTGGGTGCCCAATCCTCGCCACGCACCAAAAGTCCATGCGCGAGGTCTGTCATCATGCGGGCGCCGTGGCGTGACAGACGTGACCGCGGACTGTCGTCAGCCGACACATGCGGCACAAGCAGGCCCGCCGGCAAGCCAGAGGCACCGGCTGCCGGCGCGACTTCCTGGTCGACCACGGCGACTTCCCAACCGCGCCGGGCCAGTGCATAGGCCACGCAGGCTCCCGCTATGCCGGCACCGACCACCGCACAGCGTCCTGTGCTGCGGACTTCCAGGTGGCGGGTGTCTCGGAGATTGCGAATCCTCCAGGGCGGATCAAAAGTGCAACTTGGCTGTCGCTGCCCTGCGCTGTCGGTCTGCCATATAAATCCCAGCGGCTCCATTACCCCATAAAGCTCTGAATTCAGGGCATTGGCAGACGCTTGGGTACCAAAGCAAATCAGGCTGCCAGGTTTGCATCGGCGTGCCAGCAGGCGGGCCTCCCATTGGTTCTCGGGGGGCTTGGCAAAAACCGTGTCTGCCTGAAAATTGCCTTCTCTGAGCATATCCTGGGTGCTGCCGACACACACCGTCAGCAGGACCTGACCGGACTCCAGCGCAAAGCGGTGAAATCCTCGGCCCAAGCGTCCAACATTTGGCAGCTCCCGAAGGATTAACTGATCAATCCTTTGCGACCCGGGGGCATCCCGGCGCGTACCTGACATTCTGGTGTCGGCCTCGCCGCGGCAATCGTAAATACCGACGTAATGCAAGCAGCGCGGTCGACTGGGGTCGTTTTGCCAGCGACTCAGTGTGGCAAAAAATTGCGACCTCTCTGCAAAGTCGGTGTCGAGCACCGTCCAGCTTTGGGCACCTTGCCAAGCGTCCGGCAGGCCGCAGGATGCCAGATGCCCGCATGCATCGCCCACACGCATCGGGTCTCAGGTGGCGCTAGGTGGCACGTAGCCTTGTGCTGCGTCTGCTCCTTCGCCAAAGAAGTGGTTCTCCATTTGGCGTGCGAGGTACTGGCGCGCCCGCGCATCCGCCAAATTGAGGCGGTTTTCGTTCACCAGCATGGTTTGGTGCTTGAGCCAGGCCGCCCAGGCTTCCTTGCTGACGCTTTCCCAGATCCGTTTACCGAGCTCGCCCGGGTACGGCGGAAAGTCCATTCCTTCGGCGCTGTGGCCCAGCTTGATACAGTTGACGGTGCGTGCCATGGAGTAACCTTTGCTATGAATCGAGCGTGTTTGAAAAAACCAAGGCGTGCATCTTATTCGGTTTGTGTGGCTTGTCGGCGCTGTGGGGGAACTTAACGACCACAATCGACACCCATTGGGGCATGTTCTATGGGCGATTGAAGCCCTATTTTTGGAGGAAGTGATTTTGAATTTGTTGATGCAATGGCTTGATCGCGCGCACCGGCGTGTCTATTTGCTGATTGGTCTGGCATGCCTGGCCTTGCTGGGCTATGGGCAATATCTGCAGCATGTAGTGGGGCTTAACCCCTGCCCGATGTGTATCGTCCAGCGCTATGCGATGTTCATCGTCGCTTTTTTTGCGCTACTCGCCGCCGCGTCTGACAAAAAGACCTGGCAGCTTGCCACTGGAACGTTGGTCGTCGTGGTCGCGCTGGCAGGTGCCTATGTGGCGGCGCGCCAGAGTTGGCTGCAGTGGTATCCACCTGAGGTGGTGTCCTGTGGCCGCGACCTTTATGGAATGATTGAAACCTTTCCATTGCAACGTGCCATTCCGATGATTTTTAAAGGCAGCGGCGACTGCACGGCAATCGACTGGACCTTTTTAGGAGGCACCATTGCCAATTGGTCGTTTCTGTGTTTTTGTGGCATGGCGCTGACCGCTTTGCTGTTGATCGCACGGCGTACCAGACGAGTCTGACTCGGAATCGCTGGCAAAAATTGAAATCTGAATTAAGGTAACTACTCGGGTCCTAGTAAAATTCAGTAATCCCGTTCGCACTGAACTGTGAGCTAGTCGAACAGTCGAAGTGTTCGCTGCACGTTAGCAAGGCTTCGCCCCCGCTCAGCCCAAACGGTGTGCAGACCTGAGTAGTTACGAATAAAGTAGTATTGGGTAAAGCAATAGTTCCCATGCGATTTCGACCCGCCCTTCTCAGAAAGTTTTACCAGCACTGGAATGGGCAGGATTTGGGGCATGTGCAGCGACTGCGTGAAAGACGCATGCTGCTGGTGGGTAGCGCGGCCACGCTGTTGCTGGGGGTCGCCTGGGGCATTTACTTTACGGTGCTGGGCATGTGGCCGTTGGTTGCGATGGATTTGCTGCTGATTTGCGGCGGCCTGGGTGGTAGCCTGCTGACCTGGCACAACCGGGATCGTCCGGCCGCCATTGTTTTGTTTTCGACGCTATTCATTGTGATCTGCGTCATTGCCGTGTCTTTTGACGTGCCGACCGTCCAGGCACCGCGCACCACCCATTTGTATCTGCTGCCGCTCAGCGTGGCGGCGCTCATGGCATTTCGAACCTCGGGGGTCTGGTTGCGCCACGGCATTGCCTTGGCCGGTCTGGTGGCGTTTGTGATTTTGTCGGCCAGCTATGGCTCGATGCCGTCGCAGTATGCCTTGCCCGAGTCTGTGCGGGCCACGGGCGCATGGGTTCAAACCGGTGCCTCGCTAAGTATTTTTTACGCGATGCTGTACCTGATGCAAAACGATGCCATCAGCCGCTCCGTGTTGGAAAACGACTTGCGCCAGGCCGTAGCGCAAGACCAATTTATGTTGTATTTTCAGCCGCAGTTGGATGCCAAGGGGGGCGTGATTGGTGCCGAGGCACTGATACGTTGGCAGCATCCAGAGCGTGGACTGGTGATGCCGGGTCAGTTCATCGAACAGGCGGAGCAAACTGGTTTGATTTTGCCGATTGGACACTGGGTGTTGGAGGCGGCGTGCGCGCAGTTGCGCATGTGGAGCAACGATTCGCAGCTGTGCCAGCTCCGGCTGGCCGTCAATATCAGCCAACTGCAGTTTCGCCAAGTCAACTTTGTGCCACAGGTGCTTGGGATGATTGAGAGGTATGGCATCAAAGCCAGCTTGCTGGAGCTGGAGATTACGGAATCCATGCTGGCGCAGGACCTGCCCGACATCATTGCGAAAATGACCACCTTGCGCGCCAGCGGGGTCACGTTTTCGCTAGACGATTTTGGTACTGGTTACTCTTCCTTGAACTATCTCAAGCGACTGCCGCTGAACCAACTCAAGATCGACCAGTCCTTTGTGCGCGATGTGCTGACCGATCCAAATGATGCATCGATTGCCCGTACCGTGGTCACCCTTGGGCATGGCCTGGGCTTGTCGGTCATTGCAGAGGGCGTCGAGACGCTTGAGCAACGCGAGTTCCTTTTGCAATCTGGTTGCGAGTATTTCCAGGGCTACTTGTTTAGCCGCCCGGTACCAAGCGACGATTTCACGCAATTTGTCAAGCAGCGGCCGAGTGCAGATGCGGTATTTCGGTTTTCGGCCGATGTTGCGACACTGCCAGCCTCGACCAAATTGCATTGATGCGCGTTAGGCGAGCTTTTTGACCAGAACCTGGCTTTTGCGGTCCCAGTTGTATTTGCGCTTGCGGGCTTCGGGCAGCCAATCGGGGTCGACCTGGACAAAGCCGCGTTTCAGAAACCAGTGCATGGTGCGGGTCGTCAGCACAAAAATGCTGTCCAGTCCCGAGGCCTTGGCGCGTTGCTCGACGCGCTTGAGTACCTTTTCGCCGTCCCCCTGGCCTTGCACCTCGGGCGATACCGTCAGGGCTGCCATTTCGGCGGTCTTGGCCTCGGGGTAGGGGTAAAGTGCTGCGCAGGCGAAGATCACACCGTCGTGCTCGATGACTGTGTAATTGCCAACGTCGCGCTCGATTTCGGTCCGGCTTCGCTTGACCAGCGTGCCGTCCTTCTCGAACGGCTCGATCAGCTGCAGGATGCCCCCCACATCATCGACACCAGCTTCGCGCAGGCTCTCCAGCTTCTCGTCGACTACCATGGTGCCAATGCCATCGTGGACATACACCTCCAGCAAAATCGAGCCGTCCACCGCAAACGGGATGATGTGGCTACGTTCCACGCCGCCCTTGCAGGCTTTGACGCAGTGCTGCAGGTAAAAACCCGTGTCGCTGGGCAGGGTGGCTGCAGGCAGTTCGGCCAGCAGCTTTTCGGCCGCTGCCAGGGGTAGTTCGGTGTCCACCGGGTTATCGTCGCCTACGGGCTCGGCAGGGCGCATGCCGATGCCTGGCACCTCGGTCAAAAAGATCAATTTGTCGGCCTGTAGCGCAGTCGCGACCGAGGTCGCAACCTCTTCCATCGCCAGGTTAAACGCTTCGCCCGTGGGCGAAAAGCCGAACGGCGAGAGCAACAGCATGGCACCCATGTCCAACACTTTGCTGATACCGGCACTGTCGACCTTACGCACCAGACCCGAGTGCTGAAAGTCCACCCCATCCACAATGCCTACCGGTCGGGCGGTGATGAAATTGCCGGAAATGACCCGCACCGTGGAATCGGCCATGGGGGTGTTTGGTAGCCCCTGGCTAAAGGCGGCTTCGATTTCGTAACGCAACTGACCAGCGGCCTCTTGCGCGCAGTCGAGCGCGACCTCGTCGGTAATGCGGATGCCGTGCGAATACTTGGCTGCATGCCCTTTGGCGCGCAGCTGTTCGGTCACTTGGGGTCGAAAACCATGCACCAGCACGATCTTGACGCCCATGCTTTGGATCATGGCCAGGTCTTGCGCCAGACTGTGCAGTTTGCCTGCGGCGATGGCTTCACCGGCCAGGCCTATGACGAAAGTCTGGTTGCGAAATTTGTGGATATACGGTGCAACCGAGCGAAACCAGGGCACGAAGGTGAAGTTGAAGACGGAGGACATAAAGTAGGGGAGCAGGCTTGGCGCGGTGGCTGGGATAATCCCCGATTCTCTACGAAGTTGCCGCCTTGACCACCAGCCCCTTACAAATCGAATTCCCCGAATCCCTGCCTGTTTCTGGCAAACGCGACGAAATCATGTCGGCGCTGCAGCAGCACCAGGTCATCATTGTCTGCGGCGAAACCGGGTCAGGCAAGACGACGCAACTGCCCAAGATTGCACTTGCCATGGGGCGCGGGCTGTGCAATTACCCGACCCAACTGCCCAATGGACGCCCGGCACCGCGCGGCAAACTCATTGGCCACACCCAGCCCCGCCGCATTGCCGCATCAAGTGTGGCCAAACGCATTGCCGAGGAACTCAAGACGCCATTGGGCGACGTGGTGGGCTTTAAGGTGCGCTTCCAGGACCGGCTGTCCAGGGAGGCATCGGTCAAGCTCATGACCGACGGTATCTTGTTGGCCGAAACCCAAACTGACCCGCTGCTCAATGCCTACGACACCATCATCATCGACGAGGCCCACGAGCGCAGCCTGAACATTGACTTCTTGCTGGGCTATTTGCGCCAGATACTGCCACGTCGGCCAGACCTGAAGGTGATCGTGACATCGGCCACCATCGACGCGCAGCGCTTTGCGGACCACTTTGCCACCCGACCGGTGCGGGGCGATGCGGTTGCGGCACCCATCATCATGGTGTCGGGGCGCATGTTTCCAGTTGAAATGCGCTTCCGACCCTTTGAAGAAACCCGGGACTACGACCTGAACTCTGCGATTGCCGATGGCGTGGACGAGCTTTGGCGTGACCCGCACCAGCAGGGCGATATTTTGGTGTTTTTGCCGGGTGAGCGGGAAATTCGCGAAGCGGCCGACCATCTGCGTGGGCACCTGAGCCATAACCCGGTGACCCGCCACGCCGAGGTGCTGCCGCTGTTTGCCCGCTTAAGTCCGGCCGAACAGGACCGTATTTTTGACGGACACACTGGGCGGCGCGTGGTGCTGGCCACCAATGTGGCGGAAACTTCGCTCACCGTGCCCGGCATACGCTATGTCATTGATGCAGGGACGGCGCGGGTCAAACGCTACAGTTTCAGGAGCAAGGTCGAGCAGTTGTTGGTGGAGCCGATCAGCCAGGCGGCGGCCAATCAACGCGCCGGGCGGTGCGGCCGGGTCGCCAACGGGATCTGCATTCGCCTGTACGACGAAAAGGACTTTGAGGGACGCGAGCGCTTTACCGACCCCGAGATTTTACGTTCCTCTTTGGCCGGTGTGATTCTGCGCATGAAGTCGCTGCACCTCGGCGTGGTCGAGGATTTTCCGTTTCTGGAGCGCCCGTCGGGCCGCGCGATTGCTGACGGCTACCAGCTGCTCAATGAATTGGGTGCGGTGGACGATGCCAATGAACTGACCGCCACCGGGCGGGAACTCTCCAAATTGCCACTCGATCCCCGGGTCGGGCGCATGATTCTAGAAGCCCGAACCCGCCAGGCGCTGGACGAAGTGCTGGTGATTGCCAGTGCTTTGAGTGTGCAGGATGTGCGCGACCGTCCGATGGACGCGCAGCAGCAGGCCGACCAGGCGCATGCCAAGTTTGACGACGAAAAGAGTGAATTTGTCGGTTATCTCAAACTCTGGAAGTGGATCCACGATGCGCGCGGTGGGCCGCCCACGGCTACCGCCCGCGTCGTTGGCGGCTCAGTGGGTCGCGGAGCGGGCGTTGTAGGGGACGTGACAGCTGCCGGACGCCCCGGCGTGGTCGACTCACCCGTCAGACACAAACTGTCGAACCGCCAGTACGAACAGCTGTTGCGGCAAAACTTTGTCAACATTCGCCGGGTCCGCGAATGGAAAGACATCCACAGCCAGTTGCACAC
>JAIPCE010000155.1 GCA_021738345.1 Rhodoferax sp. | reverse complement strand
TCTAATGAAATACAGCTGGATGGCAGTTAAATGCAGGACAAGTGAAATGCTTGAAAGAGATGTCAGTGAAATTTTGGACAATTTCGGATCGAAATACAAATTCAACTTTTAACGTATTTAACTTAATAATATCGGCTTAGCGTTGGACGATCGATTGGCATTTATTTGCTCCCTGGGTGTGTGGCCCATTCTATTTGCTGGTGTAAATCTGGTCAAAAGTGCCCCCGTCAGCAAAATACTCCTTGGCAACTTTGGTCCAACCACCAAAGGCATCGTCGATGGTGAAGAGCGTCAGCTTGGGGAATGCGCTGGCATATTTGGTTTTGGCCTTCTCCGAGATCGGGCGGTAGAAGTTTTTGCCAATAATGTCTTGCGCTTCTTCAGAGTACAGATATTCAAGGTAGGCGGTGGCAACAGCGAGTGTTCCCTTTTTCTCGACCACCTTGTCGACTACTGTGACGGCGGGCTCGGCCAGAATACTGATGGATGGCACGACAATTTGAATCTGATCTCCAAACTCCTTTTTCAGCAGGTGAGCTTCGTTCTCCCAGCTGATAAAGACATCGCCCTGGTTACGTTGCGAGAAGGTAATGGATGAGCCCCGCGCACCCGAATCGAGCACCGGCACATTGGCGTACAGCTTGGCAATAAAGTCTTTGGCTTGGGTTTCGCCACCGTATTTACGTTTGGCATATTCGTAGGCCGCCAGAAAGTTCCAACGTGCGCCGCCCGATGTTTTTGGGTTGGGGGTAATAACACTGACACCGGGTTTAATCAGGTCATCCCAGTCCTTGATGCCCTTGGGGTTGCCTTTTCGAACCACCAGCACAATGGTCGATGTGTAGGGCGATGAGTTGTGGGGCAGACGTTTTTGCCAATCCTTGACTACCCAGCCGCCGTTTTTGACCAATGCGTCGGTGTCACCGGCCAGCGCCAGGGTGGCCACATCCGCATCCATACCGTCGATGATGGAGCGGGCCTGCTTGCCCGAACCGCCATGGGACTGCTTTATGCTGACATCCAGGCCCGTTTTGGCCTTCCAGTGTTTGGCAAAGGCCGCGTTGTACTCGACGTAAAACTCGCGGGTCGGATCGTAGGACACGTTGAGCAAGTTGACGGGATTTTGCGCAAAGGCGCTTAAAGAGGCACCGGCTAGCGTAGTAGTCAGTGCGAGTACAAGAAACGAACGACGAAGAAATGGGCGTCGGGCAATGCGATTGGACACGAGACAACTCCAGAATAGGCATCGCAATGGTGCGATGGGCCGAATTCTGGAGTGCTCTTGTTAAAACTGGAACTACTGTTTAGTAAGTTCTAAATAACTAATTCATCTATTGATGTTGTACCTCACCCCCATCAATAGGGTTTAAAGACCCTAAGACTTAGTTTTGGCTCCAACCTGAATGGACACAACCATGCACAAACTCACAATCTGTTCGTTAGCGATGCTGTAATGAATCTCCACGCCATCTCGACGCTTGTACAAGATCCCGGCCCTGTACAACGTCTTGAGATGCTGCGACATATTGGGCTGGGTCGTCGAAATCTTGCTCAACAGATAGGTGACATTTTGTTCACCGTCACACAGACAGCTGATGATCTTCAGCCGCATGGGGGACGACATCAGACGAAACACCTCCGCCGCCTTATTGAAGACGTGGTCCAGATTGTCCACTTCGGTTCGCTTTATCTTGGCAGTTCGAGTCGCCATCCTGAATTTTCTTGGCCCCAAACGAGCCCGTTCAAGGCACACCATTATTGCATCCAGTCTCAAGTCACATATGGTTAAAGTGTGTCTGTGACTACAGGTCGACTCTGTCCTTAAATGACCTTAACAAATTGGATGTCAGTACATGGATGCCATGCTGAAGGCCATTAACTGCCGCTCGATGAGATTGAACTGGACCAACAGACAGCGGACGGACGGGAGCACCCGCTTTCAGCCCGTTGGAGCCAACCAGGTTTCTCGAAAGCTGGCACTCAAAACTGGATGTCGGATATGGAGGAGAGCCTAAACCGGCTCTGCAGCGGGAGCGGGTATTGGTTAATGTCAGCTTTCTGGACGTTGAATTAAGAGGTTTCGCGCGCCTGGGTTGTGGATCGCAGCCCTTCGCGAATGCGCTTGCGCCGCATCAAGCCCTCGTCGCAGTAGGATCATTTCAACCCTAGGACGCGAGAGCTCGCGTTATTTGATCGGGGACCCTACCGGGATTCAGAATAGCCCAGTAGCAGAGCAACACAGTGACATTTCAGGGCTTCATCGGCTGTACGGCGGCGTACAGATCATTTGAGTAACGCTTTGTATATTTGCGCTAGACATCACACAGGATTTTTGTCTGCGTGAGCGATCCATCGCTGGCCCGATCAGGTGGCCTTTGAGCACCATAATGAATTTGAACTTCATTTTCACGCTCTGTGTTGACAATTATTCCTAATGAGGTTCTTTATGAAACTAGTTCGAAATCTGAAACTGTCCCTGGGCGTCCTGGCGGTCGGAAGTCTCATGGCCTGCGGTGGCGGTGGCGGTGGCGGTGGCAGTGCCGCAACCGGCACCTTGAAACTCGCAATGACCGACGCTCCCGCTTGTGGTTATGAGTCCGTCAACGTGACGATCGAGAAGGTTCGCGTGCATCAGAGCAGCACGGCCAGCGACACCGACAGTGGCTGGTCCGAAATCGTGCTGAGCCCGGCACTGGAGGTGGATTTGTTGGCACTGCAAAATGGCGCGCTGGCAGAACTCGGCCAGGTCACCTTGCCCACCGGCAGCTATAACCAAATGCGGCTGGTGCTGGCCGACAACAATGGCGCGAGTTCGCCGGCCAACTGGGTGAAGCTGACCAGCAATATAAGCGTAGTCGAACTCAAGACCCCGAGCGGCCAGCAATCGGGCGTCAAGGCCAAGCAGTTCAACATCGATATCGGAGCCAACCAGCTTGCCAATTTCGTGATCGACTTTGACGCCTGCAAATCGGTGGTGATCGCCGGTTCCGGTAAATACCTGCTCAAGCCCCAACTCACTGTGGTACCGCGACTGATCTCTGGTGTCGCCGGTTTCGTGGCCCCGGCGCTGACCACCACGGGATTCACCAATCTGTCCTTGCAACAAGGCGGCGTCGTAGTCAAAGCCACCGCGCCTGCGAGCAATGGCACGTTCATGCTGCAGCCCGTGGCACCCGGTAGCTACACGCTGGTCATGACGATGCTTGACCGCACGACCACTGTTGTGACCAATGTTGTGGTCGCCGCCGATACAGTGACCTCGGTCAACACTGCCCTCACGGCATTTGCCCCCGCAGTGTCTGCCAGCGGGAGCGTTACCGGTACGGCTACACCGGCGGTGGAGACCTTGGAGCCTCTGGTGCGCGTATTGCAGCCGCTAACGGCGGGTCCCGCCATTGAAGTTGCGGGCCGCTTCGTCGACATCACCACCGGTAGCTACAGCTATCCGTTGGTTGTCAACGCTCCAATGGTCGCGCCTTATGTCGCCTTGCCAGGTGCGCTGGTATTTGCTGCTGACACAGCTGCGGCGGGCCGATACACGATTGAAGCCAGCCTGACCGGGTTCACGACCAAAACAACAGTGCTCACTCCCTTAGCCGTTGGTGCCATGACCATGACCAATTTCATCTTTCCATAAACCATAAAAAGGATCGATATGAAAACAACTCAAATCAAGGCGGGCAGGACGTTGGCCTTGCTGCTGGCGGGCATGCTCGTCACGGTGGGCGCAATGGCTGAAAAACCGGACTTTCCCGGCGGTGGCAAGAACGGCAAGGCCAAACATAACCAGGTGCAGGAGCACTTGGGGGACGAGTCGAAATCGAAAGACAGGCAAGACAAGGTCGGCGGCTATTTTCAAGATGAGCACCGCACGGCGGTCCACAACTATTACAACGAGCAGTACCGGGTTGGCAAATGCCCACCGGGGCTGGCCAAGAAAAACAATGGCTGCATGCCGCCGGGGCAGGCCCGCAAATGGTCGGTCGGCCAGCCCCTGCCGCGAGATGTGGTGTATTACCCCGTGCCACCGGCTATGGTCGTGCAGCTTGGTGTGCCGCCGTCGGGCCAGCGTTATGTGCGCGTGGCCTCCGACATCCTGCTCATCGCCATTGGCACCAGGATGGTGGTCGACGGAATTCAGGATCTGGGTCGCCAGTAGGCGACCATAGAGTCCTCGTCGCCCGGCGCTGGGGAGGGCCACGACGAAGCGGGAGGTGGCGAACGTGCGCTATCTGTTAGTCAAGTCAGACCGCGATTTTGCTGCCATTCAACAAAAAGCCTTCGGGCTTTGAATAACGGCTATGTGGCAAACTTTTGTGCTACTTGAATTTCCGCAATGGGTCTACTGGAGTCCGTCGAGTGAAAACGAGGCAAATATTGGCCGGCTGAACTCAACAGGCACTTACCGGCAGTAGCCGATTACGATCTCCCCGCTCCAGAGCGGTCGGTGTCACCCGGGGATCGACGGGCAGCTCTGAGGCAAGCACTTCATCAAAGCGAGCACCCGCGTTGGGTCTTTATGCACATCTCTGCATAACAGCCCAAAACGGAAGTCGGCGTTGCCGCGTTTCCGGTCCTAGGAATTTGCGACCTGCTCGCTCCATAGCAGCCATTGGAAGCAAGGGATTGACGCCATGTCGGTGACTTCGGAGGCCACCTAGCGCAACGTCCGCGAAAACAAGCTGAACAGGCGCTCCCAGTGCCGCTCTGCCGCCGCCATGTTGTAGATGCCTGTGCGCCTGGGGAACACAAAGCCATGCTCAACGCCAGGGTACCACTCGATGCGGTGGGCGGTGCCTGCAGCCTTCAGGGCATCTTGCAGCTTTTGGATGTCGGCGGGTGGTGCCCATTTGTCAGTCTCGGCACAGGCAAAGTAGCTTTCGCACATGATCTTGGGTGCCATCAAATGCGGTGAATCGGATGCACCGGTCGCCATCTGCGCACCGTGGATGGACGCAATGCTGTTGATGCGGCCGGGGAAGGCCGCCGCCGCCCACATGACAAACGGACCGCTCATGCAGTAACCCACGGCACCTATGCGAGCCGCGTTAGCCTCGGGCTGGGAGTCTGCAAATTGCAGCAAGGCGGAGGTGTCCACCTCGGTTGTGGCACGAGTGAGTGAGTTCATATGGGTGAACATCACTTCCATGGCTGATTCAGTGCGTTCCTGCAGCCAGAAGTCGTGAGTGCGGCGGTAATACAGGTTGGGCAAAATCACGTAGTAGCCCACCGCGGCAAAGCGGCGTGCCATCTCATGCAGTTCTTCCCGCTTGCCGGGGGCATCCATGTAAAAGAGGATCACGGGGTGCGGGCCGTTCTCTTCAGGGAAAACCACGAAGCTGTTCATAGAGCCGTCTTCGGTACGAATATCAATGTGTTTTTCAATCATGCAGAGCCGAGGGTTTTAATGAAGGATCCACTTATTGTTACCTGATTTGCGCCCTGTCAATTTTCTCCGAGGTATCAACCATGACAAAATTCGGCGAGCATGACCCGTGCTTTCTACGCGTCAGTAGGGTTTTTTTGAATAAACCACGGTTGCTTTAACCCACTCGAGGAGACCCCCATGGCCAGGGCGACCACCACACCCCCAAGCCTTATGTCCGTCAGGCGTTTCGCAAGTATCTGGAATGTGGCATCTTCGCGCATGGCTTTGCAAGGGCGTGGTGTGATGACTGTGGGCACAACTACTTTCTGGCCTATTCCTGCAAAGTTCGGGGCGTCTGCCGTTGATTGTCACGCGCGCCATTCACAGATGACACTTCTTTGGTCGTAAAACGTAGAAGAAAATAAAAGTGGAACAAATTTCCAACCAGTCTTCCCTGTGAGAGTCTGGAATTTGTGCCAGCAGGCCCCTGCCGTCGCGGCAGTTGGGCCCGCATCTGTGCAGAGTTCGCCGACCGCAGAGTTAGCCCCGGTGCTGCTAGCGATTGACATTGTTGATGTAGTAGCCAATCTGCAAGCCCTTGCCTCTAGCCATGCTGAGAAACTCAACTGGAAAACATCGATCGTCGACCTGATGAAGTTGCTAGGCCTTGACAGCAGTTTGACTGCGCGAAAAGCGCTTGCAGTGGAGCTAGGGTGTCCGGCAGAGAAAATGGGCGACTCCGCCCAGATGAACATGTGGTTGCACCGCGCCGTGCTGGCAGCCATTGCTGCAAATGGCGGCAACATTCCGCCTGAACTGCTGTAAAAAAAAGTAGCCGGTCGGGCGTCCTGCGGCTGCCATCTTTGGGGTTGTTGAGCCGCAATGCGTACGATAAATAAGAATGCAATGACTGGCCGCAATGAATGCCAACTGGTTGCGGGTTTCTCCTTGGAAGAAATGGCATCAAAAGACTTCCTTTCGTTGATGGGATGGAGGTAGTATGCCTACCTGGTGCTGACAGGAAGTTGTTCCCAAAACTACAATTCGGTTATCTTTCGAGATTCAAGCGTCTTCTTTCACGCTGATTCTGGTGTTGGCCATACGTCAGGTGCCTTTTTCATGCTTGAATCACGATCTAATTGAACTAAAAGCCCTCGTTCTCAATTACAAGTTGACCCAAATGGACTTTAAGCAACTATTTTGCATTGGACTTGGATGCATATCAACACTGTGCTATTCAAGCGAGCCCAAAGACGTTGTCGCGGAGTTTCATGCAGCACTTGCCTCAGGCGACCAATCAAGAGCGGCTGGGTTATTGGCCCCCGACATTACAATTTATGAATCGGGTTTTGTGGAACGGTCGCGAGCAGAATACGTCAATCACCACCTGCCGGAAGATATTGCTTTCGCCAAAACATCCACACATACGTTTTTGAAGCAAAGCGAACAACAGGAAGGAAATTTGGCAATCGTTTTGGGAGAAACCGAGACCAACGCCAAGATAAAGAATGCGGACGTGCGGCTGTTGGGTACTGAAACTATGATTTTGCGAAAGAAGGGAGAAAATTGGGTAATTACCCATATCCATTGGTCGTCACGCAAGTCGAAATAGTTTAGTTTAGTGCTGCATAGGCCTGTCGTCCATGTTCCCATGACTTGAAAACCAACATTTTCCTCGTCGCAAAGTACCGAACTGGCGATTTTGATGGCGAAAAGCCCATATCTATGGGACTCCGTACCAATCAAAGGCAAAAACTTTACCCCCGGCAGCCAAACCGAATTGAAATCGACTCCAGATACGAATGGCAACTCCGCTAGCTACCCCTCAAAAATGGCGCTATTACTGGCGAACTTTTGGACTGCCAATGGCGAGGGGACTCAACTAGTGGCCCACTTAACAGTCATAAACGGCAACAAACTAGCGCTTGAAGTGTGCTAACCGGGAAAAGTCCACCAAAAGTCAAAAGATGCTCCACTCTGCCCAATTTGTCAACTCTATCCGACCGTTCGGCGGTCTAGTCAAATTGCAGTGGTGTTGGCCTGGGAGGACCAGCCACCGCGTCAGCGGTTTAGTTCAAACCCCTACTGACGCAGAATGGATTCTGGCACACGAGAATTCTTCTCACAATACTCGAAGACTGAACTTGTTAGAGACTAACCCTTAGCGATGACCACCCTTACCACCGAACGACTGAGCCTCGTACCCTTCACAGACGACCATGTGGACGGTCTGAATGCGATGAATTCCGACCCAGAAGTCATGCGCTACTTGTTGGGACGACCAGAGACACGTGACGAGACTGTGGTGTTCGTCGAGCGGGTCAAGCTTCGTTGGATAGAGTGTGGCTACTCATGGTGGAGTTTCATTGAAAAGGAAAGTGGGCAGATCGTTGGTGCCGGTGCTCTTCAGAACTTGCGCCGTGAGGCAACTGGATCGCCCGATCCTTCCTGTCCGCTGGAAATCGGCTGGAGACTACGACGCGATTGCTGGAACAGGGGACTGGCTACCGAGGCTGCCCGTGCAATCGCTGCCTTCGCATTCAATACCGTCCATGCAGACGAACTTTATGCCGTATGCCATCCAGACAACTTCGCTTCAGCTAATGTCATGAAGCGTTTGGGTATGCAATACGGCGGGCTACAGACTTGGTACGGAAAGAATTTGACAACTTATCAAACAACTACCGTGCTCTAAATTTGAATGTTTCATCTATGACTGCATTGAAGACACGCATTCTGATGCGACTCGGATTTCTGTTCATCGCCAAAAAGACACCGTAAATCTACCCCAAACGCAACTCGTCGCATTGACCGTGCTTTGTCGATCAGCTCGACATACATTCTCTTCAACGGACCACAGTGGTTCCGAATTGGAGATTCAAATGACTGCTTCTTACACCATCCGCTTTGCAGCCTTCACCGCCGCCATCGCAATGACCGCCCTAGTGCACGGAACCATGCTGACCGGCTTTGACAATGTATCCAAGCAAGCTTTTGCCAAACAGAACGCTTCAGCCAACGCTGTGGCGTTGCAGAGGGTCACGGTCACGGCGCACAAGTCCTAATTTGATAGTTCTGCCTATTCGTCTTGACGCCAACACCACCGGGGAGGCTCACCTGTGTGCCAGCAGAGGAAATAGTCGGGGTCGAACCCTTGGTCACAGGCGTACATCAAATGAATGGACCTCGTATAAGCACTTTGGTGCTCAGCAGAGCTCAGCAAATAGCAGTACGTGGAATGGGCGTCCACTTCCACCAGCACTGGGGCGTTGCAGTGGAAGATCTCGTCAAGTAGTCCAACACGAATCTGGGACAGGTCCTGTGCTGTGTTGATTTCACCTGCGCGCTGAGCGGCCAGCTGAGTTGGGTTGTGTACGCCTTCCCAGGCATCGGGCGCCGACCTTTTTTTGATCAGCTCACTCAAAGATTGTTTGACGTGCTCGCTCACTAATGCGTCGGCTTGGACCTGCTGCGGTAATCGTTGTCATGCCCGAAGTACCAAATATCGCCTCGAAAATGGTCATTGCGTCACAAAAGCAGCACCGCTTGACCTTTGCGAGGATAATTGCTGCATCGCAACATATTCACCAAGCATCCATCATGTTCAAGAACACTCCCTTCGAAGCCATTACCAAATCCATGACTGAGTCAGTACCAAAATTTGATCTGGCCGCAGCACAGGAGTCATTGCGGCCCCTGCAAGACAACCTGAAGGCATGGGCCGACTTGGCTCAGAGCCAAGCTGCTGAAGCGCAAGCGGCGACGATGGAGACAGTTGAAGCGGTCAAGCGAGCCAAGGATCCACAGGCAGCCTTTGAGGCGTTCAAGACATCTTCTGAAACTGCAATGGCTCTGTTCCAGAAGAATCTGAAGAACGCTGTGGCATTGAGCGTGACTCAGTTTCATGACACAGTCGATGCCGTACAAATGGCACACCCTGCTGGGGAAGCGCTTGCCCCGCTCGCGAAGGGACTGAAGGCGGCCGCTTCTACCGCAGAAAGCACTTTGGACGCAGCGTTCGAGAAAGGTGCGGCCATGGCCACACCAGTGGTTCCTGCATCAAAGGCAAAGCGCCCAGACAAATAGACGTTCCCGCGTGCGGGTTCGTATGGTCAACACCGTGCCCATCCTATTAGGTGTTCTGTGCTTGGTGCTTTTTGAGTGCCTGACGAAGTCATGGGGCGACTGCGATCGGTCACCGGCATAGATGCCGTGTCGGTTTCCCCCTGAGCCGAGCGAATTTAAACGCAAGCGTACGCAAAAGGTCACCATTACCATGGATACCCGTGAAGCCTACCAAGAACTGGGCGTGGACCCCAATGTCAGTGATGCAGAGCTAAAAACAATCTGGCGGCGCCTTGTAGCCGCCTGGCACCCTGACCGCAACGCGACTGCCGACGCCAGCCGGCGCATGCAACATATCAACAAGGCCTACCAACACATCCGCCAATTGCGCGACGGCCAAAGCGACGGCACAAACGATAGTGGGCACACTCAATCCCAGGCAGAGCAACCCAAGGCTTCTGCGGCACCTGAACCCGATGGCCACAGGAGAACGCATGTCAGAAAAGTGGATCTATCCCTGGAGGAAGCGATCCTGGGTTGCACCCGTACCTTGAGTGGTCGCATTGCCCACACGTGCAGCGCATGCGTCGGCCAAGGACAACGCGTGCTGGCTAAGGCTTGCTTGACCTGCCGCGGCAGTGGTGCCGTACGCAAAGCGGCCCTTTTTGGTTGGATGTGGAACGAAGAATCATGCGCGGATTGCGGCGGTGACGGACGCCATCGCGAGTCATGTGGTGCCTGCGGTAGCAGCGGTGAACAGACTCTGGCTTACCGGCGACGGGTGCGCATTCCGGCCGGTGTGCGCGATGGTCATATTTTGAGCGTACCCGCATTGCGACATGGTGAAACGGAGATTGACCTCGAACTGGAAGTAATGATCGAACCGCACCCGCTTTTCAAACTGGACGGCGACGGTCTGCTGCGCTGTGAAGTGCCAGTCAACGGATTTGCCTGGATGGCAGGACGTTGGGTAGAGGTACCGACTCCCAACGGAATGCAGCAGATACGCCTGAACCGCAATGCCATCACATACCGGCTGAGCGGTCAGGGTTTTCCGACAACGTTACGCGGACCCAGAGGCGACTATTTGGTAAAGGTCGTTCCGTTCTTTCCTGCCCAAGAAGACCCTGAGCAGGAGGCGCTGCTGGAGCGTCTGATCGCAAAGTCCAATGAATCTCTCAAAGGGGATCGCTCACAGCCGTTAGGGCAATGGCAGCGAAGACTAAAACGTTGGAACGCCAAGCAAAAAGAACCAGCGCAGGACGCCTAGCTGAACCAGCATTGGGGTATCGGTCTTTCTAAGGTTCATTTTTTAGCGCTGCTAACATTTTGGTGCCGCCTAGAACTCTACGGTTGGGGTTGTATGCCAAAACCCGATATTTTTCGGCTCTTCTAAAATCCTAGTGGGTAGAAATTCGCCAATTTGTTGTTGAAGTAGAGATTTTTTATGTCTAAAGAGCTATTTGCGCTGGCTTTGGGAATCAGTGATCCTTGGTTTGTTGGCTCGGTTGATTTTGATGCGAAGAACAAAGTCTTGACGGTGTTGATTGATTTCAAGAAGGGCAGCCGCTTTGCTATATCGGGTCACGATGGCGAGCATTGCGTGCATGACACGGTTACCAAGACTTACC
>JAIPCE010000154.1 GCA_021738345.1 Rhodoferax sp. | reverse complement strand
TTGCTCCTGCTGGCTGGCCTGGGTGAATAGGTCAAAATCAAGGAAATGGATGCAGATCACGGATTTGAGGGATTCGTAGCCTTGACCGTTGCTGATTTGCTGGGTCAAGGCTTTGGCCGCGTAATAGATGTTGCGCGTGGGTCCCCGCAAGCCTCAAATTTCAAGTTATTCGTGCGCGACTCCCAAGAAGATGGTGCCACAGCAATTATCATCATCGGGGCGCGCGAAGCACAGCAAAAACAATTGACCAGGCTCAATGGTTCGCCAAGTCTATAGGCGAATTTGTCACAGATCGTGGGTGTTTCTTGGGCGCCGAGTACTCAAGGCTTTAGAGTTGCTCCTTGATGACCGCAATTGCCCATGAAACAAATCACCTTTTACCTAGACTTCATCTCTCCCTATGCCTACCTGGCCTTTGAGGAGCTACCGCGCGCACTCATGGGCTTGAGCTACGGCGTGCGCTACAAACCGGTGTTGTTTGGGGCCATGCTGCAACACCATGGGCAACTCGGCCCGGCTGAAATTGCGGCCAAGCGCGACTGGACCTACCGCCATGTGCTGTGGGAGGCCCATGCCAGGGGCATTGCGCTCGATCTGCCGGCCAAGCACCCGTTCAACCCGCTGGGTCTGCTGCGGCTGGCGGTGGCGACCGACACCCAGGGCGAGCCCAACCGCTATGTTTGCGAGACCTTGTTTCGACACTGCTGGGTGGGAGGCGCAGATGCGGCGGATGCCGGGCGATTGCAGGAGTTGTCACAGAGGCTGACACCCGCGCGCGACGTGCAAAGCGACGCGGTCAAGGCGCATTTGAGATCGCATACCGAGGAGGCGATTGCCGCAGGGGCCTTTGGCGTACCGACGCTGGTGGTCGATGGCAAGGTGTTCTGGGGGCTCGACGCGTTGGCCATGCTGCGTCAGTATCTTGAAGGCAATCCGTGGTTTGATGGACCCCAGTGGGGTGCCGTGACGCAATTGCCGGTGGGCGTGTCGCGGCGTTAGCCCAAAGTTTTCAAGATCACCCCAATCATGTCGCACAACCACGCAGAGCGATCCATTGGCGTGTCACATCGCGAAGCCAGAATTTCGCAATGGCCAACGCCCTGCTGGCTTCCTGCCTGGGTGGGAATGACGACCGGGGTTTATATGAGAAAGATACATGCCAAGCCTTGCTGAATCCACTGTTGCCCTGGACACACGCCAAAGTCAGTACGAATTGCAGTCCTTGGCCATGGCCCGGGTTGACGCCGCGCTGGTTCATCCGCCGCATTTTGTGGACGCAAAGACCAGCATCCTGGACGTGGTCAAGCTGTTTCAGGCCAAGCGTATTGGCAATGTGCTGGTGCAAGACCACAGCGTGGACCCGCCCGCGCTGGGCATATTTACCGGCACCGGCGTGCAGCGTGCCGTGTTGCATGGCACGCCATTGGATCAGCTACCGGTCGGGGCGCTGGCCAATTTTTCGCTCATCAAGGTACGCCCTGGCGACCTTGTGGGTGAGGCCCTGGCGGCCATGATCAAGCACAAGGTGCACAAAGTGGTGGTGGCTGAAGGGGAGCAGGTCACCGGCGTGCTGGAGGCCCTGGATTTGTTTGGATTTTTGTCCAATCAGTCGTACCAAATCCACGAGCAAATTCTGGCAGCCACCGACGTCGGTGCCTTGAAGCGCTGCGGTGCCGACATCACCCGCCTGATCACACTGCTGCACCGCAATGGCACCAAGGTCACCATGATTGCCCGGCTGGTGCAAGAGCTTAATTTGCGTCTGTTCGAGCGCGCCTGGCAGCTTATTGCACCAGCCGACCTGGTGGCCAACAGCTGTCTGTTTGTCATGGGCAGCGAGGGGCGAGGTGAGCAACTGCTTAAGACTGACCAGGACAATGGCCTGGTGCTGCGCGATGGCTATGTGTGCTCTACCGACCTGGGTGAGGTGTGCCAGCAATTTTCCGCCGCGCTGGCGGACTTTGGCTATCCGGCATGCCCGGGCAACATCATGGTTAGCAACCCGCACTGGCGCCAGCATGTCACCGAATTTAGCCAGATGGTGCGGATGTGGTCGGTTACCGCGAGTCCAGATGCCTTGATGGAGCTGGCCATTTTTGTCGATGCACATGCGGTGTGCGGTGACGCCAGCCTGCTCGAAACCGTGCGCGCCTCGGTGTTTGCGCTGACCAGCGCCAACGATGCGATGCTGGCCCGCTTTGCAGCGGCCATCAACTTCTTTGGCAACAGCAGCGGCTGGTGGAATCGGCTGTTAACCCGGGGCGCGGACGAACATCTGAATTTGAAAAAGGTCGGTACCTTTCCGTTGGTGCACGGCATTCGCAGCCTGGCCTTGGCCCATCGTCTCGCCACGGTCTCAACCACCGATCGCATTGAAGCACTGCTGGCCGCAGGCAAGTTGGGCGAGAAGCTGGCAGCGGACCTGACCGACAGTCTGCATTTTTTCATGGGACTCAAGCTCAAGGTGGGTCTCCAGGAACTGGAAGCCGGGCTGCCGGTGTCAGGTGCGATCGACGTCGAAAAACTCAGCACCCTGGACCGCGATTTGCTCAAGGACACGCTAGCAGTCGTCAAGCAGTTCAAGGTGTTGCTGAACCAACGGTTTCGTTTGGATTATTTGTAAGCCCCGCTACCTCCACTACCGCAGAGCAATAGGGGTCAGAGCCCGATTTCGTTGAACGTTTTTTTGCTCCGTTTAGCTAACTGTCCTGAATCGGGATCCGACCCCTATTTCTCCGCTCGCTTGCTTTTCGACGCAGTGCAATAGGGGTCAGAGCCCGATTTCGCTGAACGATTTTTTGCTCCGTTCAGGTAACTGTCCTGAATCGGGATCCGACCCCCATTGCACCGCTCGTTTGGTGTTCGCCCCAAAAGCCCCCCCAAAAAAAAACCGGGCAGAGCCCGGTTCTTTTTTGACGCTACAGCGTTTAGTGACCCGATGCGCCTGAGGCACCCAGGCCGGTTTCTGAGCGGATTTGCTGGGCCTTGAAGGCGGCGCGTTCTTTGGCAGCTTGCGGGCTGCGGTCCAGAATCGAGAACAGCCAGACCCCGACAAAACCAATGGTCATGGAGAACAGGGCAGGGGAGGTGTAGGGGAACAAGGACGAGCCCTTGGGGTAACCCAAGACCGCTTCCCATACCGACGGCGACACTACGGTCAGGCCGACCGACGAAACCAGCCCCAAAAAGCCGCCAATCACCGCGCCCTTGGTGGTGCAGTCTTTCCATAGCACTGCCATAAACAGTACCGGGAAATTGGCCGAGGCAGCAATCGCAAACGCCAAGGACACCATGAAGGCGATATTTTGCTTCTCGAACGCAATGCCCAGTCCCACTGCGACCACGCCCAGCGCGACCGTGGTCATGCGTGACACCTTGAGCTCGGAGGCGCTATCGGCCTTGCCCTTTTTGATGACCGTGGCATACAGGTCGTGCGACACCGCAGAGGCGCCCGACAGTGTCAAGCCTGCCACCACCGCGAGAATGGTCGCAAACGCCACCGCCGAGATGAAGCCGAAAAACACATTGCCACCGACCGCCTTCGCCACCAGCACCGCTGCCATGTTGGCTGAACCGCCACCGCCCTTGATGATGCCCTTGGCCGTGTCAGCAAATTCGGGGTTGGTCAGCACCAGGGTGATGGCACCAAAGCCGATGATGAAGATTAGTACATAGAAGTAGCCAATCCAGGTCGTGGCCCAGAACACCGATTTACGAGCTTCCTTGGCATCTGGCACGGTAAAGAAGCGCATCAGAATGTGGGGCAGACCGGCGGTGCCGAACATCAGCGCCATACCGAACGAGATTGCAGAGATCGGGTCTTTCACAAAACCACCGGGGCCCATCACTGATAGACCGGCCTTGGCTGCTTCTTCTGGCGTCTTGCCGGCATTGGAGGCGAGCAGGGTTTTGACTTCCACACCCCTGGCAAACAGGGCTTCAGGGCTGAAGCCAAACTGCGCCATCACCATAAAGGCCATAAAGGTTACCCCGGCCAGCAACAAGACGGCCTTGATGATTTGCACCCAGGTGGTGGCTGTCATGCCGCCAAACAGCACATAAATCATCATCAGCGCGCCGACAATCACCACCGCCATCCAGTATTCCAGGCCAAACAGCAGTTTGATCAGCGCACCGGCACCCACCATCTGGGCGATCAGGTAAAACGCCACCACCACCAGCGTGCCCGAGGCGGCAAAAATGCGGATCGGTGTTTGCTGAAAGCGGTAACCGGCAACGTCGGCAAAGGTAAATTTGCCCAGGTTGCGCAACCGTTCCGCCATCAGGAAGGTAATGACCGGCCAGCCGACCAAAAAGCCGATCGAATAGATCAAACCGTCGTAACCCGAGGCCATCACCGCAGCCGAAATACCCAAAAACGAGGCCGCAGACATGTAGTCGCCCGCAATCGCCAGGCCATTCTGGAAGCCGGTAATGCCACCACCACCGGTATAGAAGTCGGCGGCAGACTTGGTCTTGGCAGCCGCCCACTTGGTAATAAACAACGTGGCGACCACAAAGGTGCCAAACATCGAGATGGCCACCCAGTTGGTGGGCTGTTTGTCAACCTGACCCAGGTCAGCCCCTGCGGCAAAGGCCCCAGCGGCCGCGAACAAGGCCGCCAAAGCGACCAAATAGTGATAACTCTTCTTCATTTGGAAGCCTCTTTCAAGATTTCAGCCGTCAAGCGATCAAATTCGCTGTTGGCGCGGCGCACGTAAATGCCCGTAATCACAATGGTGAACACAATCACTCCCATGCCAATAGGCACACCGAGGGTGGTCACACCGGCACCAATGGGTTGTGCAAGAAACGGTTTGTTGAACGCGATCAGCGCGATATAGCCGTAGTACACGATCATCATGATCGCGGTCAGCATCCAGCCAAAGGCATTGCGCTTGCGGCGCAGCTCGTGGTATTTGGGGTTGGCCTCTATTTTGGCCACCAGTGGGTCTGTCATCTACTTCTCCTACGTGTGAATTCGGCAACTGCAAGTCTCCGGGATGGACCTTGCAGGCGCTGCATCTTGTTGTGACGCACTGACTAATGTCTTACGTAACGACCCCAAACCCGTTGGTACTGCCGGTAGCCTTTCATCCACAGGTTTGGAGCAAAACGCGCTTTGGCAGCTCAAATTTCACAATGAGAAATGAAACCTAGGGTTTACCCGTGGTGGGTAAGCAGGTGATAAGGTTCGGGTAAGTTGCTGTTGGTGCACAGTCAGATCCGGGTCAGTAGTCCAAGGATTCAATGGCTTGCCGCGACGCAAATATTTTTTCATGCAAGGACCCAGAGGCCCCTGCAAAAACACAAAACTACAGTTTGGTGTGAGATTGCGAGCTTTGGCGCTTGCGCCTGACGATCCCCAGCAAGACATACCCTGCTGACACCAAATTCACGGCGATCACCAGCAGAGAGGGCCAAAGAGGCAATTCCTGCCCTGTGGTGGCACCATAAATGAGCAAGCCACCCAGCAGCACTGCAGCGATCAGCAGGCCGATCAGGTCACCACGCAGAAATCCGCTTTGTTTGTTTGCCAAAAGAATCGCTCCAAATTTCAGCCTAAGAAATAGATATTCAAAGTGCCAAGTCATCGCCCGCATTGGCAAGTTTGACGAAATTTACCACGTCATAAGGAAAGTCTGAATTGACCATGCACCACACCAGATGCGCCCGACAAGGCGTTTTCGTTGAACTTTTTGATCGGGGTTTTCCCTAGGATTTGCCTCAAATGCCCATTCGCCGTGATCTCATCAGAAAATTGTAAGCAATGACTTTCATAGTCCGCCCTGCAGCCCGACGATCGAACGAGGGGCGTGTACCGGTGCAGCGGCCTTTGGCCGTTGTTGATTAATATCATTAGAGGAGCGTTCATGAAGGAAGACTTAGGCAGTCACGCCTACTGGAAAGAGACCCTAAAGCTGTTGAGGAACGTTTTGATCCTCTGGTTTTTGGTGTCATTCGGGGCTGGCATTTTGTTTGTCGACTTTTTTAACCAGTTTCACATGGGTGGTTACCCGGTGGGCTTCTGGTTTGCCCATCAAGGGTCGATTTATTTCTTTGTCGGGCAGATTTTTTATTACGCATGGCGTATGAACAATCTCGACATCAAGTTTGACGTTCACGAAGAATAAGGATATCGACATGGATCTTCAAACCACAATCTACATTATGGTGGGCTTGAGCTTTGCGCTCTACATCGGCATTGCCATCTGGGCGCGTGCCGGTTCCACCAGTGAGTTTTATTCTGCGGGTGGCAATGTGCACCCGATCATGAACGGCATGGCCACCGGGGCGGACTGGATGTCAGCAGCCTCGTTTATCTCCATGGCGGGCTTGATTGCCAACATGGGTTATGGCGGCGGCCTGTTCCTGATGGGCTGGACTGGTGGCTACGTGCTGCTGGCCATGTTGCTGGCACCGTACCTGCGCAAGTTCGGCAAGTTCACCGTGCCGCAGTTCATTGGTGACCGCTTTTACTCACAAGGTGCGGCGCTGATTGCCGTGATCTGCCTGTTGACAGCCTCCATAACCTACATCATTGGTCAGATGACCGGTGTGGGTGTGGCGTTCTCGCGTTTTCTGGGTGTATCGAGCGACGTGGGTATTTACGTGGGTATGGGCATCGTGTTCTTGTACGCTGTGTTCGGTGGCATGAAGGGCATTACCTACACCCAAGTGGCGCAATACATTGTGCTGATTCTGGCCTACACCATTCCGGCAATTTTCATCTCATTGCAACTTACCGGTAATTTCTTGCCGCAGTTGGGCTTGGGAGGCAACTACTCTGGAACGGACGTTACCTTGCTGGCCAAGCTGGACTCGGTGGTGACTGACCTCGGATTTGGAAAATACACCACCACCACGGCGGGTAGCACACTGAATATGTTTGTGTACACCCTGTCTCTGATGATCGGCACTGCGGGCCTGCCCCACGTCATCATGCGATTCTTTACCGTGCCTACCGTGAAGGACGCACGTTCCTCCGCCGGCTGGGCCTTGGTGTTTATCGCTATTCTGTACACGACGGCACCTGCGGTGGCTGCGATGGCCAAGCTGAACATCCACGCCACGGTCAACACGGCAGTGGCCAAGGGTGGCGACTTGTACGCCCCGGAAGCCAGCATCATCGCCGAGTCTCGTCCTGACTGGATGAAGCGTTGGGAAAAAACCGGTTTGCTGAAGTTCACTGACAAAAATGGTGATGGCCGCATCCAGTATTACAACGACGCAACCAAGAATGAAGCCGCTAAAGCCAAGGCTGCTGCTGCGGGTTGGAAGGGCAATGAGCTGACCGTAAACGCCGACATTATTGTGCTGGCGAATCCGGAAATCGCTTTGCTGCCCAACTGGGTGATTGGCTTGGTGGCTGCGGGTGGACTGGCTGCTGCGCTGTCGACCGCCGCTGGCTTGCTGATGGCAATTTCTGCTGCGGTATCCCACGACCTGATCAAGAACATCTTCATGCCGCAAATCTCTGAAAAAGGTGAGTTGCTGGCGGGCAAGATTGCCATGGCGGTGGCGATCGTGATCTCGGGCTGGCTGGGCTTGAACCCGCCGGGCTTCGCCGCCGGTACCGTGGCCCTGGCCTTTGGTATCGCGGCAAGCTCGCTGTTCCCGGCCATCATGATGGGTATCTTCAGCAAGAAGATGAACAAAGAAGGTGCCATGGCCGGCATGTTGGCAGGCCTGTTCATTACCTTGTTTTATGTGTTTGCGCACAAGGGCATCTTCTTCGTCAAGGGTACCGACTTCCTGCCTTTGATTGGCGGAGCCAACCCTTTCTTTGGAATCACACCTGAAGCTTTCGGTGCCATTGGCGCGCTGGTGAATTTTGCAGTTGCCTTCTTGGTGGACAAGTTCACCCCAGAACCTCCGGCCCATATTCAGGCGATGGTTGAGGCAGTGCGTGTGCCCCGTGGCTCTAAACTGGTAGATGGCGCACACTAAGCGTCGCGTTTACCCACTACGCTAACCTGGGCCCTGCTGGTTATACCGGCAGGGCCTTTTCATTGAAACTGGAGCTTTGCATGGTGTTTGATGTCAGCGTTGCAACGACCTGGATTTTGTTTTTGGCCCTGTTTCCCATCAGTTTTTTCTGGTTGCGCAGGTCATGGCGCATTGTCGTGAACCGTGATTTTTCAGAAGTGGCTGTCAAGCGGGGGGAGTCACCGCCCGATCCCGAAAAATTTGCGCCCTACGAGATGGCAATCAATCTGATCGCCGGCACGGTCATTGTGTGTGTGATTGTGGCCGTGGTGGTCGGCGTGTGGGATTACAGCGTCTGGAGTGCCGTTGCCGGCAGCACCATCTGGTGCAAATTTTTCGCCAGTTTTGCGCTCAGTCGGCATGCCCATGCGAGTTGGGGTAAGTCCAAGGGCTGAGGACTGAGGGCTTTGCTAGAAACGCCCACCTGAGTAGCGTTGCTGCAAAACACTTTGCAGTTTTTGCACCACATTGAATGCCTCCTTGAGGTGGCTTCGTTCAAAGTTGGATAGTTCTCCCAGGGCCAAAAAGTTGTCGGGTTTTTGGCCCGCTGCAATTTGCCTGGCCTGGTGGCTAATGCGCAGCTTGCAAAGAAACTCCAGCGCATCTCGCAGGTCACGTGCGCTTTGCTCGCTGATTTCATTGGTTTGTGCAGACCCATCGAGCCGGTCATGGGTATTGGCAATAGTCACACCAGCTGCCAGCGCATAATTCCGTGCAAGGTCCACAATCGGGACAATCGCCGAGTGCTTGAGATCAATCGTGTTGCGGTGTTTGGCATCCTTGCTCAGGGTAATCTGGCCAAACAAACCCAAGGGAGGCCTGTTTTTAAGCGCATTACTCACCATGTGGGCCAGAAACAGGCTGTTGCCCTTGGTCTGCTCGTAGACCCTGTGATGCAGGTTCTCCAGTAAGACGGTGTTTCCGTGGATGGCGCGCATGTCGAAAAACACGCATGTCAGCATCAGGGCTTTGGGTTTGGGCTGGGTGACCCACTTGCGAAAATACTCTGACCACACCCTGAGCGGTTGTCGCCAGGTATCGGTCATGGCCATCATTTCGCCCGGGCAATGGATGTATCCGCACTCTGCCAAACCATCGCAGACCATTTTGGCGAAGGTCTTGAAGTATTCGCCATGCACTGCTTCGTCATACAAGTCATCGAGCAAGAGCCAGTTGTCCTGATCCGACTTTGCGGTCTGCTCATTGCGTGCCTGGCTACCCGCAGCCATCCACAAGTAGTCGACCGGAGCCATGCCAAGCTGTTGCTCCGCCAGTTGAATGAGTCGCGTAGTAAGGGCATCGGTGATGGCGGTAACGATGTGGCCAATACTGTAGGCACTGGCACCTGTAGCAGCAAGCCGTTGCTGCAATTGGCCAACGCGTCCACTGATCATTCTGAGGCCGTCAACCGTGGTTTGCTTGTAAATGTCACCCGCCAGATACACCGCAGAAGTACTGTGTTGTTCGGTCAGATCGGTGGCGGTGACCATGCCCACGATGGTTTGCCCATCCATGACAGGCACATGGTGGATGTTGTGTCTGGCCATCAGCAGCATGGCTTCAAAGGCGGGGCTACTCGACTCGACCGTCAACGGTGCGAGGGTAGTGATGTCGAACACAGGCTTATCAAAACCCAGACCGTGTGCCACCACGCGGTTGCGCAAATCCCTGTCGGTCACGACTCCCAGCAGCCGATCACCTTGAGCCACCAGTACCGACGACACCCTAAGCTCTCGCATTAGCTGAGCGGTTGTCTGAATGCTATCGGTCGGTTGCACGGTAATCGGTGCGCGCTTGACCAGCGTGCGTATGGGTGATGTCAAGAGGTTCAGCGGTTCTGCGACGGACGATTCCGAGAGTGCTGCAGCTGTCGATGCCAGCGAGGGGAAAAAATACGATAGCGCAATGTGTTGCTTGCACACTGCATCCAGGTCTTCTGATGTCAGCCAGGCAATCAGCCCCTTGCCGTCTGTGCCTGCTTGCCAGGTGGTGAGTTGGGTCATGGGTGTCGCACCATAGCCCAGCATTTCACCGGCAGACAAACGCACTTTGACTCCCAGGTCGGGGTCGGACATGACAACAATTCCGCCGAGAACCAGCCCCAACCGGGTGTGAAGCTGCCCCTGAGCCAGCAGTGTCTCGGCGTCGGCAAAGGGCGTGGTGACAAAGCGTGTTTTGATCGCAGCTCGCTCGACCGTAGAAATCAGTCCCCAAACGCGGTGGTTGGCAAGCGTGGCAGTGAGGATGTCAACGGTGGGCTTGGGTGTTGAAGTCGGCATGGCGTGGGTTTTTGTAAATTTTGGGGTCTGCGGATGGGTGCTGAAAGCCGCACCGTACTTTGAAGCGGACGGCGAATATTTAACAGGCGCGGTCAAGATTGTCCACCATTCACACTGGGCTGCGGTTACGGTGACATTCTTCCGATGTTGACTTTTGGTTTTTGTGGAAGTGGCCGGTCATTCTTGCGTTGACCCACGCAGTTGCCGCGTTGACACCCGTCATTTGACTTACATTCCGCAGGTGGCCGAACGAATATAGCGTGAATTTCCGGCGGTGCGTTTCTTCCTACCCGGGTAAGCGAAACACCCCTTGAGAGACGCCAAGCAAGCCCAGAACCTGACGCTGTAGGTCAGTGAGCTGTGCATCAAAGACCTGGACGGGTTGTCCGTCCTTGGTTGTCAGCGTGTGACGCTCGGTGAGGCTGAACAATCGCAGGACCTGCTCGGTGGTTGGATGCGCACACTGCCGTTGCTCGGGATAGATCGGCAGTTCATCGATCTCCTGTCGCGCCATGGCCAGGCGAAGCTCACGCTCAATCAGCGCCTGCACCATCAAGGCCAGAAAGTACAGGGTAAAGAGCGCCTCGATTCGGCCCTCGTCCTTGAGGAACACCGGGGCAATCTCATGAACCGTCTTATTCTAAGTAGCTTTCAACTTGATACTAATTATGGCAAACTCTTGGGATCATCATTTCCTTCGAGCATTGATCATGACAAGGCCAATACGAGTTGACTTGGAGCTAGCAACGCAAGCTCAAATTGTGGTTATCCATACCGACGATGTTGAGTCGCTACG
>JAIPCE010000153.1 GCA_021738345.1 Rhodoferax sp. | reverse complement strand
GCGCTGGCTGGCTTCCAGCACAATGCGCCCACCCTTGAGCGACATGCCGGTGGCCTCCAGGCGGCCCGAGTTTTTCACGACGCCGCCCTGCAGTCGGTCCAAAGCGCGGGCCGACAAAATAATGATCCCGCCCGGGGCCAGCACGGCGCCCTTGTTTTCCACCAGCGCGTGCACGGCGGATGGCTTGACGGTAATGCCGGCCAGTGTGTTGTTGCCCTCAAAATTGAGCGTAAACGACTCGCCGGCTGCAAGGGCGACGGTGCCCAGGTTGGCAATGATGACGCCTTCGTTGCGCACTTCGGGTGCCAGCAGCGCGATGTAGCCGCCCAGTGCAGCACGCAATTCGCCTTCGTTGACCACGCTGCCGTTGGCGCCGTTGCGCTCGTAGCTGCTCTTGCCGGCCATGTAGTCGGTGTCGCTGATGCCGTGGGTCGTGGCGGTAATACTGCCCACATCGACCGGTGCGCTCCTGCCAAAGGACACACCGGTGGGGTTCATCAAAATGACCTGGCCCGGCGCCATGATCTTGCCGAAGATCTGGCTGGGATTGGTGTCGAGTACCCGGTTCAGGGTGGAGGCGTCTTTGCCTGGCTGGTTGAAGTTGACCTGCGCGGCGTGACCCAGGTTAAAGCTGTTCCAGTTGATCGCGGCACGCTGGGTGGTTTGGTCGATGTTGAGCACCGCACCGCCGGGTGCCACCGGCTGTATGGTGGCAGACCCGGCAAGCACTTTGCCTCCGACCGGCAATTGGGTGGGTGCGGGTACCGGGGCGGGTGGCCCCGCTTGCACCGGCAGGCTCAGTCCCAACGCGGCCAGCACAGGGGCGAGCAGCACCGCTGCGCGGACACTGCGTTTACCCCGGCCTTTGGCAATTTCGGAAACTGCAACCCAGGCTCCCAGAACTTCGTTCCAGACCAGGCGATAGATGCGGTTCATGCTGGCGTGTGCGCTCATGGCATTCTCTCAATTCAATTCAAAAAAATAGAAAAACGGGACACCGGTAGCGGGACTCAATTTTTGGGTCGCGACTTTCGCCCCGTTGTTGCCGCTGCTAGGGCGGGGGCGGGGGTTTCGGCCACTGCACTGCTGCTGGCCTCGGACACGGCCGTCTTATCCGAGGGCCGGCTCAACAAATCGACGAAATGTCCCAGCGACAGCAGATGCGCGTACACCAGACCCAACTCCCCGCTGGCAAACCACGCAGTGAGCATTGCCTCGGGGAGCTGGCGAAACCGTGCTTCGTCCACCACCAAGAATCCCAGCACCTTCTGGTTGCGCCCGTCTGCCAGCACGGCGTCGGCCTGGGCGTCCATCAGCAAGCCGGCGGCATCCAGCCGCTGGGCAAATTGCTGGGTTGCGGCTGCAGCGCGCTGGTAGCCGCTCAAGAATTCCAGCACACCTTGTACGGTCTGGGTTGCCTGGCCTGTCTCGTCAAACAAGGGGTTGCCGTTGAGGTGGTTGAGATTGGCACACGCCTGGTCAAAGCAAAGCGTGAGCTGGCCCGGCCCCGTCTCCGCAAAGATGAAGGGATATCGGCGCACAAAGGCCGGCAGGTAACGCGCGGTCCAGGCGCCGTTGCCATTCACATACAGGTTGCGTCCGTCGGGTGCACCGGTCAAGACCACCGGTGTCACACTGCCGTCTGGGTTGCGCAAAAATGCAATGGTGTATTCGCGCGCTACGGCAAAGAACTCCTGCGCCAGCACGGGTACTACCGTCAACTGCGCTGCGAAACCAAATGTGCTCAGGGGTTGCAACTTGAGTTGGGCGTGCAGCTTGCGGTCAAGTACGGTAATGTTTTGGTACAAATTTAAAGACGACATAGTGATGGCTTTCTAGGGCAGGCTACAGCGGTGGCATTAACGAACAGGCACGCTTGCCTGCAGCCACAAGCGATAACGGCGCAGGCTTCCGTCCTGGTCGGTACCGGTGGACGTGGGGTTGGGGTTGTCACCGATGCGGCGGGCCACGGTGGCCTTGAGCGTGATTCCTTCGGCCGTGGTTTTGCTAAGCGCCACACCTAGTCCGCGCAAATTGAAACTATTGAGCGAAGCCGCCCCGGTGATGTCGTTGTTCCTGTTGACCAGCACGGTGCCCCAGTCGTAGAAGGTGGTCATGTTCACGTCCCACGGTATTCGGGTGCGCAACTCCACATTGACCAGCATTCCTTCTGAGCCACCCCCCTCGCTTGCCGGGTAAGCCCGCACGCCAGCGGGGCCACCCAGATAAAATTTTTCTGACGAATCGAGGTTTTTGTTGGCCTTTTGGCCAGAAACAGAAGCAAAAATTGAAATCTCGTCAGACACCACTTGCTGGCGTGACGCACCAAACCGCACTTTTGAAAAGGCACCCGCAGTTTGGGTGCTGGCCGCGTCCGCCGCTTCATTGGGCGAACCACTCAGATCGATGTTGCCCGACACCCAGGCAATATTGGCGCTGTTCGCTCCGCCGCCGCCCCAGTTGTCATAAAGATTGGCATTGAGTCCGAGCGTCGAGGTCGTGGCACTGTATTTGGTGGTGGTGCTGCCTGAGGCATGGTTGTCAAAGCGCTTGCGGTCGTGGTTGAGTGCCAGATGCAGATTTTTCAGGCGTGACCGGACAATCGGGTAATTGGCCTCCACGCCCCAGGTAGCCGACTTGCCACCGGCATCTATTGGCGTGGCTTCGTTGTTAAGCACCCGGTAGTCCATGTGCGAAAAACTACCGCCCAAGCGCCAACCATCATGGCCCACCGGCACGCTGTACGAGCCGCGAAGGTAGTCGCTGCCCAAGGTGTGCACAAAATTGCCGCCCAATTGATCCCCAATACCCAGGGGACTATTCACATTGATCGACAAGGAAACACGCTCTGTGCCGGTAGAGCGTGAACCTGTGTTGTCCATCACCAGCTCGGCGGAGTACGCCAGCTTGTCTGTGGATTTCAACACCAGGTCAGTCTCGCCCTGACTTTGTCCCTCTGTCATGGTGGCCACAACCCCCACGCCAGGCAAGTCATCTATCAGCAATAGCGCTCGGTCGATGGCTTGCGCTTGCAGGGGTTGCCCGACCGCTTGCGCTGAATGCACAATCGCGCGCAGCTGGTCTTGAGAAATTCGCCACGACTCACCTTCAAGACGAAGCGATCCAAAAACCGCCTCAACCACCTGTATCGTGACAACGCCCTCTTTAATATCTTGCTCGGGTAGGTAGGCCCGAACGATCCAGCCCGCTTTGCGATAGGCCTCGGCCACTGCGGTGGCAGCCGCCTGCAACTGGTTGAAATCGAGCTCTCGATTGAGAAAGGACGCTACTTCCTGCGCAAGTTGATCGGTACCCAGCAAGCGATTGCCCGAGAACTCAAAGCGGACGACCACCAAGCGGGCACCGGCAAGCGGTTGCATGGCGGGTGGTTGAACCGGTTTTGGCAACGGGCTTGCCGGTAGCATGCTTTTGGGCAGGCTTTGCTCGATTTGTTGCAACAAAGAGCCCGCAGTGGGGGGCGTTTGCGCCAATGCCAAGGCCGGCCAAAGTACGGCAACTTGAAGCAAATGGTGGGTGACACGGTAGGGAGAGCTTGTTGCCATGGGAAATACTTGATACAAGGGCACAAAAGGGTCGGAAAGGAGTGAACTTTCAAAGCTTAGTGCGCGCACCAAATAAATCCCTACTGAAACCTACACCCCCCCAGAAAGGGAGGCTGACCAGATGCCGCTTCAGGCACCGGCTTCAACTTTCTTGAGCCATATCAAATGCACTCTCGTTACAGAGCCAAGGGATGCGGAAATAGCCAATGCACCGTTTCTGGCGGCACCGGCGGGCGCAGTGCGTCTCGCATTGGCGTCACTTCTGTTCCTTGATCGTGCGTCACCCAGGGCATACACGGTGGCAATGCGAAAATCGCCGCCTATGTTGCAATACAAAACCATCCCCGTTACCGACTTCAGCCAAAACTGTTCGCTGGTCTGGTGTGATCTGACCTTGAAGGCTGCCCTGATTGACCCGGGGGGCGATGCAGACCTGTTGCTTGACGCGGTGCGCCAATTAGGCGTGGCTCTGGAACAGATCTGGATTACGCATGGTCATATTGACCATGCAGGTGCCGCCGCCGCGTTGTCAAAGCGTCTGTCCTTGCCCATCATCGGGCCGCACCCGGCCGATCAATTCTGGATCGATGCCCTGCCGCAGCAGGGCAAGATGTTTGGACTGCCGCATGCCGAGGCCTTTACGCCCACGCGGTGGCTGCACGACGGCGACAGCGTGCAGATTGGCAACAGCACCCTGAGCGTGCGGCACTGCCCTGGCCATACCCCTGGCCACGTGGTATTTCATTCGGCAGAGGCGAATCGGGCCTTTGTCGGTGACGTGTTATTTGCGGGCTCGATCGGGCGCACCGATTTCCCGCAGGGTGACCATGACACCCTCATTTCCAGCATCCGGCAGCGATTGTGGCCGATGGGGGACGCCACCATCTTCATTCCGGGCCACGGGCCGGAGAGCAGTTTTGGTCGGGAGCGGAAGTCGAATCCGTACGTGGCGGACAAATGACCGATTCGGGCGCGCCTTGTTCGATGCGCTCCACCATCAGGTCGACAAAATTCCCGCTACCCAGGCTGATTTTGATGCGCACCGGCAGGTATTGCAGGCTCGGTGCAAACCAGAGTTCGGCAGTGATGGGGCCGCGCGGGTTCGCCAAGGGGCGCGGGCGCAGGTGAAAGGCCTCAACGCTGCCGTATTCCGGCAGTTCCAGGGCTTCGCGTGCGACCACGTCATAGGTCCACAGGTCCATGCCCGAGGGTCTGGCGAGCCAGAGCGCGAGCGTGGCACCCACTTCAAGTGCCTGCCGCCCACTTGAAAAGCGCCGCGATAGCTCGACGAATTGGCTGGCGGTGTCCTGCAGGGCCTCTGGCTGGCGCGCGGCACTGCCGTCATTGAACTTGACGGCGACACCATCGAACACGATGCGTCGCACACTGCCTGGGTATTTTTCTTCGTACACACGTGGCAACAGTCCGGCGTCACTCAAACTCCCCTGGCTGGTCATGGTCACGGTGAGGAAGATCGCCATGCGCAACTCAACCAGAACTTCGTAGTTCTCTGACCTGCGCTGCCATTCCACCTTGGCGCTTCCATGCAAGTCGCCCCGGTAGTTGCCCTTGAGCCGATAGCTCAATCGGGTATTGGCAGGCCAATCGTCCTTGCTCGCCTTGGCTTGCACCAACACCGGTGGCACCGGGGCCATCGGCTCCAGCGCAGGCAACTCAGGGGTGGGCAAGCTGGCATCCGAGGCCAAATTCGGGTTTGCTTCGGCCGGCCCGTCCAGGGCTAGAAAGAGCCCGTTCACCGCATTAGCGTGTGTGCCAGCCATGCGTTTGATAGCGCCCGCAGGATTTTTTGGCCCAGTGCGCGCTGTGCTGGACTGCGTCGGCTGAATAACTCGCCCATAGACCGGAGTCTCCATCGGCTGAATCAGTGTCGCGCCATGCAGACGATCCCGAAACCAGCCCAACGCGCCCCAATGCAACACGAGAACCAGCGCCAGCAGCAACAGAAAAGCGGTTCGCTTGCGAAGTTTCAATGGAGTTTTCTTTGTGATCAGGGACCACCTCCAGTGATCCGACAAGACGGGCCGCAGTGTAAACCCTTCACCGCCCAAGCGTGGGCGGCGAGGGCACCGCGCCAACGGGTCAGCAGGTCCCGGTGCAAAATGCTCTGGTGCGGGGGTTGGTCAACTGCACAGCCCAAACCTGACAGAAACCAAGGATAGCGATTCCATGTTTTTTCATCTGAAGCCTTGCAATGTCCTGCCCTGGTGGCTGGCGCTGTGGCTTGGCAGCCTCGCCGGCAGCACGCTGCATGCACAGCCCGCCGCGGCCCCACATTCTGTTTTCATGGAGGACCTGACCTCGCCCGAAATGCGTGCCCGCATTGCCCAAGGTGCCACGACCATGCTGATCCCGATTGGAGGTACCGAACAAAACGGTCCGCACATTGTGCTGGGCAAGCACAACGTGCGGGTTCGCAGCTTGTCGGCGGACATTGCCAAACGTTTGGGTAACGCCCTGGTGGCACCCGTCATCGCCTATGTCCCGGAGGGCAACGTTAACCCGCCGGCCGGCCACATGCGTTTTGCCGGCACGATCTCGATCTCGGAGTCTGCGTTTGAGTCGGTGCTGGAAGGCGCAGCGCGTAGCTTCAGGCAGCACGGATTGCGCGACATCGTTTTGCTTGGCGACCATGGGGGCTACCAAAAAAGCATGGCGCGGGTGGCGGCCAAGTTAAACCGCGAGTGGGCTCGCGACCCCAGCACCCGGGTCCATGCGGTCGCGCAGTATTACCAGGTGACCCAGCAGGGGTTTGTGCAGACGCTGCAGGCGCGTGGCCACGCACTGCCCGAGATCGGGACCCATGCCGGGCTGGCCGACACCTCTCTGGCCATGGCCATCGATCCGGCGCTGGTGCGCACCGACCTGCTGGCTTCGGGCAAGAAGTTCAGCGATGCGCAGGGGGTCTACGGCGATCCACGGCGGTCCCAGGCCGAGCTCGGACAGCTCGGAATTCAACAGATAATTGAGACTTCTGTCCAATCCATTGGCGATGCAATGCGTACCAGCAGGGGCCACTGACTGGTTTTCTACTGCGCGCCCTAGGGTCTGGACCTCTGATGCGTCTCTTGCGAACCCTATTCCTTTATTGACTTATGACCATTCACCGAAAAATTCAGTTGCTTGGACTGGCACTTGTTTCTGTCACGGGCATGCTGGCCCTGTCGCCCCTTGGACTGGGCGCCGCAGCCCCGCAAGCCAGCGGCAAACTGCCCGCAGTGTCCACGGTGCCCGGCATGCCAGCCGTGGTTGACCCCGGTAACCTGTACAGCGAAACGGCGTCGGACCGCCTGTCTGCCACCGTCAAGGACGATCTGGAGCGCATCTATGTCCCCAATTTGCGCGGCAACAGCGTCAGCGTGATTGACCCCAACACCCTGAAGGTGATTGACCAGTTCAAGGTGGGCCGAAGTCCCCAGCACGTGGTGCCCTCCTGGGACCTGCGCACCCTCTGGGTGGCCAATAACGCCGAGCGCGGAAATGATGGGAGTCTGACCGCAGTCGATCCGCGCACCGGCAAGCCGGGCAAGACCGTCAAGGTCGATGATCCTTACAACCTGTATTTCAGCCCGGACGGCAAGTCGGCCATTGTGGTGGCAGAGGCCCGCAAACGGCTCGATTTCCGGGATCCCCAGACCATGGAGATGCAATATTCGATTTCGGTACCGGAGTGCGGTGGCATCAACCATGCCGATTTTTCGATGGATGGGCGTTACGCCATCTTTACCTGCGAATTCCAGGGCACGATCGCAAAAGTCGACCTCATCGAGCGCAAGGTTATGGGTTACCTCAAGCTGCAGATGCCAAAAATCCGCTTCAGTGACAAACCCCTCAGCAAATTTGAACCTCCGGCCACCGAAATCTGCACCGCCACCAAAGGCATGCCGCAAGATATTCGTATTTCTCCCGATGGAAAGCGCTTTTTCATTGCCGACATGGATGCCGACGGGGTGCATATCGTCGACGGGGAATCGCTGAAGGAAATTGGCTTCATCACCACGGGAGTGGCGGCACATGGGCTGTACCCGAGTCGCGATGGCAAACTGCTGTATGTGGCCAATCGCGGGTCGCACAAAATCCACGGTCCGCGTGGCGGACCGGGCAGTGTGACCGTCATCGACTTCAGCGCCGACAAAATTGTGGCGCAGTGGCCAATTCCGGGCGGGGGCAGCCCCGATATGGGCAACGTCAGCGTAGACGGCAAATGGCTCTGGTTATCGGGTCGGTTTGACGACGTGGTCTACCGCATTGACACCAGCAGCGGCGCCGTGTCGAAGATCAAGGTCGGCATGGAGCCCCACGGACTGACGGTGTGGCCGCAACCCGGGCGCTATTCCGTGGGCCACACGGGTAACCTGCGCTGATCGCTGCTTGTTATGGCGCCGCGCCATCCCGCTCGACCTGCACCAGGCAGTCGTAAAAGGTCGGTCCACGGCCCATATCGGTCAGGGCCTGGCTGGTCAGCTGGTTGACGTTGCTGCCGTCCAACCCGAGTTTGCGCCACCAGACCCCCAGGCCGTTGACCACACCCGGTCTGGCGCGCTGCGACACCACGGCCTTGCAGCGGTATTCTCCGCGCCCGTTGAAGGTGCGCACGGTGTCCCCGGTCTGAATCCCGCGTGCCAGCGCATCACTGGCGTGGATTTCCAGAATAGGCTCACGTTCGATGTCGCGCAGGCTTTTTACGTTCACAAAGGTCGAATTCAAAAAGTTGCGCGCCGGCGGCGAGATCATGGCCAGCGGGTAGGGCGCCGCTTGATCGGGCGTCTCGTGGTTGGGCAAGTAGCAGGGTAGGGCGTCGAGCCCGGCGTCGGCCAGCCGCGCACTTTCGAATTCGCAGCGGCCCGACGGAGTGGGAAAGCCGCCTTGGGCAAACGGTGCCTCGGGCAGTGCAAGCGGCGCAAAGCCCTGGCGCAGCAAAAGCTCAAAATCTACCGCTTCGCCATAGGCGGTACGGCACAGCGTCGCATCGTCGTCCAAAAAGCACGGATCGGTAAAACCCATGCGGGCGGCCAACTCGCGAAAGATCTGGCTATTGGGCTTGGCCTCACCCAGGGGCGCAATGGCGGGGCGGTTAAGCAGCACATCGGTATGCCCATAGCTTAAATGCACATCCCAGTGCTCGAGTTGCGTGGTGGCCGGCAAAATGTAGTCGGCATAGTCGGCGGTGTCGGTCTGAAAATGCTCCAGCACCACGGTAAACAGGTCGTCGCGGGCAAAGCCTGCCACCACTTTGCCGGAATCGGGCGCAACTGCCACCGGGTTGCTGTTGTAGACAATGAGCGCCTCGATGGCCGGCCCAAACTCGCTTGAGGCCGGTCGCAGCAGGTCGTCGCCAATGGTGCTCATGTTGATGGTGCGCGGCGCGCGGTCGGCCAGCAGATCGGGACGTTCCAGGGCTGCCCGCCGGACCGGAAAGCTGCCTGAACTTGACAACAAAACGCCGCCTGCGCGGTGGCGCCAGGCACCAATCAAGGCGGGCAGGCATGCAATGGCGCGCACGGCGTTGCCACCCCCGCGCACCCTTTGCAGGCCATAGTTCATGCGGATGGCCGCCGGCTCGCCGCGTTGCAGGCAACTCCCGTAATCCCGGGCGAGTGCCGTGATCTGCGCCACGCTGATGCCGCAAATGGACGCGACCCGTTCGGGCGGCCATTGCAGCGCATGCGCGCGCAGCGCGTCCCAGCCCAGCGTGTAGCGCTCTAGGTAGTCGTGGTCTAGCCAGTCGTTGCTGATCAGTTGCTGCATCAGGCCCAGCGCCAGCGCCGCATCGGTGCCGGGTAGCAGGGCAATGTGTTCATGGCACTTGTCGGCGGTTTCGGTACGGCGCGGGTCGATGCAGATCAGCTTGGCACCGTTGCGCTTGGCAACTTGCGCATAGCGCCAAAAGTGCAGATTGCTGGCAATCGAATTGCTGCCCCAGATCAAGATCAATCGGGCCTCCGCGAAGAACTCCACCCGCATGCCGAGCTTGCCGCCCAAGGTGTGCGTCAGGCCTGCGCCGCCCGCTGTCGCACAAATGGTGCGGTCCAGCAGCGACGCGCCCAGGGTATGAAAAAAGCGCGCCGCCATGGCCTCGCCCTGCACCAGACCCATGGTGCCGGCGTAGCTGTAGGGCAGGATGGCCTGCGCTGCTTGCGGACCCCGGTCGGTGATGGACCTGAGCTTTTGCGCGATGTCGGTGAGCGCCTGCTCCCAGCCCACCGGTTCAAACTGACCCGACCCTTTGGCCCCCACCCGCTTCAGCGGATGCAAGATTCTTTCGGGATGGTAGCTACGTTTGGTGTAGCGCGAGACCTTGGTACACAGTGCGCCGTCGGTGTGCTGATGCGCCGGATTGCCATGCACCTTGATTGCCACCCCATTCTCGACGCTGGTGACCATTGAACAGGTGTCGGGGCAGTCGTGCGGGCAGGCACCGATGACTTCGTGTGAAGCAGGCGAAATAGCGAGGGTATTTTCAGTCATGGTCCCAATCGTAAGGGATGCCGGCCTATCCAGGCAGGCCCTCGGTATGATGGCCAATTTTCAAAAGGGCCAGCCGTCCGCCTGATGCCCATTTCACCGAGGCTTCCGCATGTTTCAATCCACGCAACTGCATCCCGGTGCAGCACCCGATTTGCTGCGTCGCATGTTCGAAGCGGCCATTGCCAGCGCGCAACCCGCGCTGTGCATTCCTCCCCACCTGCCGGCTCCCCCGGCTGGCCGGCTGATCGTGATTGGCGCTGGCAAGGCGTCCGCCGCCATGGCGCAGGCGGTGGAGGCGCATTGGACAGGCCCCAAGTCGCAGCTTGGCGGCCTGGTGGTGACGCGCTACGGCTATGCCGTGCCGTGCGCGCATATCGAAATCGCAGAGGCCTCGCATCCGGTGCCCGATGCTGCCGGCCAAGCTGCAGCCCGGCGCATGCTGCAGCTGGTCTCGGGGCTGCGCGAGGACGATCTGGTGCTGTGTCTGATTTCGGGGGGCGGCTCGTCGCTGCTGCCAATGCCAGCCGCGGGCCTGAGTCTGGAGGACAAGATGGCGCTGAATCGCGCCTTGCTCACGTCGGGTGCCACCATCAGCGAGATGAACTGCGTGCGCCGGCACCTGTCCGCCATCAAGGGCGGACGGCTGGCTGCTGCCTGTTATCCGGCCCGGGTACTGACCCTGCTGATTTCTGACGTGCCCGGTGATGACCCCGTCAATATTGCCTCGGGTCCCACCGTCGCCGACCCCACGACCTGCGCTGAGGCGCTGGCGATTGTCAAGCGCTACGGTATCAGCCTGCCCCCAGCAGCGCTGGTCCACCTCAGCAATGGCTCGGGTGAATCGGTCAAGCCCGGCGACCCGCGTCTGGCACGCAGCGAGACCCGCATGATTGCCACACCCCAGCAGGCGCTTGAGGCCGCCGCCGCCGTGGCACGGCAGGCCGGCCTGGCCGCGCATATTCTGGGCGACGCGCTGGAAGGCGAAGCGCGTGATGTGGGTCGGGTGCTAGCTGGTATTGCGCTCCAGGTGGCCCAACGGCAGCAGCCCTTTGCCCCACCGTGCGTACTGCTGTCGGGCGGCGAAACCACCGTGACGGTACGCGGCAAGG
>JAIPCE010000152.1 GCA_021738345.1 Rhodoferax sp. | reverse complement strand
CGATTTGGCGCCATGGAAGTCGGGTGGCCAACACCGCCAGGGGATCGTTGAGATTGATCATGGCGTCGATTCGGCTACGGAAGAAGTCCACTGGCTGCATGGCAAATCTCTCAGAAAGTTACTCTGAAATTAACGTTTTCTGAGGGATTTGGTGCACACATTTTGTAGAAATATTCAATGGTGATAAGGGGTTAGGAGATTTGCAGGGGCGACTTTTTAGTGAACCGTTCACAACACTAAAGTTGACCCCAGTTGTAGGGTCAACTAGCCCTTAAGACTTCCGCCTTGGGCCACCATTGAGCTGCAATTGGACCAAAGAGTTGACCCCAGATGCGGGTTGCAACTAAAGTTGACCCTTAATGTCGCTCAAACTCGGGATGCAAAAGACAAAGCGTCAGGGCGTTAGCTTTCGCACCCAACTCTTAGCGGCTGATATTCAACGGTCACTCGAAAGTTGTTGACCCATCTACGGATTGCAACAACGCCCATATAACCCTATGTGGCAGCAATGGAGACGTTGATTGAGATCGTGCTTGCCACCGGCATCACCACTTTTCTGCGACCGTGACCTTGATTGATTACTGACTCAACCTTGACAAGGCCAAGCTCTGACAGCTTCGAGACATCTCGGGATACCGCGCTGGGGTTGCGGTGTGAGGCAAGGGCGAGATCTGCAATGGAATGTCGGCCTTTGCTGGCCATGCGCAGCAACTCAAATCGCTTCGGGGTGAGCTGCGTCATAAAGTCCTCAAACTCAAAGCTTGTGAAAACCTTTGAATAGGGCAGCGACTCAGCCCCCTCGTCCAATGCTCGTGCAACCGCCTTGCTCTTTAACGAGTGCGCGCCAAGGACGGGACTTTTTGCAAAATCTGTCAAACTAATCTTTTGTTTCATTAAATTTGCTCTCCGTTGACGAACTTCATGGCGATGTCTTGCCACTCCTGCTCAAACCGCTCGTACAACTCTTCATAACTGGCAAATGAATCTGCAACGACGGACCCCATGTAGTGCCTATGGGAGTAAGCGTGGCTGTTGTCGTACCCCAGTACTCGTCCGTTGTCACCGCTATAAATCATCGGATTGATGTAAGCAAGTGCATAGTTGAGTACTTTCTTCGAAGGCAGTTCACGAATCACTCGCTCTTTCAAGACCCCTCCACCGAGTCGGACGGGAATCTTCACATCGGCTGGAGCGTAAATTTCCTGCTGTGTAGGGCGTTTCATGTTTCCAGCAATGATGTCTCAAGTCATGACTGGAGTCAAGAGACAGTCCACTGCTTTAGAACATGACTATCGCGTGTAACCCCATGTTGTTGGATTTGACTTGAAATTTCTCTGCGGATGCTCCATTAACAGAACAAGATCCGTGTAGCTTGAGCTTCCCGCAATGGGTAGCATGACGCAAAGTCAAATTGGGGTCAACTTTAGTTGCAGAGGTAGGGTCAACTTTCCTTGTGTGAACGGTGAACGATCGACAATTTGAACAAACTTGTTGTAGCCACGTCATGATTATCCTTATAATCATGACGCAATATAAATTGATCTAAAAGATCACTTTCAACTTGAGTGAGGTCTTCCGTGTCCAATTCTTCCAGTAGCGGCGCTGAAATGGAAGCCATGCACAACGGCAAGCGCTAGGGTGGCCCAGGTGATTGCATGCATCATGCATCTCCAAGCTTCAGCCCATGGTCTACATCGTGCACCTTGACGAGGTCGAGGCGGTGACATGAGCTGGCTCTGTCCCATTTAAGAAGAAGAGACCAATGCAGCTTTTCTCCGAACAGCCCAAAAGCGCCAGACGCAAGCCCGGACGTCCCAAGGGATCGAAGGCAAAAGTGATGCAGGAAGCCCGGGCCTTGGGTGTGCACCACTTCGCGTTCGTACGTTCCAGCCTTTTGGGCCTGGACCTGGCCGATTCGTTTGACCGTTACATGGCCTGGGCCGAGACCACCACCGATCTGCGCTTTGTGCAGAACCAGCGTGACGCGTTACTAAAACAAATCATTGAAGCGGGCAGAGCGCTGGACGCCACGCTGCCCACTTCGAGCAAGATCACGCAGCTGCTGGACCTGCTCAGGAGTGATGCAAAGGTCAAGCCCGCTGTCGAGCTCCCTTCGCTTGAAGACTGGGCGCAAGCCGAGGGCATGGACCCGGACATGTGGTCCGAAGCCGACTTGTTGGATGAGTACAAGGCGCACTTCGGTCTGGACAATGCCGATGCACAGGAGGCTGGAGCCGGGCACAAGGATGTCGTGGGTGACCGGGTGAGGGCGCTCAATTACCTGGAGACGGTGCTCTCGGTGATCCCGGCTGCCACGGACAGGCTGGAGAGTTGGTTTGCCAAGCCTGTGGTCAAGGTCATGCGCAATGTCGGCATCGTCACCCTTGGTGACTTGGTGCGCTTCATCAACGTGTACGGTTATCGCTGGCACAGCCAAATCAAAGGCTTTGGGGTGCTGCGTGCCAAGCAGGTGCTGCAATGGCTCATCCTGGAACAGGACCACCTGAATTTGGTGATCTCTGGCACGGCGAATGAACCTAAAAGCAAGCAGGAGCTGCGCGTGGCCGCCCTAGTGCCGGTGACCGGGTCCTTGGGTGGGTCCCAAGGTTTGGCCCAGTTTGGCCCGGGCTCCATGGCAGCAGGTAGCTTGGCCCGGATGCAGGCTTCGCCATCGCTGGCTGGAGAGCAGGGTGAGTTTCGCTCGCACATGGCCAACACCCTGGGTGCCAAGAACGACCTGGAGGCCGTGGACATGTGGCTCTCCCGTTACGCTGAGAAGCCGTCCACCCAGCGCAGCTACAGGAAGGAGGTTGAACGCTTTCTGCTGTGGTGTGCGCAGGAGCTCAGGAAACCTCTCTCCAGTGTCACAGCACCGGACGTGCAGAAGTACCGGGCCTTTCTTCAAGCCGTGCCGGCAACATGGATGCAGAAGGTACCATTGAAACGCACGGACCCGGCCTGGCGGGCATTTCGCACTCAACCCAGTTCAGCGTCCCAGAAGCAGGCGCTCGTGATTCTGCAAACCTTGTACGGAGGCCTGGTGGATGCGGGGTACTTGGTGGCTAACCCGTTCCGTTCGGTGATGAAGTCGTTTGATCTGCCGGCCACGAAGATGGACATCAAGAGGTCCTTCACCGAAGCGGAGTGGGCCCACGTGCTGGGTTGCCTGGACGCCATGCCGACCGGGTCTGAGAATCTGCGACTGAAATGCATTCTGGAGTTGCTGGTTACATCGGGTATCCGTCTAGAGGAACTGGCCAACGCAAGGCACAAAGACCTGCGGCTGGAGTCCCTGCCGGATCTGCCCGAAACCTGGATCTTGACCGTCGTGGGCAAGCGTAACAAGACGCGCGAGGTGCCACTCAATCCGGATGTGGTGCGGTTGCTGGGTCTGCATGGCGGAGATTTTCTGGAAGAGGACCTGGCAAGCGAGAATCAGGCTGAATTGCCGCTAATTCGTACATTGCATGCATCGGTTGCGCAATGGGGCAGAGGGCAGGGCGGTGAGCTGGTGGTGGGCGCTAAGAGCGAATCAGCTGGTACGCCCCTGTCGTCGGCTGGCATCTATGCTGTGTTGAAGCGGTTCTTTCGGCAGGCGGCCAAGACAGCTGAAGCGGTCGGGCTGGATGCGCGGAGGTTTGAAAAAGCGTCAACTCACTGGATGCGGCATACCTTTGTGCGTCAGGCGTTGGTGGATGGGGTGCCTATCGAAGTCGCGTCCGAGCTGGCAGGCCATGCTTCGATTGACACGACCTCAATCTACTCAACCCAGGAACTGGCCAGGAAGATCAAGGCGGTGCAGGGGATGAAGAGGCGGGTGGCGACTCAGGGTTAAGTCAAACTTGAACAACAAACTGCCAGTAGCAATGGGTTGGCTGCCCGACCGACGTCGTCATAGACACCGATCACGCGTTGTCCGTTCTTCTGCCGATTGTTAAGAAAATGACGTGGCCAACGCCGCTTCAATACCGCGATAAGAACGGGTTAATCCATGAGTGTTTGGGTGAAGCATTTAAGACTAAATACAATGTCTTCCTGCTGATCTACCCCGTGAAGTCGCTGTCTGCGGCGCAAATCTTTGTTCCACCTTCCTATGAGATTGGCAGCACCTGACCTGACGGAAGTGAAGTCACTGCCGCGCACCTCCGTAGGGTGCGAAGTCGCTATCTTGTGTCACTGCTTCTCGGACGGAGAAGGCGGGGTCGATCCCCTGTCGACCTGCAGGATCTACACCGTGCTCAAGCGTTTCTTCCGTCACGCGGCCAAGTCGGCAGCAATTGCGGGTTTGGATGCGTAACGGTTTGGTAAAGCCAGCACTCATTGGATGCTCCATACCTTTTTGTGCGCTAGGCGCTGGTCGTTGTGGTGCCGATTGAGGTGGGCAGTGTGCTGGCGGGGCATGCGAGTATCGAGTTGAGGTCCATCTATTCGACGCAGGGATCCGCTCAAACTGTTGTTTTCGGAGTTTGAGGGTGCGTGCAATATCGCGTGAGCTGCACACCATTGCTTACATTGGTGGCGTCGACGATTCTACTGATGCGTGTCAAATTGCGATCAGACGCTCGAACGGTTCGATCACATCGTCGATGAACCGTTGGCCAGTTGCCCTTAATACTGCGGCATTCACATTCTTCGATGTCAGTAGACCCGTATTGCAGGTGTGCAACGCTTCGTCCAAGTCTGCAGGACTTTTTAGAAGAGCACGGATACCCGCGCCCGCGCTGGCGCCGACCCTCTGTGCTGCAGGTCCGTACTTTTCGTTCAATGCGGTCGTCCACCTCTGCGGCCAGGCTTCTAGTTCGTCGGCATTCTTGCCGTTTGATAGATAGGCTAGCGCCAATACTCGTCCGAGATCTTTGTTTGATCGTTTGATGGTGCGCCCGGCCACACCGCCCTTTATCAGCTCGGTACCAATGACAGGGTGATGCAGCAAGTTGGCCAGGGCCATCATCTCCGGCCTGGCAATGCGAATCCCTTCCATTTGGATCGGATTCCACTCGACGAGACGCAGGTGGCCAAAGCAACAAAGAGCAAAATCCCCGTGGGCAGTGTTCAGCCGCTCAAAGGTGCGACCCTCTGCTGTTTCCTTGGGCGCCCCCAACAGTTCAAGAAACCATTCGGTCTGGCCCGGTGGACGCAAGCGGACCATGGGCAGTTTGTCTGTCGGGATATCGTGTGTACCCGGAGTCCCCCAGGTGTCATCGGAACGGAATTCCCATTTTGCATCCAGCAATCTGTCGGTAACGGTCACCGCGGCGCTGACGGCTTTTGCGTTGGGCGAAAGCATGCCGTCTGCATCCTTGGTCTTCAGCATTTCGCTGCCATCGAAGAAATGGCAGGCCGCAGCCAGGCTACCGACAATGATCATGTTGTCCCGGCAGTCCGCAGGCAAGGCCTCGGAAATTTGTTTCAAAACTGAGTGGGGTGAAACGGTGTACATCGTGACGGTCCCCTACTTTCGGTTTTCGATGAGCGCGCGCAGCATGTCATCCGCCTGGTAGTCCAGACGTGCTTCGTACAGATCGGTCAAACATTCAATGGGGTCTGCCCATAGTATCCCGGTGTCGACCGTGACAAAGTGGGCGTGCGGCCGAGTCAGGAAGTGGATCACCAATGATGGTTTTTCTCTGGGGTCATCTGTCCTGTCCAGCGCTGGATCGAGGGCACGTACAAAGTCCAGGTTTGTGGTTGGACTGCCATGCAATGTCAGGTCCAGACGCAGGTCGCCGGACAGATCGAGCAATGGGTAGTGGAACTTGGCACCCATCACGCCAGAGACAGCAATATCCTCGCGTTGAACCTTGTCGCGTAGGCGGCGGGCCAGGTCCATGGGGGAACGTGGCTGGCCGGAACGGTCAACAAAGTAAGCGGACTTGCGGTGCTGGCTGCTGATGCCGATCCATCGGCGCCATTGCTCCATGGGAAACTTGCGCAGCGAGACGCGTCGGTCAGCTTCTTTGGTGATGGCATCCTCGGCTTCGAGTTGCTTCAGGGCTGCTGCCACCGTCGGGTAGCTCGCGCCGCTGGCCTGACACAGCGCGTCGGTGGTTTGCGGTCCGACGTGGTTGAGCCAATCCAGGATCAGTATGCCCATGATGGTGTACTGGGTTGCGCCCTTAGCGCTTTGCCCAACAAAGCCCATGTGCGCTTGGACCATTTTTTCTAGCGTCTGTGCCGGAATTTCTTCCGGGCAATTGAAGTATCCGGTTTTTTGCGTATATGTCGCAACACGGACTCTTTGCGCGACGAAAGGATTCGCAAGCGTGCGGAACAGTTCTAGTTCACGCTCAAGTCGAACCTTGGTTATCCTTGTGTTCACCAAAATACACAGCATTTTGGAGTCAGGGGCAAGCTGAAGTGCATAGGCCATGGTCACCATCGCGGACCTTAGGTCACGCGCGTTGTGGACGCCGGTCCTGACTTCGACCCACCAATCTTCCCATTGACCATCAGGCTCCCATCCAATGGCATTTTTGAACGTTACCGCTGTGACGCTACTGTTTTTCATGGCGCTTTCTGTTAAAGGTGCATTTTAGTTAGAAGAAGCACCTTTAACAAGTTGATATTGCAGGCAGTGATTCCGTTGGACATTATTTCCGTATCCGATCGCTTCGCGAAATGTGAACGGGTAAGCGGTCACTCAGATTGGGAGATCGGACTTTTCACTCAGTCCTCAGCAACGCAGCGGTTGCAACCATTCGCAATTGCCCTATCGAATGTCAGCGGCAGATGAATACAGACTTTGGTACCCCGCGAAACCCAACCGGTCAGTCTCCGTCGCCGACAATATACACTTCACCGTTCCTGTAGAACGGCCATGAGCAAGCCAGAAGGTTCGAATGCCAAAAATAAAAGCTTTGGACATGAAGTTTCTTGATGAGGTCTTCCAAATGGAGGGTGGGTATGTGCTCGACTTCTCCGACCGGACGATAGCCTCATTTTTCAGCGACGAGCTCAACTTCGACATCTACGACGTGCGGTACGCCGTGACCGGGACCTCCAAGGCAAAGCGCTTGCGCTGCTTTTTGCAGATGGTCGATGCGCAAACCGCCGTCCGGGTTCTTGACGCGCTCTGGACCTATCGTGTTGCACTGCGGACTAAGACAGGCGAATCAGAGCAGGTTTTCAACGCGCACGGAAGGTTGCTCGCCCTGACAGACCTGCTTCAAGGGAAGGGAGCACAGCCGACCTCTGCTCTGTTCGGACAACCGCCGGTGCCGATTTACGACCAACGCACACTGCAGCACCTCAAAGCCGACTTGCTCCAGGTCTCGACGTTGGCACCCCATGAACGCGGTTACGCGTTCGAGGCGTTCTTGAGCAAGCTTTTCAACGCCTACGGTCTCAAGGCGCGCGAGGGGTTTCGCAATCGGGGGGAGCAGATCGACGGTAGTTTCGAGCTGCAAGGGGAAATCTATCTCGTTGAGGCGAAATGGCATGCCGCAAGAATTGGCGTTGCCGAGCTGTTCACTTTTCAAGGCAAGATTGACCAGAAGGCGGCTTGGGCCAGGGGCCTCTTCATCAGTGATAGCGGCTTCACGGAGGAGGGCTTGCACGCCTTCGGACGCGGTAAGCGTCTAGTATGCATGGATGGGTTGGACCTGAGTTATGCGCTCGACAAGGCGCTCCCGATCAACCACGTCATATCGCGGAAGGTTCGTCATGCGGCTGAAACCGGCCACTCGTTCGCGCGTGTGCGGGACCTATTTCCATGATCCTCGGCGCTCCATCTCTAGAGCTTCGCGGAAGAAGGGCCCAATGATCTACTTCTCGGATGTCTTCGGGGTTGAACCGGAAACCTTGGATCAATACGGCGCGTTCAATATCGCCTTGGTCAATGATCTGCCGTTGTTCATAGACCCCTTTTTGCTGTTCGACAGCCAAGATGAGAAGTACCGCACCCTGCATGACGAAATCATCAAGTACCTTGTCTTCCTGAGGGATCGCGCACAGGCTGACGAGTTGACCGAAGGCGCCATCTCTCAATGGTTGCTGTTCCGCGAGGTAAAGCAGAACTGGCTTGGCTTCAGCCGACAAGGGAACAGTGGTACGGGCCTCGGACACCATTTCGCGCAAGCACTTGCACGAAATTTGACGAGCGTATTCCGCAACTTCGGCGACGAATCTCTGACGCAGGGTTCGCACATGGAGAAGTTGGGGCTGCTCAGCGGTGGTGTCGGAAGAGACCATCTGAGCGATTTCACGACTAATCTCATTAAGGGCTTTCTGCTGAAGTACACCGAGGACTTCGCGGTTGCGCAGTTGCGACCGGAGCAACTGCGGAAGGTCAATGTTGACAGGGTTTGGTTCAACTACGAGACACGCCGCTGGCAGTCGGGGGTGTTTTCTCTCCCGTTCCATGGAGACGACTACGTCATCCTCACTCCATGTGAAATCCTGACACGAGATGAGTCTTGGATTAACCAAGGCGATATGGTCTCGCAGTTCTTCCAGCTTCGGCAGTCGCTGCCTGACGAGGACCTGCGCGCCCAAGTCAACGACCACTTCCTACGGCAAATCAACGAACGGTCAACGCAGGACGAGCGCAAGGAGGCAGCACTGCGCACGATCGAGAAGTTCACCGAACTGTTGGACTACTACATCAAGTGGAAAGAAGAGCATGCTGACCAAGCCCACGTCATCAGCGAGAAGAAGGTTCACGAGACGCACGTGCAGTTTGTCGAGAACGTTAGAGAGCTAGTTCTAGGGCAACTCGCCGGCTCGGAGTTCTACGAACACGGAGATTCGTACGAGGAATCATTGCGCAGGGTGAAATACCTGAAACACGTCATCGAGGACAACGACGGGTACCGCGTGTTCTACGTTGACGGTAAACCGGTCAAGCGCGAGAGCGACCTGCACACAATGTTCAGGCTGACGTGGTACGCAACGGCGTTCGACGTGAACGCCGAGGTCAACAACGGCCGTGGCCCTGTTGACTACAAGGTCTCGAAGGGAAGACGGAACGCCAGTCTGGTTGAGTTCAAGCTGGCGAGCAATTCAAGTCTTCGGCGCAACTTGGAGAAGCAGGTCGAGGTCTACGCCAGCGCCAGTCAAACCGAAAAGGGTATCAAGGTAATCATGTATTTCTCCGATGCAGAATTAGAGAAGGTGACCAGCGCGCTGAAGTCGCTGAAACTCGAAGGGCGCGAGGATATCGTGCTCATTGACGCTGGGCACGACAACAAAACTTCGGGATCAAAGACATAGGCCGATCTGCGATGGTGGCGCGCGGCTTCCAATCCAGTTCCAACCACTTGAAAAGTTTAGTCTGACCTGCCAATGAAGCAGGCGTCTCCTGCACGGTCGCTGGCCGATACCTACGAGTCCTTGAAGACCGCCGAGATGAACGTGCAGGAGAACAGAAGTGGATACGTGGCTTGGGGTGACAAGCGCCTGGGATGAGTCGCGTAGACGGCCGTCTTTGCCAAGACGCGTGCTAATCAGTCACCGTTTTTCGCTTGGGTGCTGTCGAAAGGGGAATCTTGGCCTGACTGCTGCGGCAGTTACACCAAAAGCGTTGCCTGCGCAGGGTTTACAGAGCTTACATATCCAGCAATCCCGTTTTTTTCAAGCAGGCTCGATGTCTTTTTGAATGCATCGTAAAACTCCTGGAGTCGTTCCGGGGTAACTTGAATGTCTCCACTGCCGAGCTCGATGTTGAATGCTGTGATTTTTATCCCAGGCCCCTCGGTCTTGTCTGGATGGAAATCGAATCGCGACTTGACTGAGGCGACCACTAGCTCTTTGTGAATATCGGCTAGAGGCTTTTTCCTTTTTGTCGAGACGATGATGTCGTCCATGTATACGCTGACCGCAACATATTTTCTTTTTTCGAGTTGCTCCAGGTACCCACCCAGTCTGCTGTCAAAAAGAGTCAAGGATGCCAGGGTTGGAGATTGGACGAATCCGTACGGCAGGATCACTCTGTTCTTGTCAGCAGGGTGCTTGACAGTACTGTCATTGGCCATCTGTCTAGCCCTTTCGTAGCCAAACATCTTTTTCAGGCTACGAGTTACTCGATTTCTTGTAACGCTACCGAAGAAGTCCTGGATGTCTAGGCGAAGGAAATAAGTGTTGTTGACGTGGGAGCGGAGAGAAGCAACGTGTCCACCAGCTCGAAGGTGGAAATAATAGGCTGGTGGCTGCCATTTGTCTTCGACAGCCATTTTTATCGCCTTACCTTCAACTCTCGATTCTTCGGTAGGAACGAAGACCCATTTCCCAGGGGAGCGTTGGTATTTATGCTGCCACTTGGTTTGCATGGCGGCTGTAGTTACGGCCCATGTACTCGAGGACGGCAACGGTAGCATACGCAAGCGCAGTCACCATTTTCATTCCAGCGAGTACCAGGCTGAATGTACGAGTTTCTTTTTTCATACAAATTCTCCTTGACTTAAACCTTGGCTAGCCTAGCGCTACGCGCATGGGATTTCCGAACCAACCAACAGCAACAATGAGTAATAACTCAGGGTTACGCTGCAAAGTAAATCACATAGTGACAATGTCAAAGGATAAGCAGCGCAGAGGCCGCCTACCGCCAAGGTGGGTACATTCTAGCGAGCAATATTTGGTTGTGCCAGCCATATCCCACCGCCATATTCCACCGCCATATTCCACATTTGCACACTGAACGACCGGTATCGAAAATTCGGTTGGCTCAAGGACTGCAATGGAGCAACGGGCTCCAATAGCCGCTCCTGGCCATTATGTAAAGGGCTCAGTTATGTATAGATCGGAGCCTTCGGCCTGGACTCCTTCTCCATGAATGGCAATTGCAGCGGTGCTGGCGCTATACATAATTACAAGGTCTTCAAGAACTCCAATAGTGATTCCGGTGCTCGGAATCGATGTGCCGGTATTGCGGGATCCTGAAGTCGTGCGAGTGCTTTCTCTTTCATAACCAGATCAGCCTCAACGTATTGATGGGTGGTTACCGGGCTTTCATGTCCGAGCCATAGAGCAATGATGCTGATTTCCACGCCGGACTGAAGCAGATGCATGGCGGTTGTGTGTCGACTATGTCTCCAAAGACATAGTCGACACTATCTACCCAACCGGACTATGTCTTGCAATTTTGTGACACATGCCAACACGATTGGAGTTTGGAGATGTTGCCGCGCGATTTCCACTTCAATCACTCGACATAGTCCACTGCCTACAGGCTGTTGAGAAAGGCCAG